>CAIMWA010000095.1 GCA_903845045.1 uncultured delta proteobacterium | reverse complement strand
GGCCGAAGAAGGACGTGCTCGGCGCGTTGGTCCGCGAGGCCCGCGCGACGACGAAGCACGCCTTCGCCGCATCGCTCAGCGCGAAGATTCGCGCTCGATTGGGCCTTTCCGAGAGCGACATCCGGGACGTCACCTACGATCAGCATCCGGCGAAGTGCGCGGGCGCCCTGCTTCTCTTCAACGTCGAGAGCACCCTCGCCTCGCACGACGCGACGGAGCGGTACCCCTTCGACGCCCACAAGCGCGAGCGGTGGTCGCTGGAGCACATCCACGCGCAGGGTGACCTGGGCTACCGCAAGGAGGCGCAGTGGCGGACCTGGCTCGTCGAACACGCCCAGGCGCTCCGCGGGCTCCACCGCACCGAACCCGACGCAGCGGTGGACTCGACCCTCGCCGCGGAGATCGCGGAGGCGCTCCCTTCGCTGACGCAGGCGCGTTTCGACGACCTGTCGCGGCGCGCCCTCGCCCGCTTCGAGGCCGCCGACGATCGCGCGACGCTGCACGGACTCGCGAACCTGGCGCTGCTCCCCGGCGGAATCAACGCCGCGCTCAGCAACGCGGCGTTCGCGGTGAAGCGCCGCATCCTCCTCGAGAAGGACCGGCAGGGCGCGTACATCCCGATCTGCACGCGGCGCGCGTTCCTGAAGTACTACACACCCGCGGAGGACCAGCATCTCCAGTTCTGGAGCGCGGCCGACCGCGAGTCGTATCTGGAAACCATGGTCGAGACCCTGGGCTCGTACCTGCAGCCCGCCGCGGAGGAGGACCGATGAGCCTGACGTCGTACAAGGGACTTGCGGCGACCGTCGGCCGCGTCGAGATCCCCATGCTCCAGCGCGACTACGCGCAGGGTCGCCCCGATGCGGAGTCCTGCCGCATTCGCGATCGCTTTCTCGCCGTGCTGCACCGCGCGCTGACCGGCGGTCCGCCGGTGGTCCTCGACTTCGTCTACGGGGAGATCAACGGTCGCACGCTCGTTCCGCTCGACGGGCAGCAGCGTCTGACGACGCTCTTCCTGCTTCACTGGTACCTGTCGGCGCGCCTCGAGCTCCCCGACGGCGTCCACGTGAAGGTGCCGAAGCTCTCCTTCCAGACCCGCGAGAGCTCGCGGCGCTTCTGCGAGACCCTGATCCGGCAGCGCCCGTTTTCGTCGTCCGAAGCAGTCCCTTCGGTATCGGAATGGCTCCGCGACCAGCCGTGGTTCGCCGGCGGGTGGAGGCACGACCCGACCATCGCGGGCATGCTGGTCGTTCTCGACGCCCTCCACGCCCTGTTCAAGGACGCCGACTGCGCGGCCGCGTGGGAGCGCCTCGTCGACGCCAAGAGCCCGGCGATCGCCTTCGATTTCGTCCAATTGTCGGAGTACGGCCTGAGCGACGACCTGTATGTGAAGATGAATTCGCGCGGTCGTCCGCTGACGCCGTTCGAGCTGTTCAAGGCCGAGTTCGGGGCGCTGCTGAAGGTGGCCGCGCCCGATCGCCACGAGGCGGTGGACCGCAAGCTCGACGGCGCGTGGACGGACCTGCTGTGGCGCGTGCGCGACGCCCGTCACGCCATCGACGAGCGGTATCTCCGGTACTTCCGCTTCGCGACGTACGTGGTGCTCCGCCCTGGCGACGTGCGGGTCGGCGACGACGACCTGGAGAACGCGCGCGCCGCCTTCGGCGCAGCGAGCCCGCGCGCACGCGAGAACCTGCAGTTCCTGGAGTCCGCGTTCGACACCTGGGGGCCGGAGGACGTGCCGGGGTGGTTCGGAACGCACTTCACGCACACGACGCACGAGCCCGGGAAGGTCGCGCTCTTCGAGGACGTCGACCTCTTCCTAGGGTGCTGCGCGCACTTCGGTGATCCGAACGCCTTCTCCCTCTGGAAGACGCTCCTGCTGTTCGCCGTGCTGGTCCATCGCGGCCGCGGCACCGCCGACTTTCCTGCGCGGGTCCGCGTGCTCCGGAACCTGCTCCTCAACTCTTCCGACGACATCACCGAGGCGCGCATGCCCGCGCTCCTCCGCGAGACCGAGCGGTGGATCGTCGACGGCCGCCTCGACCCCACGACGTCGTCGTTCCGCCGCGTGCAGGCGCACGAAGAGGTGTCGAAGTACCTCTCCGCAACCCGGCCCGCCGCGCTCGCCGAGGCCCTCGCGCGGCTCGAGGACCACCCGCTGCTCCGCGGCTGCGTCGGCGTGATCGACGTCGCGGACCCGCGCTTTGCGGTTCGCGCCACGGCGTTCGCGGAGATCTTCTCGGGGATGAACGGGATGCCGGTGGAGCCGGCGCGTCGCGCGCTGCTGGCGCGCGGCGACTACGCGTACCGCAACAGCGCCGGACGTCCCACGTTCGGGGCGGACACGCCGGAGAGCTGGCGCGTTCTCCTGACGCGCACGGGGCGCGGCGATTTCGTCTACCTCCGCGACGCCCTACGCACGCTCCTCGACGCGGTCGCGCAGCGCTCCGAGGCGACCCTCGTCGAGCGGCTCCGTGGCGTGACGAGCGCGTACCTCGCGGAGCACGAGCGCGTCTCCGAGCTCGACTGGCGCTACTATCTCGTAAGATACGACGAGCACTTCGGGGGCACGCGCCGCGTCTTCGACACCGGCGGACACGGCATGGGCTACACGGTCCGGCTGCTCTCGGCGACGCAGATGAACGGGTACTCGTGCGATCCCGTGCTCTTGGCGGTCCACAGGGAGGCCGTGCGCGCGCGGCCGGAGTGGGCGGGCCGGCTTTCCAATCCGTGGGACCGGGGCGCGTGGACGCTCGTGCTCCGAGTCGTCGCGAGCGGTGTCACGATCGCTTCTCACGCCCAGGGCTTCATGGTGACGGCGCCGACGAACGAGGCGTATGCAGGCGCGTTCGAGGCGGTGCCGAACAAGTATGAGTTCGTCGGACAGGTCGCCACCGTTTCACAGAAGGCGACCGAGGACGGTCGCTTCGACACCGAGGACCGCGTCGCGTTCGGCGTGCGGCTGCTCGGCGACCTGCTCGAGATGCAGCCGCACAAGGCTTGAGGGGAGCAGCAAGTCCTCGCTCTCTCGGCGTCACCCCGGTCCGCCAGGGAACGCGGTTCGCCGGTCCATCCTTGCGAGCGAGGCGCCGAAGAACCCGAACTCCATCAACGGACGAAGCATCGTGACCGACGGCGTGGTGCCGACTCCTCCCGCGCCTCCGAGATACACGAAGACCCGGCCCGACCCTGGGTACGTACCGACCCCAGGAATGGCGGTGTCCGCGCTCGCGGCCACCGTCACGTCGGCGTAGCCGTCGCCGTTGACGTCCCCGCCGATCCGTACCGTGTCGCCGAAGGTTCCGGAGCTGCCGGAGGGCGCAGGGATCGAAACGAACGGCGTCGTCGGCAACGTCGCAGCGCCGACGAACACGTGAACCTGCCCGGCAGCGCCGTGCGGCGAGCCGACCACCGCGTCGGCGTAGCCATCACCGTTGACGTCGCCCACCCCCGCGACCGTGGTGCCGAAGAGCGCCCCGGAGGCTTCGGCGACGGTCCACACCCGCGCCGCCGTGGTCGAGACGCCCGCTGCGCCGCCCCGGAACACATAGACGGCGCCGCCACTGCCGTTGCCGCGCGCTCCGATCAAGACGTCGGCGTACCCATCGCCGTCGAGATCGACGGCGCAAGCGACGGCCGCTCCGAACCCTACGGGACCGCCGGCGTCGCGCAACAGCGCCCGCATGCCCCCGACGGAGACACCGCTCGCGGCTCCGGGCAGCACGTACGCCGCGTTCTGCTGCGGGGCGCCGACGACGAGGTCCGACGCTCCGTCGGCGTCGACGTCGCACGCGCCGGCCACCGCGGCTCCCCACTGCCCGAGCGAGACCGGCGGCCGTAGCGTCTGCGGCGAACGGAATCCGGTGGGACCGCCCCAGTGGACCTCGACGCTCCCGTCACCACCGCTCGCCAGCGGCGCCCCGACGAGGACATCGGCGTACCCGTCGGCGTCGATGTCACCGCCCGCCGCGACGGTCGTCGCGAAGCCGCTGCCCGCTCCAAGGTCACCGCCGACGGACACGAGTGGCGTCACCTCGAGCCCGAACGCGCTCCCAAGGAACACGTGAAGCCGCCCGGCGGAGCTGAGGGCTCCCGGCGCGCCGATGACGAGGTCGCCGAAGCCGTCGCCGTTGACGTCTCCGGCGCCGGTCACGTCGTCGCCGAAGCGGGTCCCGACGCCGTCGGTGCCCACGAGCGTCGTCGTCGGCGCCGTCGCCACGCCGGAGCGGCTGCCGGCGAAGACGTGCACGGCGCCGGGCACCATCGACGCAGCCGGCGCGCCGGTGACGATCTCGGCGAGCGCATCGCCGTTTGCATCGAACACGGCACCGTTGGCCGATCCGGCCCCTGCACCGGCCGACGCCACGATGAATGGCCACGATGGCCCGGCGACGGCGCCCGCCACGCCGGCGCGGAGGCCGCGCAACCTCCAGAACAGCGTCCCTGAAGGCAGCGGCGACGTGGGCGTACCGGTGCTCCCAGCGGCGTCGAACGTCGCGATCACGGCGGCGCACGTCCGCTCCCGGCACACGTCGACTCGGGCTCCGTCCGTCTCCGCGGCCAAGATCCAGCTGAAGGCCGGCTGTCGCGCGGTGACCACCGATCCGGACGGAGGCCACCGAGGACGCGGCGCCGACGGATCGCCCGGCGTCGCACCGTCGTCGAAGGCGACGTCGAGCGCCGAGACATCGAGCGCTGGGCCGGCGTCGCCACCCCCATCGAACCTCGGTCCGTCGAGCGATGCCCGATCGACGGTCACTGCGTCCGGAGTCACGAACCCGGTGTCGGCGGGGCGAGCGTCGGGGACGGCGGCGTCCGCGCGTGCCCCATCGACGGCCGCGCCGTCCCGTCGAGGCGCGTCCGCCGGCGGCACCGAAGAGGCGTCCCGCGCCCGGAATTCCCACGCCGAGTCCACGCACCCCACCGCGGCAACGACCGCGCACGAAACGAGGGTCGTGCCGACCCGTCGTCCCGCGCGACTCCGATGGTACCCGGTCACCACCCCACCGTACGGCAATTCACAGGCTTTCGCAGCCGCGGAGGGGCGATCCCGTGGACGGTGCCGGTGGCGTCGCGGTACCCTGCGCCGCCATGCGACGGGGGGTGCAACGGGGGTGGATGGCGACGCAGTGGGCCGTGATGGTCGCGACCTGCGCGGCCGCGGCCGCGGCGCAAGACACGCACGAAGCGCTCCGCGCCGAGCTCGTCGCGCAGGCCGATCGAGCCCGCGACGCGGGTGACCATGCCCGCGCGAGAGAGTACGGCCTGCGCGCCGAGCAGCTTCGATCGAGCCCGTCGCTGACGTTGTTCGTTGCACAGGAGGACGAGCAGCTCGGACGCCTCGTCGAGGGGCTGGAGCGCGCCCGTCGCTGCGCCGCCGACGCGACCAGCGACCCCACGCTGCGCAACCGGGAGCGCATCGAGCGCAACTGCCGGGCACTGGCGGACGATCTCGAGTCCCGCGTGGCCCGCGTCACGCTGAACGTTCCCGCAGACCACGTCGCGCTGCACGTGCTCGTGGGCGATCGGACGATCCCTGCAGCGGCGTGGGGCGTGCCGATCCCCGTCGATCCCGGCACCGTCGACGTGCGCGCCGACGACGCAACGGGGTGCCGCTTCGCGACGACGGTGCGCATCACCGCGGGCGGGGCGGCCGCGGTGGGTGTCACGTGCTCGGCGCCATCGCCGCGACCGGTCGTGCCGGTCCTCCCCTCGGCGCCGCAGGTGGACGCGGCCCCGATGAGCCCGGTGATCCCCGACATCGGCCGGCCTCGAGCCCACAGCGTCGCACCGTGGCTGCTCGGCGGCCTCGGTGGTGCATCGCTCGTGGTGGCGGGGGTTCTCTGGGCGCTGCACGGCAGCGCCATCGCGTCGCGCGATGCCGGGTGTGACGCAGGCGGCTGTGATCCGTCGACCGTCGACGACGACGCCCGTGCCCGATCGTTCACCGCTGGAACGAACGCCATGATCGGCCTCGGAGGCGCCGCCCTCGCGGCCGGGGTCGTATGGCTCGTCATCGACCGTACGACGGGCTCACGCCCCGAACCTCTGCGTCCGTCCGCGATGAGGGTGCCGGGCGGTCTCGCGCTGACGGTGGGCGGGGCGCTGTGACCCCTCCCGCGCGGTGCATGGCCGCGGGCGCGCTCTGTCTCGCCATGGCCTCCGAAGTGTGCGTGGATGTCGATTGGACCTACCGCGCGCGGGACGGCGGCGGCCTGCGCGACGGTGCCGTCCGCGACGGCGCGACGCGGCCAGCGGATGGGTCGGCGCCCGATGGTGCCAGCGGTACAGGGTCGATGAGGATGCGGGTGCAGGGCGTGGGCACCGCGGCCGATCCGACGGTGACGTCCTCTGGGCTCCACCTCTCGGAGCACGGGTTCGAGTCGGGACAACGCGAGTGCGTCGGCACGCTGTGCCTGACGGGGGGCTTGGTTCCATGAAAGTCGACGTTCGACGGGCGGGTGCGTGGGGGCTCGGAGCGGCGCTCGCGCTGGCAGGTGCGTACCGTCTGGGACGCGCCCACGCCGACGGTGTTCCTGCTGCGAATCCGCTGTATTATGGCGGATTTCTCGACGATCACGGCACGCCCGTGGAAGGCACCCGCAGCGTCACCGTGCGGCTCTGGGACATGGCTGCCGGCGGCACCGCGACGTGTACGACGACGGCTCCCGGCACGGCCTTCACGGCGGGCCGGTTTCGCATCGCGCTCGACGCGTCATGTGTGTCCGCGGTGCGTGCGAACGCCGACCTCTGGGCGGAGGTGCAGGTCGACGCGACGACATTTCCGCGCAGCAAGCTCGGCGCCGTGCCCTACGCCCTGGAGTCCGCGCGGGCGTCGGCGGCAGCAGGAGCCCTGGAGGCGCGTCTGGCGGCACTCGAGGCGCGGGCTTCGACCGGACGACAGGTCATCATCGGACCTTGGCGACCGACAAGCACGGCGGTCGACCAAATCTCCATCCCGTGTCCGGCGTCGCTGTCAACGCCCGCGATTACACTGACGGGCCCAGCTTTCTCTTATAGCTTTACGGCATCCGCATCGGCATTCTACAAAATTTACCCAATAGCGTCGTTGGCATCAATCAATGGCGGGAGCGGCGGAAACTACCGCGTTCGCATGATTGTTTCTCCGCCGCCAGACGAACAGCTACAAATAGGCGACTTCTCGCTTTTTCATCTGACATATGGAACAATGTACTCAATATCATTTCAAATTCTCCCATCAGGAGAATGGTGCACCGGTATGATTTCCGTCTTGCCGAGCTATCCGATGATCATAGAACAGTTCAATTGAGCCGTGTCCTCAGCTCTCTCCGACCTCTTCTCCCTCGTCGGCGGCCGTCTCGACGGCAAGTACGACGTGCACTCGGTCATCGGCGAGGGCGGCTTCGCGGTGGTGTACCGTGGAACGCACCGCCACCTCGAGAAGCCCGTCGCGATCAAGGTGCTCAAGACCCCAGCGACGCTTCCGGAGGCGGCGCGCGGGGAGTTCCTGCAGAAGTTCGTCTTCGAGGCGAAGACCCTCGCGCGGCTGGAGCACCCAGCCATCGTGCGCGTCCTCGACTTCGGAGCGGGCTTGCTTCCGGCCGGTGGGGCTGCGCCGTGGATCGTCCTCGAGTGGATTGACGGAGAGTCTCTCGAAGACCGCCTCTCCGCGCGGCGTGGCCATGGCGGCGCTCCGCCCGCCGAGGCTCTCGCCCTGCTCCGTCCGGTGTTCGCGGCGCTCGCCGTAGCCCATGACGAGGGCTTCGCGCACCGCGACCTCAAGCCCGCGAACGTGATGCTCGCCCGCACGCGCGGCGGCATCGAGCCGAAGCTCCTCGACTTCGGCATCGCCAAGTCCATGGAGCGCGAGGTGGCCGAGCCCTCGGGGCACTCGGCAACGCACTCGTCGCTGCGCGCCTTCACCCTCGCCTACGCCTCCCCGGAGCAACTCGGGGGCACCCGCACGGGCCCGTGGACCGACGTGCACGCCCTCGCGTTGTTGATGGTCGAGGTGCTCACGGACCTGGCGCCCATCGCGGGGGAAGACGCGACGGCGCTCACCGCCGCGGTGATGTCGCCCACGCGCCCGACCCCCGGAATTCTCGGCCTCGACGTCGGTCCTTGGGAGGCGGTGCTTCGACGCGCCCTCGCGATGCGTCCGGGCGAACGGTTCCAGGACGCGCGCGCGTTCCTCCAAGCCCTCGAAGCCGAAGTCCCGGAGGGAGCCACATGGCGGGCGTCGCACGCGCACCTCGCTGGCGCGACCACAGTGGACGTTCCGGGCGCCACCACGCCGCTGCTCGTCGAGCGTGTGTCCGACGACGCCGTGACCACGCTGCGTCCAACCGCGGCGCCACCTCCCGCGACGACGCCGACGTTCCCGTCGCACGCGCGTTGGATCGCCGCGGGGATCGTCGTCGTGGGATTGGTCGCGGCGGCGGCGTTGCTGCCGGGTACCGTCGTGCGGCGAAGTACGGTGCCGATGCCACCGATCCCGATGCGCGCCGCAGTGGCTCCCCCGCCCGGAGAGCCGTCCGGCCCCGTTCCGCTGGTCGCGCGCGAGGTTCCTCTTCCGCCCGCGACGTTGTCGGCGACGTCCGTGGACGCGGGTGCACTTTCCCATCGCACCGCACCGTCGGCGCCGCCCCGCGCAGCGCACGCCCCGACGCGACCGCCGGTGCCGACGCGTCGCGTGATGCGAGAACGCGTGCCGGTGGACTGACGCTACCGCCTCCGCGGCGCTCCCGTGCCGCCCGGCAGCGGCAGGCGGTGGTCGGCGAGGGCCGCGAAGACGGCCTCGTGCACGTACCACCCGTCCATCGCGGGGTTCGCGTCGTAGCCCGCGTAGCTCGGACTCGCCGGCGGGATGCCCTGCACGAGCTCGCGGTCGCTGGCGCGCCCGACGACGATGCACGCGTGACGGTGGCGGGTCAGCATCACGCAGAGGCGCCCGTGGTCGACGTGGAACTCGTCGGTGCCGTCGAGACCGGCGAGCGGATGCCACGCCACGAGCACCTCGAAGGTACGCCCCTGCAGCTTGTTCGCGGTGTCGACGACCACGTCCTGGAGGTCGACGGCGTCCAGCGCCTCGCGCAGGAGGCTCCGCTGGTCACGGTGGCTCACCGCAACGGCGATGTCGCTGGCGAGGAGGGTCGCCTTCGTCGCGCGGCGCTCGCTCCGAACGAACGCCCCGCGCTCGACGAGGCGCTTCAGAAGCCGAACGATCGCCGCGATGGTCTCGGGGTCCGCCGCGAGCACGACGCCCGCGGGGAGCTCGGCGTGCGCCCATCCATGCTCGGCAGCGTGATCGAGCACCGCGTCGAAGGCAGCCATTCCTCGCGCGGCGGTCGGCTTCCCGAGCACCATCCGTCGGACACCGTGCTTCACCGCGGCCTTGAAGGGGTGTCCCGGATAGAACGCCTGCACCACCGGCAGCGCCCGCGGATCGAGCCGTCGCGTGATCGGAAGCTTGAATTCCCGCGTCGAGGGATGATGGCGCCGAAGGACCTCCACTGCGGTCAAGAGCGGGTCCGTCGCGAGGCCGCGCCATCGGTCGGCGTCGGGGGCCGCGGAGAACGGCGCGAGCTGTCCGCTGTCGCCCATGAGCAGGTGCCGAGGCGCAAGGTCGCCGACGCCGTAATACTGCACGGCGTTGGCCTGGTATGCCTCGTCCACGAAGAGCAGGTCCACGCGGGCGAGGTCGCCTCGCGCATGGGCGTCGGCCAGCTTGCTGAGCGTGCCCACGACGATGGCCTCGACCGACGCCTCGTGCGCATCATGCGTCGGGCGGGCGTTCTTCGGCGGCTGGTCGTCGGGAAAGGGACGATGCTTCGCGTGGAGGAACGCGATCCGCTCGGGCGCGAGCCGCTTCGCAAGAGCCCGGACGAGGTCGTGGGCTTGTTCGTTCGTCGGCGTACCCACGGCGACCCGGAGGCCCTTGGACCTCGCGGCGGCGACCCCGGAGACGATCGCGTAGGACTTGCCAGCGCCGGCAGGGGCCGTCACGACCACGGCCTCGCGCGGCCGCGCAGCGAGCACGGCATCGATCGCGGCACGCACGACGGCGTCCGCCTGCGCGACCACCTCATCGTCGTACGGGCTCATGGGTTCTCGCCCTCGGTCTCGATGTCGTCGGACTTCGCAGAGGACGCGGGCGCGGTGTGCGTCCACGGATCGTGGTCGGGGAGCATCAGCGGAGGGCGGGGCGAACGCCCGTAGACCGAGAAGGTCGCCATGGAGCCGGAGGCCGGCCGCGGGACGTTGCTCTGCGTCTGGTGTTCGAGCACGAGCCTCGTGCAACCCTTCTTCTTCGACGGCAGCACCTCCTGAATTTGATACGCGGCGGTCTTCGCAGCCCCGCTCCAGTAGAGTTCCACGTCACTCGGAAGGGTCAGAGGCTGGTCGGTTTCGAGGGTGACGAGGGGTCGTCGGATCCGTCGCGTCGCCCCCTGCACACGGTTCTCGAGGTCCACGGCAATGACCTTGCCGCGCACGGCGCGCCCGGACATGAGCGCCGGGATCATGCGCATCGGGTCGTCGACCGCTTCGTTCATCTCCAATTCCGCGACGGCTGCCTCCCACGAGTGCAGCTTCCACGCGGCAGCGCGGCTCGAGTCCTTGGTGGCCAACGGCCGGCCGCTGGCGATCGCCCAAGAAAAGTGTCGACCGAGCGCCGCCTCATCCGTCTTCCAGCGCTCGGCGACGGAAGCACCCTCGAGGAGCTGACGTTCTCGGTCGAGACACCGCCAGACGAGGGGCCACGCCCGGTCGATGCGTGCGCTGAAATGCGCCTCGATGGGTCCCCGGAGCGGCGCCACAAGGCTCTCGTCCGTCGACTTCGCGCGGACGGCGTTGAAGGTGTCGAGCAGCCCCGAGAGTACCGTGTCGTCGTCATGTCCGGGCGCGGGACCGATCTCGACGCGCTCGGCGGCGAACGCGGCCTCGTGCCCTGATTTCTTCGCCGGAGGCTCGATGGCGGCGTCGAGCGCCGGCAGGCTCTGCGTCTCGAGGTGCGAGAGTTCCGTCGCCCAATGGGTGCGCAGCAGGTCAGTGAGCACGAGCACCAACTGTTGGCCGGGGTACCGGGCGTGCTCGTGAAGAAATTGGAGGTGCCGTCCGAAGCGGACGAGCTCGTCGCTCGCGGCGTGCTCACCGGTGGTCGGCAGGTACGCGAGGCGCCGACCGAGCCGCCCGAGCATCGCGAGATTCCCGGCATTCGGAAGCACGACCTGAGGCAGGTCGCCTTCTCCCGCCGCGCCGTACTCGAACCATGGGTTGAACTCCTCCGCGACCCTCGAGAGCGCACGGAACGCCAGGGTCCGGTCCCGCGGCTCGCCGGGAACGGCCATCGAGCGCCGATCGGGACGGTGCCCCCACGCGACCGCCGCGGCCGTGAACGGCTCGGCGCCGAGCTGCCAGAACACCATCGCGAGCGGTCGGGCGGCGATGTGCCGATGCCGCACCGACGCGGAACGCACGGCGCGTCCCGCAGCCCTCGCCCTCGCCGCAAGAACGACGTCGAGGTAGTTCACTGGCGAACCCTCCGGCGGTTGCGTACGAGTGCGGGCACCGGCACGAGTTCGTCGAGGTGGTGTGCCGCGAGGGCAACCTGCTCGGCGACCGAGGCCTCGCTGGCCTTGGGGGGCGCGCCCGCGGCCAGCTCGCCGAGACGGTCGAGTGACGGCACGCCAGGAACGAGGCGTGTGAACGAGGCGCCCATCCGGTCCGGTGAACCGGAACGATGGGCGCGCTGGCGGCAGAGGCGCGAGAGGCCACAGGCCGCAAGACACTCCGGCTGGTAGTGGGTGCCCACACGCTCGAGGAGCGTCTCGGCGCGCTCGATCCTCGCTTCCGCCGGAGCGGATGGGTCGGACACCGATCCGAAGGTCGGGGTGCGGGACGAGAGGGAAGCCGCGAGCTCCGGCGCGTTCGGTACGGCCGCGAGCAGGCGCGCCGCGCGCTGCACCTCTCGGGCGACGGGCTTTCGGATCACCGCGGGCTGGAGGCCGGTGTTCTTGGCCGTGATGATCAGCGCCTCGTTTGAGATGGCGTCGGCGTCACGTCCGAGCCGCGCTGCGAGCTCGCGCAAGAGCAAGACGTAGATCGCGACCTGCGCCACGGCGGCGCCCAGCTTGTCCGCGTCGGCCTGCCCGTCCACCGTCGGGAATGACTTGATCTCGCCCGCGTGCAACGGCTCGCCGACACGCGCGAGCACGGCGTCTGCCTCGAAGTAGGCCGGCACGCCGCACACCTCGCGGGTCAGCACCGCGCCATCGAGGAGGTTCGGTGCTCCGCGCCGACCGCTGAGGACGTCCGCCACGACCTCCTCCGTCGCCGTGGCACGCGCGGCCATGCCCCTCTTGCCGCCGGCGATCCGCTCGCGAAGGTTCACCGGGCGAGGGCTCACCACATTCTGGCCCAGGGCCTCGCCGAGCGCGGCGAAGAGGGATTGGTGGCCATCGGCGCGCAGCCGCTCCTCGAACACCAGCCCACGGCGGAACGCGAAGGGCGATTGGCCGAACGGCGCCGCGAAGCGCGTTCCGAGGAGAAGCTTGTCGAAGTCCACCCGCGCGGCGAAGCCGAGGTTCGCCACCCGACACTGCGCCGTCGAGGCGAAGCGCGCGAGGGTGCGCACGTCCGGGGAGCGCTCCGCAGCCCCTGCCCGCAGCTGTTCGAGGCGCCCCAACGCGTCGACGGATCCCATGCGAGACGGAGCCTACACCAACGCGACCGGACGATGGAAGTCGAGTGGGCTCGTGCGGTGCGCGCAGCTCTCGTGATATCCAACGATCATGCTCCTCGAAGTCGCGGAATTTCGTCAGAGTGTGGAGAGCGATCTCGACGGTCTCGTTACGGGTCTCCAGGCGGAAACCTGCCGCCGTGGCGAAGCGGAGGCGAGCGCGTGGAAGAGCTCCCTGCCTGCGATTGCCGACGTCCTGCGCGATCCTGCGCTGGCGAAATTCCACCTGCTCCTGGGGGGCGGGCGCAGCGGCGACGTCGCGCTCGAGTACCGGCTCCCCGCCTCGGCATCGTGGGCCGACGTCGTTCTTCTCGGCCGAGGCAAGGAGAAGCCTGCCGCCGTCATCGTGGAGCTGAAGGACTGGAACACCCGCGGTGACCGTCCCGGACCGCGCGAGGCGCTCATTCACCACGCCGGTCGCGACCTCTCGCACCCGTCTGACCAGGTACGCGGATACGTCGAGTACTGCCGTCGATTTCACAGCGCCGTCCTCGAAGACGAGGCCACGGTGTCGGGCTGCGTGTTCCTGACGGGATCGGAGTCGGCCCCCGCGTACTCACAGGCGCCGCACGAGGACCTCGTCGCGGAGTACCCGGTGTTCACGCGCCACCGCGACGACACCGGCGGGCGGTTCCCGAAGCACTTGGCGTCGAAGCTCGCCCGTCCCGACCGGCGCTTCGCCGCGCGCTTCGCGGACGGAAAGTACCAGCAGGACCGTGGCTTCGTCCGGCAGATCGGCGCCGCGATCCGAGAAAAGAAGCAGGGGCCCTTCGTGCTCCTCGACGAGCAGCGCGCGGGCTTCGAGCGGTGCCTCCACGTGATCGAGGGCGTCCTCGGCCTCGACGCGCGGAACGCGGCGTCGACGGAGAACGAGAAGGCCGTCGTGATCGTCGAGGGGCCGCCGGGGTCGGGGAAGTCGGTGGTGGCGGCGCAGCTGTGGGCGGCGCTCGTCGACCGCGTCGAGAAGGGCAGCGTGGTGCTGACGACGACGTCCGTGGCGCAGCGCCGGAACTGGCGGCACCTCTTCGAAATCGTGTCGGGCAAACGTGAAGCCGCCGGCATCGTCGTGGGTGCCAACAGCTACAACCCGGGGATCACGCCGACGTGGATCAAGTCCGAGCGTGAACGCGGGGCGGTGCTGGAGATCAAGAACTGGAAGCGTTGCCTCGCCCACTTTGCGAAGCGAGGGTCGACATGCCGATGCGTCGACGACGCCTTCGACGTGTCGATCGTCGATGAAGCCCACGCGCTCATCGATCCGAGCGTGCCCGGCAAGGAAGGCGTCGCTCCATCGGGATGGGCGATGCATGCGGGGCCGCAGGCATGGCACATCATCCGAGCGTCGCGCGTGAGCGTGTTCCTCTTGGATGGCGAGCAAAGCTACCGGGACAACGAGACCACGTCGCCGGAGAGCATCGAGCGGTTCGCGCGCGAGCAAGGTGTGACGCGCATCGAGCGTGTGAGCCTCGCCGGAGCCCAGTTCAGGTGCGGCGGTTCCGTCGAGTACCTGCGCTGGCTCGACGGGGCGTTCGGTCTCGGCGATGCGAAGCCTACGTCGGCGGCCTGGTCCCCGGGAGGCTTTCAGTTTGGCATCGTCGACGATCCCGGCGCGCTCGACGAAGCGCTCCGCGCGAAGATTGGTGCGGGAAAGAGCGCGCGATTGCTCGCCTCGTACGCGCGGCCCTGGGCGACGAAGAAGGAGCCTGCTCCGCACCGCGTCGGGGCGCCGAAGGATTTCAACCTTCCGTACGTCCGAGACGGCGAGCGTCGTGCGTGGAAGCGCATCTGGAACTACGCGCCGGAGGAGGACTACACCCTCTTCGTGCAGGCCCCCGCAGGCAGCAAGATGCATGTGGATCCGCTGTGCGAGGTCGGCTGCCCGTACGTCGTTCGCGGCTTCGATTTCGACTATGTGGGGGTTCTCTGGCTGAGCGATCTCGTGTGGCGAAAGGACCGGTGGGTCGCGAATCTGGACCACATCCACGAGTCCGCCTGGAAGAACACACGCTCCCGAGCTCGGAAGGAGGGCGGCGACGGCCCGAACGGGCGCGATCTCGTCCGTCGGCTCCAGCGCGGGTATCGCATCCTCCTCAGCCGCGCGATCCACGGCGCGTTCGTCTGGTTCGAGGACCGCGAGACGCGGGAACACGTCGAGTCGCTGCTTGGGCGATGACCGTGACCAAGTCGGCGATGGCACGGCCAGCCTCGAGCGCCGACGACCCGCGCGCGTTCGGACGCTGACGCGCGGCCGGCGGCGAGTCGCGACGCCGCGGATGGGCTGAAGGTGCCCGTCGAGGTCTCATCGGCGACGTGGGCCGGTCAGGATGAGCGAGTGAATCCGGTCGAGTTCGAGCGTGCCGTCCCTCGTCCGTTCTCGGCAGCAGCGCCAAGCTCGGTTACCATCGGACGCTCCGGGGGCCCTTGCGTACCGACTCCATCACCGCGCTCTCCACCGCCCTCGGGGCGGACCTCCTTCGGAGCCGCCTCCTCGGCGCTCCGCTGCCGAAGCTCGGGGGGCGCTACGTCGTCGAGACGGTCGTCGGGCGTGGAGCGACGGGCGTCGTGGTGTCGGCCCTCGACGATCGCCTGGGTCGGCCCGTCGCGCTGAAGCTGCGCGTCACCGGCGGCGACGCCACGATGCTCGAAGAGGCTCGCGCCCTCGCGCTGCTCGATCACCCGAACGTCGTGCGGGTCCACGACGTCGACATCGCGGCCGCGACCTTCGACGGCGTCCCGTTCCGCATCTGGCTCGTATCGATGCAGCTCGTCGTCGGGACCAGCCTGCGCAATTGGCTCGGCGAGCGCCCGCGGTCCGTCGACGCCGTGGTGCGCGCCTTCGCCGAGGCGGGGCGCGGCCTCGCCGCGGCGCATCGCCAGCGCATCGTCCACCGTGACTTCAAGCCCGACAACGTCATCGTTCGCGCCGACGACGGCGTCGCCATGGTCCTCGATTTCGGCTTCGCGGTCCCGGTGCTGTCGTCGCTCGGGGACGGCCCCGACGCGCGCAATTCCATCGCCGGGACGGACCCGTACATGGCCCCGGAGGCTCGCGCCGGGAACGCGTCGCGGCGCAGCGACCAGTACGCGTTCGGCGTGTCCCTGGTCGAGGCGTTCACCGGGAGCCCGACGCCGGCGCGACGCCGCCCACGATCGGTCCCGCGCGAGGTGTGGTCCGTCGCCGAGCGGGCCACGGCGGAACGCGCCGATCGCCGCTTCGCCGACATGGACGCCCTGCTCGCGGCGCTCTCGCAGGTTCGCCCCGCGCCGAGCGGGTCCTGGCGCCGCGCCGCCGTGGTGGGCACGCCGTTGCTCGCAGCGGGAGCCTTCGCCGTTTGGTGGTGGAGCGTCACCGCGGCACCTCCAGACAAGCAGTTGCGTCCCGACACCGTGAGGCCCGAGGCAGGCGTCACCATGCCCGCGAGCGGATGCCCCTCGGAGCTCGGCTCGCACCGCTTCGTCGCCGTTCCGACGTACGGCGGCCCGACGGACGACCTCACACGAGGGATCTTCCAGCTCGACGTGCGCGCCGGAGCGAGGACGAGCGACGTCCGGCTCACGAACCATGCGTTTCCGGTGGCGCCTCGGGACGTCATCTCGGACGAGCGCGCGTCCGACTGCTCCCGCCGGATCAGCCTCGTCCATCTCGGTCGTCGCTACGAATTCGTGCTGCGCGTCGCCCCGGCCGGGGTCTCGGGCAAGTTCACCGCGTTCGCCGTCGCCGGGCGCGAGCCGTACGGCGGCAACCTTCGACGATCGCCGTGAGCCGTTTCGAGCCCCTCGCCGGACTAGGGCACCGGAGCGCCACATGAACCAGGACCGCGACCGCACCCTCGAGAGCCTCATCAAGACCGAATGGCCCCGTCTCCGCCGCTTCTTTCGCACGAAGGCGCCGGAGTCCGAGACGCTCGACCTGGTCCAGCAGACGATGTTGGCGTTCGTCGAGGGCAACGCGCGCGTGGCGGGCGGCGAGCGGGCCTATCTGTGGGGCATCGCGCGCAAGCAGGTGCTGAAGCTCTACGAGCGCCACCGCCCGTCGGTGCCCTTCGACAGCAGCGCCCACGGCGCGATGGACCTCGGCCCGACGTTCTCCAGCCGGCTCGATCGCCGGACGCGACTGCTCCGGGCGCTGCTCACGCTGCCGTTCGACCAGCAGGTCGCGTTCGAGCTGCGGCACGGTGAGGAGCTGTCCCTGGAGGAGGTCGCCGAGGCCGTCGGCGTGAGCCTCGCCACGGTGAAGCGCTACCTCGCCGACGCGCAGGCGAAGCTCCGCGCGCAGCTCGCCGACGACGCCGACCTGGCGCCGGGCGAGTACCGGGCGCTGTAGCGCCTCCGACAATCGGCGTCGGCGATTGCACCCGCGGGCGACGGCCACGCGGCAACGGACTCGCGCGCGCAGCACGGCGCTGGGCGCTCGGGAGAAGAGAGGATGGATCGATGAGCAAGGGTGGAAGCGGACAGGGTCGTGGCGGTGGGAACGCCGGTGGCGGAGGCGCCCGCGGGGGCTCGCCCGGCGGTGCCGGCAAGGGCGGCGGCGGTGGCGGCGGTGGCAGCGGCACCCGCGGCGGCGGATCCGGCGGGAACCCGCACGCGAACGTGGGCGGAAACTTCCCGAGCTCGACCGGGAATCCGTCGGGTGGCGGTCGCGGCAACAACGCGCCGTCCGGAAGCGGCGGCTGAGTGAGGGCGGGCGGCATCGGCCACGGGACCCCTCGTGGCCGATGCCGCGCCCGTTTGCGGGGACGCGACCCCTCCCAGAGGAGACGTCGATGCCGAGGACCATTGGCGAGTTGGCACGGGATCTGAGCGTTCCGGTGACCTGGGTGAAGTCCCATCTGCGTGCGCACGGAGCGCCCGGTGAGGACTATCGCCCGAAGGACAAGCGCATCTCGGCGGCCGACGAGCGTGGCGTGCGCGAGGCGTACGCGCGGGGCGAACTCGCGACCTCGCTGGCGCACGTCGGTGACCAGGCGCTCCACGAAGAGGACCCCGAGCCCGCGTCCCCCGCGGCGACGAGCGTGCCCCTCCCGTCGCGGCTCCTCGAGGTTCCGGCGTCCGTCGGTGGCGGTGCCGGGGGGCGCAAGGTTCGCGTGCACCTCGACGTGCTGGCGTGGGTCGAGAAGGACCACCCGCCCAGCGCCAAGCAGAACCTCTCGCGTGCGCTCGTCGAGATGCTCGAGCGCGGCCACGCGAAGAACACCAAGGGCGTGAAGGGCAAGAACGCCGGCTGGCGGCGCGCGCCCTTCGGCGGCAGCGGCGGCATGCAGTTCTACCTCTGGTACTGCAACGGCGACGCGGCGCCGGCGCGAGGCCGCGGCGAGCCCGGCACGATCTTCGTTCGCGCGGTGCGCCACCACGACGCGACGTCGCCACCGCTCGACCTCGGCGACGACGGCGATTTCGACGAGGTCGTTCCGCGCGACCTCCTCGTCGCCACCGCGCCGTCGCCGTGGACGGACCCGCTGAGTCCCGCCCAACGCGCGGTGGTGCGCGAGACCGCCGGAGCCGTCCTCGTGAAGGGCCATCCCGGCGCCGGAAAGACCACCGCGCTCCAGCACGCGCTGCCGTTCCTGCGCGGCGAGGTCCTCTACGTGACCTTCAGCAATGCGCTGTTGCAGCGGGCCGCGCAGTGGCACGCCGCATTCGGAACACCCGAAGCGTCGGTCCGTTTCGCGACCTTGGATCGCGTCGTCCGCGACGTCGCGGGAGCGGCACCGGCGGTCGCGCTCGAGGACGACGGTCTCGCGGACCGTGCGAAGGACGGCCTGCGGCGCTGCGGGGCCCAGCTCGGACCTTGGCAGCACGGCGGCGAGGTGCGCCTGCCGGAGCTGCTCGCGGAGATGCACGCGTACCTCTACGGCTGCGCCTTGCCCATCGCCTTTCGCGGCCGGGCACGGTCCACCGCGGCGCGGCTGTCGGACGCCGACTACCTCGCGATGCGCGCGCCGGTCATCGGCGAGGCCGCCGCGCGCGGCGTGCTCAAGGCCGCCACGAAGATCGACGTGCAGGCCGCAGGATCGCTGTTCCCCGCGCCGACGCGCGCCTTCGACGCCCTTCGACGGCTCCACGCTCCGGCGGCCCGCGTCGGGTGGACGCTCGACGCCATCGTCGTGGACGAGGTGCAGGACCTCACCACCACCGAGCTCTTTCTCCTCGTCGAGATCGCCGTGCGCATCGCAATGGAGACGGGCACGAAGCCGCGCCTCCTGCTCGCCGGCGACGAGAGCCAGACGGTGCAGCCGACGGGCTTCGAGTGGGGCGTCCTCGGCGACCTCGTGCACGAGCGGCTGGGCGGGCGGAGCGAGATGCTGCTCCCCGGCAACGTTCGATCGCCCGCCGACTTCACGGCGATCCTCGCGAACGCGTGGCGGATGCTCTATGGCTGCCTCGACAAGGGCCGCAAGCCGCGCGGATCGGCGACCGCCGAGACCGACGACAGCACGACCGGTCGCGTGCTGCGCGTGGAGGCCGTCACACCGGAGCACCGACGGCAGGTCCTGCACGCGTTCGCCGCCGTCGCGGACAGCGCGCTGGTCATCGCCGCGCCGGAGGTTCCGCAGGTCTGGCGCGACGCCGCGGGCGTGGCGAAGGTCCCGATCCTCACCGCCACGCAGGCGAAGGGCCTCGAGTTTCGGGTCGTCGGCGTGCTCGACGCCGGCGAGTCCATCGCGGCGCAGCGGGCGCTGGCGGGCGATCGCGACGAGCGGCTTCTTTCGGAGTTCGCGCGGGTCTCCGCGGACCGCATCCGCGTGGCGCTCTCGCGCGGCACGGGGACCCTCGTGCTCATCGATCGTTCGTCGAAGCCTGCGCTGGCTGCCGCGCTCGACGAACTCTGCGCGGGCGACGACGGCCCGCTCGAAGGAGATCTCGGACAGGTCGAACCCGCCGACCTCGAAGAGCACCTCGAGGCCGACGCCGCCGACGTGATCTCGGCGTTGCTCGCGGTCATGGACAACGTGGAGACTCTGCTCGATCGCACGCCCGAAGCGGCCGTCGAGATGCTCAACGTCAACCGGCGCCGGCTGGGTCGCGCTGGATCGAACGGCGCGCTCGCGGGCGAACAGCGCCGACGCTTCTATCGCCTTCTCGGGGTCGCGTCGGTGCTCTGCGGCGCGCGCGCGAAGGAGCCTCGCGACGCCCGCGAACGGCACCAGGGAGCGAACCGCAATTTCCGCGACGCGGCGCTGCCGTCGTGCGAGGAGGCCGCCAAGCTCCTGGCGCGAAGGAGCGGACCGGCGGACGCCTCCCTCGACGCCGACGACCTCGCGGACACCCAGGCGTTGGCGGCCGTCTCTCCCGCCGCGATCGCCGCGGAACCCCGCATCGAATCGGCACTCCTGCAGATCGCGCGTCGAGACGCGCGGCGCGTCGCCGACGGTCCGCTGCCGGACACGCGTGTGGCGTTGGAACGCGCGACGACGGTGCTCGGCGCCCTCGAGGAGAGCTTCGGCGCCCGTGATGCCTCGCTGCGCGCGCTCCGCGCGGACGGGCTCCTGCGGATCGCCGAGCACGCCGTTGCGCTGCGGCACTTTCATGCGGCGCAGATCGCGTTGGAGGCGTGCGATCCCGCGGCCGCGCACGTCGAGGACTGCTGGGGGCGGCTCCACGAGGCTCGGGGGTCTGCGAAGAGCGCCGCCGACTTCTACGTCGCGCGGGGCCGCACCGACGATGCGCTCCGCGTGCTGCGACGTGGCGGCGAGACGTCCGCGGCGCTCGCGCTCGCCGACGCGACGGGACACCCCGCGGCGCCGCTGCTGCGCTGGTACGCAGACGCGCGCGCGTTGCTGGAACGCCGCCCGGCGGGGATCCTCGAGGCCAACGAGAGCGCCGTCCTCGATCGAGCGCTCGCCGTGGGGCGATGAGCGCACCGCCTGAACGCCGACGCCCCCGGCGAGCCGTAGCCTGCCGAGGGCGTCCGTCACGAACCCGTCGCCGTCGAAGCTACCGGCCCCAGCGACCGCGTCCTTCGAAGCGCGGTGCGTCGCAGCGCTCGAGGCGTTCGTCGCGGCGCCCCGTACGAGCCGGACACGCGGCATGATGGGTGACCGTGATCGCGATGCACGACTCGGTTCACGGCGGAGCCGCCCACGCTGCGTGCACCGTGTTGGACGAAGGACACCACGAGAGGTCTGCCCGATGACCAAGGCCAAGAAAGAACCCGTTCTCCTCGAGCAGGTGGAGCGCCTCTACGCGAAGGCGAAGGCCGGCCGTTGGGACGACGTGTGGCTCGCGCTGGCGGGGGAGCGAGAGCTCGCCGGCGCTTGCAGCCGGTACGTGAAGCCGAGCTCGCGATGGACGTTCCTCCATCAAGCCGCCCATGCGGGCAACGAGGGGGCCGTGCGAGGGCTCGTTCGGCTTGGCGCCGCGCTCGCTGCGCAGTCGACGGACGGCGAGACCGCGCGCGACGTCGCGGTGAAGCGTGGCCACGTGGCCCTCGCCACGCTCATCGCCGATGCCGAGCGCGGCGCGGACTCGCTCTGGGCCCCGTCGTCGGATGCGACGCTCCTGCCGAGCAGCTCCGCGTGGGAGGAGGGCCGCGAGCGCCGCGCCTGGCGTGAGCTCTGCGTCGGCTACGGCGGCGGACGGATCACCATCCCGGCCGGCGCTCGGTACTACGTCGACGCGTTCGAGCGCGTCCTCGTCGGCTGGCACGGGACGTACGACCCGCCCGGAGGAATGGACGGCGCGTCGATGCTTTGACGTGGGGGGCGCGGGGTCGTCGCCTCGCCCATCGCCGACCGACGTGGAGCGCGGAACGGGGCGATGGCAGATGGTCGGGGACTGCGCATCTCGCGTCCCTTCGGGCGTCGCCAGCGCTCGACCCGCCCCGCGGGCGTCTACGATTCCAGCTTCGCGATGCGAGCAAGCTCCTCGGCGACGGCGCCCGTGCCGATGCGCCCTTCGGCCACGCCGACGGTGAGGTCGTAGAGGCTCTCCGTGGGGTGGTCCATGGGCACGCCGTTCATATCGAGAAACACCAGCGCCGCAAGAAGCCCCGCGCGCTTGTTCCCGTCCACGACGGGTTGTTGCGGACGATGTGGAAGAGGTGCGCCGCAGCCATCGCGAAGAGTCCTTCGTGGACGAACTGCCCGTCGAAGGACGACTTCGGTTGCGCCACCGCGGACTCGAGCAGCCCGCGATCGCGCAGCCCCTCGGCGCCGCCGAAGACGCCCGCCTGCATCCCATGGAGCTCGACCACGTCGTCGACGTCGAGAAACTCCGGATCGCCGGAGGTCACTTCGCGAGCTTCCGCAGCGTCTCGTCGTGCGCCTCGATCATCCGCTTCGCCGACGCACGGACCCGTTGCCTCTTGGTGAACCTCGCCGGGCGGATGATCAGCGCCTCGCCGTCGGTACGAATCTCGAGCTCGGTCTCCTTCGTGATGGCGAGGAGCTCGAGGATCGGACGCTCGATGATGAGTGCGAGGCTGTTTCCGACGGTGGAGAGCCTCTTTATCACGGGGACCTCGTTCTACGTTCGTACGAACGACATCATGACGCAACCCACCGCCCGACGCCACGTTCGGGCCGGGTCGCACCGCCCGTTCACGTCCGCCCCCGAAGCTGCACGCGCGCCGTGAACAGCAGCCGCCACGCGAACACCGACGCGAGCGTGCCCGCCATCGCGGCCACGACGACGCCTGACCGACCTGCCGCGAGCCGACGGCGGGCCTCAGCTCAACCCTGGGGTCACGCCGCGGCTCGCCCGTGCCGGAAATGGATCGCGTCGAGCGCGATCATTTCTCGAGCCACAGCGCCTGGAGCGAAGGCCACCTGCCGAGCCCTTCGGCGAGCCCTTCGAGGGGGTTGCGGCTCACGTCGAGGGACCGCAGTCGCCGATGGACGCGCAGCGCCTCCAGAACGCGCGCCACACGGCTTCCGTCGAGCGCGAGGAATTCCATCGCGGGAAGCCGGCAGATGGCGTCGGGCACTACGGTGAGGGCGTCGTCGCCGAGGGCGAGGTCTTCCAACTCCGGAAGGTCCCTGCCGCCTTCGGGCAGCGGGGTGAGAGCGCACCGTTCGAGGGAGAGGACCTGGAGCGCACGGCTCGCGCCGAACTCCTCCGGCGCCTGCGCGAGCGGATTGTGCGAGAGAGTGAGCACGCGGAGACTCGCGAGCGAACGCACGACGTCGGGCAGTCGCGCGAAGGCGTCGTCGGAGACGTCGCGGGCGTGGAGACGGCGCGATCCCGCGGGATGCGCGGGAAGGTGCGTGAGGCCGGCGCAGCGAGAGGCCCTCGAGGGACGCGAGCGCGGCGACGACGTCGGGCACCGCGGTCAGACGGTTGTCCGAAAGGTCGAGGGTCTCGAGGACCGGGAGTGCGAAGGGAAAGTCGCGACGCTGCCCGTCGTCGAGGCACGCCGGGATCATTTCCGTGGAGGTCCGCGAGGGGTCGGCGGGGGCGTGTGCGGCTTCCTCGGAGCCCGGCGCGGACTACCGGGCTCTCACCATCTGTTGCACCGCGCACTGGAAGACGTCGAGGAACGACGGGTCGTAGGCCTCGTCGACGTGGTTGTTGTTCCAGAGCCCGGAGCCCCGCACACGGACGTGGTTGCTGTGAGCACCCAACCAGCCCGCCGACGGCGGATCGACGGGGTCGGAGAGGCGGTTGCTGAGCAGCGCGATGGCGTTGCGCTCGAGGAAGCCTCGGGCGCTCGGCGAGTCGTCGCAGCGGACCCACAGAAGCGGCATCGCGCCGATGTGCTGCGAGACGCGGACCTCTACGGCGTGCTCCGTGGCGCGCACCTCGGCGCGCGTCGATGCGGCCCTCCGCGCGGCTTCGCCGAGGCTGGTGCCAATGCCCCACGTGCCGAGTTTGGCGTCCTCGCGACGTAGCAGTGCCTCGCCGACGAGGCGCCGAAAGACCGATGCGCGATGGTTGCCGCCGCCGGTGCTGGCGCTTCCACGATGCTGCGCGAGGCGGTTCCAGAGCGTGGTTCGAGACGTGTCTGTGAGCGCGTGGGTCCCGACGCGAACGACCCGGAGTCCCGATCCCGACCCGCTTCGTACCTCGCCGTCTTCGAAGAAGAAATACACGCCGTGGGTCGGCCAGCCGGTGCGACCGCCACAGCAGGCGAGTCGTCGGGTCTCACCGCTTTGGTCCCGAAGGCGATCGAGGATGTCGTAGAACCGACGGACGTCGCTGCTCCGGGGCATGGATCCTCAGGCTGCGGAACGGGCCGTGAACCAGCGCAATTGTTCGCCGATGCGGAGACCGGCGAGGGGGACGTCGACCTCGACGCCGCGATCACGAAGGCTCGGAACGAGGAACTCACGGTAGCGAAGCCCTGCCAGGACCACGACGCGATCGCCTTCGGCGACCTGGTGGGCGAGGGCATCGAGCACGCGCGCAGCCCAGTTCCCGCGTTCGCGCACACTCACGCGCAACAGCGTCTCCTCATAGGGGTCGATGATGGCGTCGGGAGCCAGAAGGCCATGCCGCGCCGAGAGGATGAACCAGGCCGCGCCCGAGCGTTCGACGTGCGACCGCGCGCGCCGGAACCACGGCGAGACGTACAGGGCCGCGGCGGCGCAGGCCTGCGGGCGCTTCTTCGCGACGCAGGAGACGAGGTAGGTCGTTCGGGGTGGGCTCAAGGATCTGTCTCCGGGACTCGGCCGGTCCATCGCCGCGACGATACGCGATGCGGGGCCGAATGCTTCGCCTGCGGCGCGCGTACCCGCCTTGGACGACCGACCGGCCGGCGGCGCAGGACCTCGTCATTTCACGGGCGCTCGTCACGCTCTTCGGGCGCCCTGCCGAGACGAGGTGGCGTCGGTGCTCGCGAAAGTCTCTCCTTGCCCCCACCCTTCGTCGTTGACACCCGGCCCAAGCACCACGAGCCTCGGACCCCCATGGGCCAAGACCGCGACGATCCCGCCCGCCGCCCACCCCCGGTTCCGTTCCCCGCCGACGTCCGCCGCTTCGTCGACTCGACGAAGTGGACCTTTGCGAAGACCTACGCCGCGACGTGGCCGCACGAGTACATCGTCGAGAACCCCGGCAATGCGCCGATGCTGCTCGCACTCGCCCGCCACATCTTCGCGCACGGTGTCGACGGGCGGTTCTACGCGCAGGTGCGCAAGTACCACCACGAAGACGGCAAGGTGTACTGGTCCATGGACGACACCGCCGAGGACACGGACCTCATCAATCGGTGTGACGAGTCTCAAACCTGGGAGGCACGCAGCGCCGCGGGAACGCTTCCGGGTGGCGAGCGATAGGCGGCAATTCGCAGTCGCTACGGGGACGTCGAGCACCCGCTGATCTTCGTCGTTCGGCCCGAGCCTCTCGCGGCGCCCCGAGCGTCACCCCGTCGGCCACTTCCCGGCCGCGTCCGCGCGGGGCGTAGTTCTGCGGATTTGGGGGGCCGATTACACGCGCCGGCGCCGTCGAACACCCCACGGAACGACAGGTCGCGTGGGGCGTCGGCGTCGGTCGACTTTCCGCGAGCCCGTCGACGGCGTAGACTGCGTCTGCTCATGGATTCCACGGCTCCGCACGCGGAAGTGCCCCGTATCGACGCCCTCGACGCGGATCTCGTCGATGCCGCTGGGAGACCCTATTTCCTTTGGGACGTCGACATGACGCTGGACGCCTTCCGGCAGGGGCTCCACGACGTGGATCCCGCGGTCCGTGCGTACCTCGTCGCCAAGCTGTTGCGGCAGGCCCGTCCCGAGCACGTTGGACGTTTCGTCACGGACGACGACGTCCGAGCCGTGTGGCCGTGGGCGTTGCGCCATCTCGGTCGCGTTCGGGCCGAATGGGAGCGGCGGCTCGGTATCGGCGGTGCGAGTCCGGCGGCATGAGCGGTCTCTCCGCGTTGCAGGAACAAGCCCTGGTGTCCCTCGCGCGAGGGCTGAAGGTGCCGTGGGTGCTCACCGGCGGCGCGGCGCTCGGAGGATTCCACACCCGGCACCGCACGACGCGAGATCTCGACATCACGCCGCTCGATCGCCTGCGCCTCGGCGATCTACCGGAGTCCGTTCGTGCGTGTCTCGCCGCGGATGGACTCGACGTCGCGCTGCATCGCCTCGGACGGGAGCATTGCCAACTCTCCGTGAGCGATGCTCACGAGTCCATCGTCGTCGACATCGTCGCCGGTTGGTCTCCGGCCTCCGAGGCTCCCGGGCGTCTGCTGGTCCGAGGCGAGTCGATCCTCGTTGATACGCCGCACGAGCTGCTCGTGCGCAAGCTGATGGCGCTCTTCGATCGCTCGGAGCCCCGGGATCTCGAGGACATCCGTGCGCTGATGCATTCCGGGGGCGATCTCGGCCGCGCGGTCGACGACGCGGGCCGGGCGTTCAGCGGACTGACGGCGAATGCGCTCGCCTCGTGCCTCGAGACGCTGCCGCTCGTCCGCCTTGCCCGAGTCGTCGGATGGGATGCTGGCAAGACCGCGGAGATGGACGCGTATCGCCTCGATCTCGCGCAGTCCCTCCGTCTCGGATAGCCGCGCGATCATTCAACCCTGCAGCTTTGGCGAAGCGGGGCATTCCAGGGCTGGACGCGGGAGGGAACATTGACCCGTCGCACGGTGATTGCCCGGAAATCAATGGATGTTTTCCCGCTCACCGGGGAAGATCCGGGGAAGTCTCCTTCTTGGTCCTTGGCCGCCGCCCGGCCTTGCGCGGTTTGAATACGGGAACGACGTCGTACGGATTGACGACATCATAATCCCAAGGTCGTTGGTTCAATTCCGACCGCCGGTACCCAGAAAGCCCTTCGAAAGAAGGGCTTTCGTCATTTCTGGCCCTCTCCGATGCTTGCGACCGCTGCGCCCTT
>CAIMWA010000094.1 GCA_903845045.1 uncultured delta proteobacterium | reverse complement strand
CGCGCGCCCCCGCCGCGATCTCGGCGCGGGAGAGAAACTCCCCGTCGGGGTGGTCGCAGCCGAAGAAGAGCAGCGCCTCGCCGGTGGCCTCGCCCGCTGCCCGCCGCGCCGCGCGCTCCTGCAGAAAGCCCCGAAACGGCGCGAGGCCCGTGCCCGCGCAGATCATCACCACGGGCGTCGCGTTCGACGCAGGCGGGTGGAACGGAACGTTCGGCGAGCGGATCGCCACCGCGGCCTGGTCGCCCACGCGCAGCCCCGCGAGGTAGCTCGAGCAGATGCCGCGGTAGCGTCCGCGCCCGGAGCGCGCGGGGCCGTCGACGAGGGCGACGGTGAGCGTGCAGTGCGCGGCGCTCCACCGCGGCGACGACGAGATCGAGTACTGCCGCACGCGCATCGCCGGCAGCAGCTCCAGGAACTCCCCGAAGGACAGCTCGCACGACGGGTACTCCTCGAGGAGGTCGAGCACGCTCACCCGCGGGTCGAGCACCTCCGCGGTGTAGCGCGCCGGGTCCGCGGCGAGGGCCGCGAGGTGCGCGCGGTGCGGCGGGCAGGCGTTGCGCTCCGCGAGGCGCGCGACGTCGCGCTGCGTGGCCGGCGCCGACAGCTCGACGTAGCGACTCAAGAGCTCGTGCGCCGACACCGGACGATCGGTGGGCAGCGACGCCGACATCGCGCCGCGCGTCGAGCGCAGCACCAGCGCCGCGTCGGGGCGCATGCCGAAGCGCCGCGCCGCGCGCTCCACGAGCTCCGGATGGTTCTCCGGCAGCACCGCGAGGTAGTCCCCGGCCGCGTACGAAGTGCCTGCGGGCAAGGTGAATTCGAGGTGCCGCTTGGAGCGCCCGAGGGGCGACGCGAGGTCCACCAGCTCGCGGTTCTCGACGACCGTCGCGAGGTCGAGGCGGTTCTGCCGCACGAGCTCCATGTCCGACGACGGAGCGACCTCGACGCGGTACAGCGGGCCCGTCGCCGTCTCGCTCGCAACCACCGAGAGCGCCGCGCCGACGGTGCCCCAGAGCGGCGCGTACCAGCGCTCGAAGTCGCCGAAGAAATCACCCCGCGCGTCGGCCTCGCCGCGGTCGAGGAGCGCCTGCGCCCCGGCCTCGCGAAGGGCCGCGTCGATGCGCGACGGAACGGCCTGGTAGGTCTCGGTCCAGTCGCGGTTGCCGCAGCCGAAGACCGCGTAGCGCACGCCCGACAGCGACGCCGCGGGCACGCCGTCGAGCCACGCGCAGAACGCCCGCGCGTTGTCCGGTGGACGGCCGTTGTACGACGCCGTCACGAGGATCACCGCGCCCTCCCGCGGCAGCCGCCCCGTGGCGCCGTCGAGGGGCAGCACCCGCACCGCCCAGCCCCGCGCCTGACCGTCGCTCGCGATGCGCCGCGCGAAGGCTTCGGACGCGCCGGAGTTCGATCCGTAGAGGAGCAACAACGGCGTGCCGTGAGCGGCGGCGGTGGCCGTCGGCGCGGCGGCCGCTTCGTTCGCCGGCGGACGCGTCGCGAAGGCGCGGGAGACCGGTCCTCGCACGCGGGCGCGGATGCCGAGGCCGCTGGGCTTGAGCGTCAGCGTCTCCTTGATCTTCAGCGTGTACGGCGCCGAGCGCGTGATCTCGAAGCGCTGCAGCAGCAGGGCGAGCACCAGCGTCGCCTCCTGCAGTGCGAACGCCCGGCCGATGCACGCGCGGGGACCGTTGCCGAAGGGGATCCAAGCCTTGTCGGGAATGCGCTGCCGCGCCGCGGGCTCGAAGCGATCGGGGTCGAAGCGCTCGGGGTCGGTCCACACCGCGGGGTCGCGGTGCACCGTCGGGATCACCACCATCGCGATGTCGCCGCGCTTGAATTCGTAGCGACCGCCGACGACGGTGTCGTGCTTCGCGTGCACGGCGAACGCGGGCGCGGTGGGGTACAGCCGCAGCGTCTCGCGCAGGACCTGGTCGATGTACCCGAGCTTCGCGATGTCCTCGAAGCGCGGCATGGCCGTTCCGAGCACGGCGTCGACCTCGGCGCGCGCGCGGGCCATCACCTCGGGGTGCTCGAGCAGCAGGTGCGTCGCGAAGGACAGCAGCCCGCTGGTGGTCTCGTGCCCGGCGATGAGGAACGTCACGAGCTGGTAGCGGATGTTCGCGTCGTCGAGGCGATCGTCGGTGACCGGGTCCCGCGCGTTGAGCATGAGACCCAGCAGGTCCCGCGGCGCGCGCTCGGCGGGGACCTTGCGGCGCTGCGCGATGAGCGCGTCGGTGACGCCGTACATGTAGCCCGCGTCGGCCTCGAACTGCCGCTGCGTGCGGAACATGAGCTGCGTCTGCAGCGGCACGCGGCGCGAGCGGTGTCCGGCCTCCGCGAGGGAGCGCACCATGGCGTCGACGAAGGGGTGCATCTCGCGCTGGTAGAACGAGTTGAACCGGTACCCGAAGCCGCAGAGGGCGATGGTGTCGAGGGTCAGCCGGGTCATGTCGTCGGTGACGTCGACGGTGGCCTCGGCGCCGAAGCGCTCCCACTTGGTGAGCATCTGG
>CAIMWA010000093.1 GCA_903845045.1 uncultured delta proteobacterium | reverse complement strand
TCGACGTGGCGCTGCTCGGCCGCGCGTCCCGCGACTACGGGCTCATCGACACCGCGCAGGTGCAGGGGCTGCGGTTCCTCTTCGTGGGATCCATGGCGAACGCCCCGGAGCTCTAGCGGCTCCGCGCCGAGGCCGACGTCACCGTGGTCCCGCCGGTGGACCAGGGGACCTACGCGCGGCTCCTCGCCCTGTGTCGGTGCTCGCTGCTCCCGGTGATCGTGCCCGCGCACGAGCGGGCCCCGGGCGTGGCCAACGTGCTCATGTCCGTGGTCGACACGCTCGCCTCGGGCAAGCCCCTGGTGACGTCGCCGCACGACGGCCTGCGACGGCTCATGGCCGAGGGCGTGCCCGCGGTCTTCTACGACCACGCCGACCCCGCGGACCTCGCCCGGCAGCTCCGGCACACCCTCGAGACGCCGGGCCTCGCCGACGACCTGGGCGGCCGCGCCCTCGCCTTCGCCCGCGACCGCATGGACATCTACCGCATCCTCGAGACCATCGTGACGGAGCAGATCCTGTGAAGACCCCCTGCGAGGCCCCATGCCGTCCGTGCTGATCACCGGTTCCGCGGGGCTCGTCGGCAGCGCCGCGGCGGCCCGCTTCGCCCGCCAGGGCTGGACCGTCCTGGGCGTCGACAACGACCAGCGCCAGCGCTTCTTCGGCCCCGAGGCCACCACCGCGCGCACCCGCGACGCGCTGCGCGAGGCCTTCCCGAACTACCTCCACCACGACGTCGACATCCGCGACGGCGAGGCCCTCGGCGCCCTCTTCGCCGAGCACGGCGCGGACCTCTCGCTCATCGTTCACACGGCCGCGCAGCCCTCGCACGACTGGGCCGCGACGGCGCCCTTCGTCGACTTCGAGGTGAACGCCACGGCCACGCTGAAGCTCCTCGAGCTGACGCGCCAGCGCTGCCCCGCGGCGACGTTCATCTTCACGTCGACGAACAAGGTCTACGGCGACGCCTCCAACGCGCTGCCCTTCGTCGAGCGCGAGACGCGCTGGGAGCTCGACCCCGCGCACCCCTGGGCCGCCCACGGCATCGACGAGACGCTCACCGTCGACCGCTCGCAGCACAGCCTCTTCGGGTGCTCCAAGCTCGCCGCCGACGTCATGGTGCAGGAGTACGGGCGCTACTTCGGCATGAACACCGCGTGCTTCCGCTGCGGGTGCATCACCGGCGGCAACCACGCCGGCGTCGCGCAGCACGGGTTCCTCGCGCACCTCATGCGAAGCACCGTGCGCAAGCAGCCGTACGTGATCCACGGGTACCAGGGGAAGCAGGTGCGCGACAACGTGCACGCCGACGACCTCGCCGCGGCCTTCGAGCACTTTCACCGCGCGCCGCGGCAGGGCGCCGTCTACAACATGGGCGGCGGCCGCCACAGCAACTGCTCCATGCAGGAGGCCATCGCGCTCTGCGAGCAGGCCAGCGGCAACAAGCTCGACGTGACCTACGGCGAGCAGGCCCGCCGCGGCGACCACATCTGGTGGATCAGCGACGTGCGCGCGTTCCAGCGCGACTACCCGGGGTGGACCTGGGAGTACGACCTCGCGGCGTGCGTGAAGAGCGTCTACGAGGGCGCGCTGCGGGGCTGACGGTCGCGCCGCCGCGCGCTATGCAGGACGGCGATGCACGCGCGCGCCAAGCCGCCCCCCCGCGTCCCGCGCAAGGCCCGCGCCGACGTGCTGCTCGTCTATCCGATCTGGGTGAGCGAGGGCAGCCGCGGGCGGCTCCAGCGCATGCTCCCGCCGCTGGGGATCCTCTCCATCGCGTCGTGGCTGGAGCAGCACGGCCTCGAGGTGCACGTCGTCGACCTGCACGCCGAGCAGCTCCGCCCCGAGGATTTTCGCGCCATCGTGCGGGCGCTGAACCCGCGCTTCGTGGGCGTGACGGTGCTGAGCAGCCACGTCGTTCCGGCGCACCACGTCGCGAAGATCTGCAAGGAGGAGGCGCCCGACGCCAAGGTGTTCTGCGGCGGCGTGCACGCCGAGGCCTGCCCCGAGGACATGCTCCGCGACCCGCACTTCGACGCCGTGGGCCGCGGCGACGGCGAGGACCTCATGCTCGAACTGGTGCAGGGCCGCCCTTGGGAGGCCATCGCCGGGCTGAGCTGGCGCGGCCCCGACGGCACCGTGCGCCACAACCTCCCGCGCACCGTGGAGATGGACCTCGACCGCTACCCCTTCCCCGCCTACCACCTCGTCGATCTGGACCTGTATTTCCCGCCCGTGGGCACGTACCGCGACCTGCCCGCGGTGAACCTCTTGATGACCCGCGGGTGCCCGGGGAAATGCACCTTCTGCAACTCCGCGAAGACGACGCTGCGCGGGCGCTCCGTGGAGAAGATGATCGAGCTCGTGAAGCTGCTGCGCTACGAGCACGGCATCCGGCAGTTCAGCTTCTACGACGACACGTTCACCGCGGCGCCGCGGGCCGTGCGCGAGTTCTGCCGGCGCATGATCGACGACCGCGTCGACGCGTCCTTCGTCTGTTACATCCGCGGGGACATGTTCAGCGACGAGCTCGCCGACCTGCTCGCGCGGGCGGGGTGCCACCAGGTGCTGCTGGGCATCGAGTCGGGCAGCGCCACGCTCATGGCGAGGATCGGCAAGCCCATCGACAAGGAGAGGTACCGCGCCGCGGTGCGCATCGCCCACGCCCACGGCATCGAGGTGCGCGCGGGCTTCATCATCGGCCACCACGAGGAGACCCGCGCGACGCTGCAGGAGACCCTCGACTTCGCCATCGACCTCGACGTGGACTTCTTCCAGCCGTCGATCATGACGCCGTATCCGGGCACGCAGCTCTATGTGCAGGCCAAGGCCGAGGGGCTGCTCCTCCACGAGCGCTTCGAGCGCTACGGCCAGGGCGAGGTGGTGCTGAAGATGAAGCACCTGCGCCCCGACGAGCTCGAGGCGTTCTACCGATCGAGCTTCGCGCGCTTCTACCTGCGCCCCCGCGCGGTGTGGCAGCAGGTGCGGCGGCTCCGGAGCTGGAACCACGCGCGGGACCTCCTGAAGACCGCCTACGCCGTCTTCGTCGAGGGCCTCGCCGAGGCGCGCGGCGGCGACCTGCGCGGGTGGCTCGACGTCGAGGTCCCCGCGGCGAGCGAGGCGTCGCCCCGGCGTCCGCGGCTCACCTTCGAGGTGCGCCAGGAGCCCGTCTTCGACGACTGAACCGCGGCGCCCGTCAGGAGCCGGGACCCACGGCGATGACGTAGGTCTGCCCGGGGTCGAGGAGGACGCAGCCGCCGCCGCCGTCCCGCGTCGCCGCCTCGCAGTTGCCGCGGTAGTCCGTCACGAACATGTTCGTCATGCCCACGGTGCGCAGCACGCCGGCGACGAGGTGCACGTACGACGGAGCCTGCGGCGCCGCGAAGATCGACACGCCCGGAGCCGTCACCGCCGGCGAGAACGTCGTCGGGTGCACCTGCCAGCCCGAGCGCGCGAAGATCGCGCCGAGCTGCTCGGCCCGCGCCGCGGACCCGGGGTTGCTCGGGGGCAGCACGAACCACACGGGCGACCCGTGCGGCGCCGCGGCGAGGGCCTGCGCGATCTGCGCGCCGGCGGGACCGGCGAGGTCCACGGCGGTCCGCACGAACGCGGCGGCGTCGCCGGCGGGGAAGGTGGGCACCACCGCACCGTCCGTCCGCGGAATCACCGGCGGCGGAGGAACCGCGGCGTCACCCGAGGGCTCGTTCGCGGGGAGCGTCTGGCCCGGCCCCACCACCGGTGCCCCCACGACGGAGGGCGCGATCTCCGTGGGGTGCGTTCCCTGCGCAGCGTGCGCCGCGGACACCGAGGTCGTCGTCGGCCTCGGCGCCGTCGCCGGCCGCCGCGGGAACAGCACCGCGTGCGCCCCGAAGCCCAGCAGGAACAGACCGACCCCGACGGCCGGATGAACGTGGAACGGACCGCGCGGCGCCTCGGTGCTCATCGACGCCCGATGGTAGCCGAAAATACGCCGGGGCTCACGGACGCGTGACGGCCAGAGTGTACGTCGAGCAGGTCGAGGTGGCGCTGGTCCGGTACACGCGGATGTACAGCGTCGACGGCCAGGTCACGCCGCGGGTCGTGTAGAGGAGCGCCGGCGAGCCCACCCCGGTGTCGAAGTTGTCGGTGAAGGCCCAGGCCGTGAGGCCCGACGCCGTGCCCGTGATGGTGCCCGTGCCGCCGCAGCCCTGCGCCGTGGAGCACGACGTGAGCAGGTCGAACTTCACGTTGGCGCCCGCCGTCAGCGTGATCGTCGGCGTGCCCGAGCCGCGCGTCAGCGTGCCGGCCACGGTGTTCTGCGGGAACGACACCAGGTACCACTGCTCGCCGGCCACCGGCGACGCGGGCAGCCAGTCCGTCGTGCTCGAGGTCACCGACCACGTGCCGCCCTGGGCGATGGAGCCGACGTTCGTCGCCGTGGTGCACACCGTCGACGGGCCGTTGTCGATGATGCCGTTGCAGTCGTCGTCGAGGCCGTTGCAGGTCTCCGTCGCCGCAACGTGCGAGACGATGTCCGCCGGGCACGCCGCCGCCGCGCCGGTGCAGGCCTCCGTCGGGTCGCAGTAGGGCACGCTCGACGAGGCGCGGCACACCACACCGGCCGCGACGAAGCCGTCGTTCGGGCACGCCGCCGCCGCGCCGCTGCAGCTCTCGGCGATGTCGCAGATGCCGGCCGAAGCGCGGCACAGCGTCGTCGCCGGGCGGAACGCGTCCGCCGGGCAGGTCGTGCTCGCGCCGCTGCAGGTCTCGGCGATGTCGCAGATGCCCGCCGAGGTGCGGCACACCACGCCCGCCGCGCTCAGCACGTCCGCGGGGCACGTCGCCGCCGCGCCGGTGCAGGTCTCGGCGATGTCGCAGATGCCGCCCGCCGCGCGGCACGTCGTGCCACCGACCACGAAGGCGTTGGCCGGGCACGCCGCCGAGGCGCCCGTGCAGTTCTCGACGATGTCGCAGATGCCCGCCGACGCGCGGCACACCGTCGCCGCGGACACCAGCGCGTCCGCCGGGCACGTCGCCGAGGCGCCGGTGCAGTTCTCGACGATGTCGCAGACGCCCGCCGACGCGCGGCACACCGTCGCCGCCGACAGCAGCACGTCCGCCGGGCACGTCGTCGACGCGCCGGTGCAGGTCTCCTGCACGTCGCAGACGCCGAGAGACGCGCGGCACACCGTGCCCGCCGCGGTCAGCGTGTCCGACGGACACGTCGCCGTGGAGCCGTTGCAGGTCTCGAAGGGATCGCAGATGCCCGCCGCCGCGCGGCAGATCGTGCCCGCCGCCAGCAGCACGTCCGCCGGGCACGTCGCCACCGCGCCGGTGCAGGTCTCCTGCGGATCGCAGACGCCCGCCGCCGTGCGGCACACCGTGCCCAGCGCCGCGAAGCCGTCCGCCGCGCAGGTCGCCGAAGCGCCGTTGCAGGTCTCGGCCACGTCGCAGACGCCCGCCGAGGTGCGGCACACCGTGCCGGCCGCGGAGAAGCCGTCCGCCGCGCAGGTCGCCGAAGCGCCCGAGCAGTTCTCGGCGATGTCGCAGATGCCCGCCGACGCACGGCACAGCGTCGTCGACGGACGGAACGTGTCCGCCGGGCACGCCGCGCTCGAACCCGT
>CAIMWA010000092.1 GCA_903845045.1 uncultured delta proteobacterium | reverse complement strand
GGAGACGCTCCGGCCGTTCATCGACGGCGTGCTGGGTTGCGCGCCGCCGCACCGCGCCGTCATCGCCACCGACGCCGACGGCACCATCTGGCGCGGAGACATCGGCGACGACCTGTTCATCGAGGCGCTGACGCGGCACCCGGTCGGCCCCGTCGCCCGCGAGGACCTCCAGCGTCACGCGCGAGAGCTCCTCGGGAGCTCGGCGCCGTCGTCGCTCCCGGACCTCGCGCACGCGTTCGTCGACGCCTACCGGGCGGGACACATCGACATCGTGCGCATCTGCGAGCTGCAGGCCTGCGCGCTGGGAGACCGCAGCGTCGCGGAGCTCGACGCCCTCGTCGACGTCGTCGCCGGCGCCGCGCGGGAACGGGTTCGACCCGACGTGCGGGCGCTGTTCGATCTCGCTGCGCGCGCGGGCGTCGCCGTCCACGTCGTCAGCGGCAGCCTCGGACTTGCCGTCGCGCGGACGTTGGACGCGGCGGGCGTGGCCTACGCCTCGGTGTCCGGCGCCGAGCTTGCGGTCGACGACGCTCATGTCCGCGCTGCGCTCGCGGGGCCGATCCCGCTTCACGCCGGCAAGGTGCGCGCGCTCGAGGCGGTGGGTGCATGGCCTCCCGCGCTGGGCCTCGGCGACGGAGGCTGGGATGCTCCGTTCCTGCAAGGCTGCGAGGCGGCGCTGCTGGTTCACCCGGCGCCCGCCCTGGCCCGCGCCATGGCCGGCCACCCTCGACTGCTCGTGCTCCGCGATGGCACCGTCGCCGCGCTGGAACCGCCCTTGGAGAACGTCCGATGAAGTTCGTTGCCGCACTGGTCCTCATGGCGATGCCGCTCACCGCCGCGGCGCAGGAGTCGGCGCTGCCCGCGCTGCGTGCCTCGCACGACCCCTGGGCGCCGGTGGCCCTCGCGCGGGCGCTCCGGCGCGCGGGTCATTTCGTCGAGGCGGCGCGCACCGCCGCGACGGCGCGGGACGTCGCCGGGCGCTGGGAGCTCGCGCGCGTGCGCCTGGACGAAGGGGCGTTTCGCCCTGCGCAGGCTGCGTGCAACGCGCTCCCTCCGGGTCGCGACCGGCACGTGTGCCTCGCGCGGGCGTACCTGGTGTGGCATCGCGTGGCCCTCGCGGACCGCGAGCTGACCACGGCGCGGGGCATGGGTGCGCCGGACGGCGAGCTCGACCTCGCCGAGGCCGACGCGCGGCGCATGGCTGCCGAGCTCGCGCCCGCCGAGACGGCCTACCGTGCGGCTTCGCAGGCGATGCCGAATCGCCCCGAGCCCTTCGTCGGGCTCGGTGAGATCGCCGAGGCCGCGGGGCGCTTGCCCGATGCCGAGGCGGCGTACCGCAGCGCCGTCGCGGCGGATCCGACGGACCCGATCTCCGCGCTGGCGCTGGGACGCTTCCTGCTTCGCCGGCGCAACGATGTCGCCGCGGCGCTGCCGCTTCTTCGTCGCGCCAACGACGACCGTCCGGGGTGGCCCGAGGCGCTGACGGTGCTCGGCGACGCCCTCGTCGCGAGCGGTGACGGCGCAGCGGCGCGAGCGGCCTTCGAGCACGCCGTGCAGGGCTCCGGGACGCAGCCCGGCGCGCAGGCGGGCCTCGGTCGCGCGATGCTCCTGCAGCAGCAGTGGGCCGAGGCCGAGGCGCCCTTCCGTCGGGCGATGCAGCAGGTCGGCACCGACGCCAGCGCGTACGCCGGCCTCGCCGAGGTGCTCGAGCACACGCACCGCGAGCCCGACGCGATGCAGGCGTGGGACGCCGCCATCGACCGCGCCCCGGCGGACCGTACGTACCGCCTCCGCGCCGCCGAGCTCGCGCACCGCACGCAGCAGAACGCCCTCGCGCGCGCCTACCTCGATCGCGTGCTGAGCGACGCTCCGGGCGAGACCGCGGCGCTCGTGCTTCGCGGCATCATCCTCGCCGAGGATGGCGACCGTCCCGCGGCGCGCGAGGCCTTCAACGCCGCGCTCGCGACGGCACCGGCGACCGAGCGCGCGGCCATCGAGCAGCGACTCCACGACCTCGACCAGCCCGCTCGCCGGCGGCACTGAGCCATGCTTCGCCACGCCCTCGCCATCGCCCGCAAGGACCTGCGCATCGAGCTCCGCGTGCGGGAGCTCGTGCCGACGATGACGCTCTTCGCTGCGCTCGTGGCGGTGCTGTCATCGATGTCGCTCTTCGTCGACGAGGCTACGGGCCTGCGCGTCGCCCCGGGCGTGCTCTGGATCGCCGTGGCCTTCGCCGGCACCCTCGGCCTCTCACGCACCTGGGACCGCGAGCGTGAGGAGGGCGCCCTCAAGGCCGTTCTGCTGTCGCCCGCATCCCCCGCGGCGATCTTCATCGGCAAGGGCATCGGCGCGCTGATCTTTGTGCTCATCACCGAGTGCGTGGTGGCGCCGCTCGTGGGGCTGCTGCTGCACGCACCGCTGCTGGCGCACCTCCTTCCGTTCGCTGCGCTGCTGCTGCTCGGCACCATCGGCTTCGTCGCCGCGGGAACGCTCTTCGGCGCGCTCGTCGCGAGGACCCGCGCGCGGGACCTGTTGCTCGCGGTGGTGCTCTACCCGCTGGTGTCGCCGGCGCTGCTCTGCGGCGTCGTCGCGACGCGGGACCTCTTCGGCGGCGCCTCGGTGAGCGACATCGCCGACTGGTTCAAGCTGCTGGTGGTCTTCGACCTGGTGTTCATCGCCGGCGGCATCGCGCTGCTGCCCGTGCTCCTCGCCGAGTGACGAGGCGCACGCATCACCAACGATAGACGTCGGCGTCGGAGTGATGGCGCCGCAGCCCTTCGACGTACTCGAGGAGGAGGTCGCGGCGGCGCAGCAGCGACCGGATCTGCCCCGACGTGAGCGGCGGCGCGTTGTGCTCCGGATCGAGGGCCATCTCGGCGCGCACCGAGGCCTCGGTGAGACCCCGCGCCCGGGTGATCACCGAGCGGTTGAACTGCTGCGTGTGCTGCAGCCAGAACCGTGAGCGCTGCAGCAGGCCGTCGACGAAGGGCTCGTCGAAGGCGCCGTTGTTGTCGCGGTAGATGAGGTGACCCTGGGCGTCCATGGGCACGTTGGCGCCGCTCCACCGATCCCAATTCCCAGTGAGGAAATCGAAGACCAGGAGCGTCGAGATCTCTTCGGCCCGCACCGATTGGTCCGGCGGCACGGCGTGGCCCGCGCGAAGCCAGCGGCCCCAGCGCTCCTGCTCCGCGGGCTCGTCGACGCGCGACGGCCGCAGCACCGGCACCCAGTAGATCGCCGCGCCGCGAAGCGTGTTGTCCCGGTCGTAGACCGCGGGGCTGTCGGGCGCGAGGCGGAGGATCGAGCGCGGCACCGAACGGGTGATGGCCGGCGGCACGCGCGTGAGCCCCAGCATGCGGTTCAGCCGGTAGGCGGCGATCTCGGCGCGATATTTGTCGCCGTGGGTGGTCGTGCGCGGCTTGAACGATGCGTCGATGCCGCCCTCGAGGTGGAGGTGGAGGTTGACGCTGGTGCTCCCGACGTTGTTCCGCCCGAGCACCCGCGCGCCGTGGATCGCCTCGAGGATGCGCGCCTCGGGCAGGCCGCCGAAGGCGCGATGGTCGTCCACCTCGGCGCTCGGCGGCGGCCCCGGCGGGGGCGGACGTTGCGGCGTGGGCTGCGTCTGCGCGACCAGGGGCCCGAGGACGATCGCGGGGGCGAGCCAGCGTGCGAACGAACGGCGCATCGCTTCGCCAGCTACCATAACCCCGCCGCGCCTCGCGAATCCGCGGCCTCGACCCTTGACCGGACCGCCCCGCTAGGAAATGGTCCCGCCCCGCCATGCGCCGTCCTCTCCTGGCCTCCGGTCTCCTGCTGGTCCTCTTCGCCGCGGCGGGCACCGCGGTGATCGCGCAGCCTCGACGCCCGCAGCGACCGCCCACCGGCGACGCCGCGACGCACGCCGACGCCGCGGCCGACGGAGCCGCCGCCGCCCCGCACCCCGACGCCGCCGCCGTCTCGGATGCGTCCGTGGCTTCGACCGCCGACGTCGCCGTCACCGCGGCCACGCTCGACGACGGAGGCGTCCTCGTGGGCGACGCCGCGATCCCGATGCGCCAGGTCGGCACGGGCACGGTGATCCACTTCCCGGTGCCGGAGCAGCTCGCGCGCACCGCGGTGCCGGTGTTCGTGCAGATCCGTTCGAGCGCGCCCATCGACCACGTTTCGCTGTTCTTCCGCGGCGTCGGCGCTCGGCGCTACACCGAGGTTCGCATGAGCGCCCTGGGCCAGCAGTTCCGGCTGCCCGCGGGCTACGGCGCGCTCATCCCGTGCGACGACATCTTCCCGCCGCGCGTCGAGTACTACGTCACCGCCATCGACCAATCGAACACGTCGAACGGCGGCGCAGGATCGGCCGACGCGCCGGTGCAGGTGCCCATCGTCGAGCGCCGGTCCTTCGCCGCGCCGACGCTCCCGGGACAGCCCCCGCCGCGCACCTGCGGCTCGCTCGCGGCGACCGCTTCGACGCGGGACGCCGGCGCGGCGCACCCGGTGGTCGAGCGCGGTACGGCGGACCTCGGCGAGCCGTGCCAGGTCGCCAACGACTGCCGCCGCGGGCTCCGTTGCGGTCAGAACCACCAGTGCCTCTTCGATCGGTAGCGTTGCCAACCTGGCAGTCCCCGGTCCGGCGCCGCGCGCGGCCCGCTGCCACATCGGCAACGACGCCCCCCGACGCCGCCCCGGGTTGCCCTTCGCATCCAGGGATTTCGCGGCGAACCGTCGGTGGCACGGTCGGCGCATAGCAGAGGTTCGAACAGTCGATGGCACGCTGGCTCAACAACGTGGAGGCGGTCCTCCGGCGGTACCCGTGGGTGATTCCCCTGGGTGCGCTCGTTCCGTGCGCTTACTTCGCGGCGCGGGGCACCAACGACCTCGTCGCCGCGCGGCTCTTCGCCGCGGACACCGAGGCCCTCGCGCGCGCCCTGCCCGCCTCCGCGGCGTCCCTCGCGCCCGCCGAGCCGGTGCCGGACCTTCACTCCCGGGACCGCGCGGGCATCGTGCACCGCAACGCCTTCGACTCCGACGCCGGCTGCCTCGACTGCGACGCGGGTCCCGCCGACGCCGCCGTCGAGCCCGGTGCGCCCGCCGCGCCGGAGCCCCCGTCGCTGCCGCCGGAGGCTTGCTACCCGGCCCCCCCCGGTGATGGGCAGGTGCGGCCGGGGCCGTGCGACACGCAGGCGAAGATCGTCGGCGCGGTGCAGAGCGACGACATCTTGTGGTCCTTCGTGCTGGTGCAGATGGCGGCGACGGGCCCCGCGATGCCCTACCGCTTCGGATCGACGCTCGATGGTCGCAACGTCACCATCGTGTCGTGGTGCCGGGCCCTCGGCGCGTACGTGCTGCTGCGCCCGCCGGGCGGCCAGCGGTGCTTCCTCGCGCAGAACATGCCCCCGCGCGCTGCCCCGGCGGCGGCGCCAGCAGCCGTTGCGACGGCGGCCGCGACCCCGGCCGAGGGCGGGGCTCTCGGCGGCGTCCTCGAGGGCATCGAGCGCGTCAGCAACAACGAATACAACGTTCGCCGGAGCACCGTCGACCGCATCCTCGAGAGCCAGGCGGAGCTCATGCGCACCACGCGCATCATGCCCGTCGAGCAGGGCGGTCGCGTAGTCGGCGTGCAGCTCTTCGGGGTGCGCGGCAACTCGCTCCTCGGCCGCCTCGGGATGCAGAACGGCGACGTGCTGAACCGCATCAACGGCCTCGACATCGCGTCGCCGGACCGCGCGCTCGAGGCGTACTCGCGCCTGCGCACCAGCGACAGCCTCCAGGTCTCCGTCACCCGCGGCGGACAACCCGTCAACATCGACTTCCACATCCGCTGAGAACCGCATGACCCGCCCAACAGCCCATTGCCCGCCGAAGCTGATCGCGCTCTGCAGCGCCCTCGCCGCGCTGTTCCTCTGCGCCGCGTCGGCGTTCGCGCAGCCCGTGCGGACGCCCGCCCCGCGCCCCGGGGTCAACCGGCTCAACCCGCCCGCGGTGGTCGTGCCCCCGGGCGTCCTTCGTCCCACGACAGGACCGGTCCCGTCGGCGCTCCCGACCGCGGCTCCGGCGCCGGGTGCGACGGGCGTCGGACCCGGTCAGGCCGTCACCGCGCAGCCCGCGATCACGTCCGTCGCGGGCGCCGCCGGCACGAACACGAGCATCCACGAGTTCGACCCCGGCATGGAGTACCAGGCGCTGCCGCCGGGCGCGCGCATCACCTTCAACCTCCAGGACGCCGACCTGCCGGACCTCATCCGCGCCATCGGCAACATCACCGGGCGCCGCTTCATCCTTCCGGGCAAGGTCCGGTCGATCAAGACGACGATCTACTCGCCGACGAAGGTGACCCCGGCGGAGGCCTACCAGGCCTTCCTCTCGGTGCTCGCGGTAAACGGCATGACGGTGGTCCCGTCGGGTCGCTACCTGAAGATCGAGGAGACGGCGGGCTCGGCGACGCAGACGCTCCCGACCTACGGCTCGGGCCAGGAGGCCCCGTCCGACGACCGCTTCGTGACGCGCGTGATCCGGCTTCGAAGCATCTCCGCGGACGACGCCTCGACGGTGCTGGGACACTTCAAATCGCACGACGGCGACATCACGCCGTACGCCGCGACGAACACGCTGATCATCACGGACCTCGCCGCGAACATCCGGCGCATGCTGCAGATCCTGAGCGAGGTCGACGTCGCGGGCGTCGGCGAGCAGATCTGGGTCGAGCCGGTGCACTACGCCCTCGCGAGCGAGCTCTCCACGCGGCTCACGGAGATCCTCGGCGGCAACGCGGCGGCGGGTGCGGCTGCGAGGCCTGCGGGCGCGGCGGGCACGTCGGACACGCGGCTCACGCGCATCCTCGCCGACGAGCGCTCGAACAGCCTCGTGATCGTCGCCACGCAGCGGATGTACCTCCGGGTGCTCGAGCTGCTGCGCCGCCTCGACGTCTCCATCGAGGGCGAGGGGCAGGTTCGCGTGCTGCGTCTCCAGCACGGCGACGCCGACGAGATGGCGACGGTGCTCAACAACATCACCAACGGCGGCCGCGCCGGCGGAGCCCCCGCTCCGGGTGGGTCGCGCGGAACCAACGCGGTCTTCGAGGGGCCCGTGCGCATCACCGCGGACAAGCCCTCGAACGCCCTCGTCATCACGTCTTCGCCGCGGGACTACGTGTCGCTCCGGCGCGTCATCGACGAGCTCGATCGCTCGCGCCGCCAGGTCTTCATCGAGGCCGTGGTGATGGAGCTGTCGGTGAACCGCTCGAACACCCTCGGCCTCAACTTCCACGGCGCGCTGCCGACGGACTCGAGCAACACGGGCATCGCCCTCGGCGGCTTCAACGCGCTCTCGAGCATCATCCCCAGCGCCGACTCGCTCACGGGCCTCGCGCTCGGCATCCGCGGTCCGCAGGTGGCGGGCTCGCAGAACCTGATTCCTGGCATCGGCGTGTCGATCCCGGCGTTCGGCGTGACGCTCAACGCCCTCGCCTCGACGGGCGACGCGAACGTGCTCTCGACGCCGCACATCATCGCGACGGACAACTCGCCCGCGGACATCAACGTCGGCCAGAACGTTCCGCTGCAGACGAACGTCGGCGGCGTCGCGTCGGCGCTCGGCGGCGCGGCGGGCTCCAACCCGGCGCTGGGCCTGCTCGGCGGCTTCGGCGGCGCGGGCTTCGCGGCGCCTCGCCAGGACGTCGGCACGAAGATCCGCATCACGCCGCACATCAACGACTCGAACGAGGTGCGCCTCGAGATCGACGAGGAGATCTCCGAGGTCGGCGCGTCGTCGGGCGGAACCCTCGGTGCCGTGACCATCAACCGCCGCACGGCGAAGACCGTCACGGTGGTGCGCGACCAGAACACCGTGGTCATCGGCGGCCTGCTCCGGAACACGGACACGAACACCGAGACCCGCATCCCGATCCTCGGCGACATCCCGATCCTCGGCGCGCTCTTCCGCCGCACGCAGCGGTCGACGCAGCGCTCGAACCTGCTGCTCATCCTCACGCCGTACGTGATCCGGGACCAGAGCGACCTGCGGCGCATCTTCGAGCGCAAGATGCGCGAGCGGCAGGAGTTCCTCGACCGCTACTTCGTCTTCGGCGAGCAGGACTACGAGCCGCCGCGCGACTACACGCGCACCAACGGCCTCGTCGAGGAGATCCGCCAGTCGATCCGCGAGCTGCGCACCCGCGCCGAGCTCGAGGTGAACTCGCGGCCGATCCGTCCGCCGCCGCACGAGCCGGGCGAGAGCATCGAGCTGCCCCCGGAGCTTCGCTCGCAGCTCGCAGCCCCGTCGGGAGCCGCGCCTGCGTCGCCGCCCCCGCCGCCCCCGCCGGGACCTGCGCTGACGGCGCCGCTCCCCGTCGCCATCCCCAGCCCGCTGGCCCCGTAGAAGGAGCACCTGGGATGTCCGCCGCGCAGTACATGGCCGACGTCTTCCGCCGCCGCGGCGTCGTGGAGCCGGACCGCCTCGCCGAGGCCCTCGCCGCGGTGGAGCGCGAGCGTGGTGGCACCTTGCTCGACGTGCTGTCGCGCAACGGCCTCGACGAGACGCCGCTCTCCGAGGCCCTCGCGACGGAGCTCGGGATGCAGTTCCTGGCGCAGCTCCCGCGCACCGAGGAGCTCCCGGTGGCGCTGCTCCGCGAGAGCGCCTTCGATTTCAGCTTCGCGCGGCAGCGGCAGATCCTCCCGGGGCGCGACGACGCCGAGGGCGCGCTGATGGTTGCGCTGGGCAACCCCCTCGACACCGTCGCCCTCGACGACCTGCGGATGGTGCTCCACCGCGAGCTCGAGCCCGTGGCGTCGACGCCGAGCGCGGTGCTCGACGCGATCAACCGGGCGCAGGCGGAGATCAACCGCACCAACGAGCTCACCTCGGCAGGCGACGCGGCCTCCGACGAGCGCGCCGACATCCTCGAGAGCGACGAGGACGCGCAGATCATCCGCTGGGTGAACTCGCTCTTCGTCGAGGCCGTGAAGGAGCGGGCGAGCGACATCCACATCCAGCCCGACGCCGGGCAGGTGGCGGTGCGCTACCGCATCGACGGGCGGCTCTATCAGATGCGCACGGCGCCGAAGAGCGTTCTGCCCTCGATCGTGGCACGCGTGAAGATCATGTCCGGCCTGAACATCGCCGAGAAGCGCCTGCCGCAGGACGGCCGCATCGGCTTCAAGATCGGGACGAAGGAGATCGACATCCGCGTCTCCACGATCCCCATCGGGCAGGGCGTGGGCGAGCGCATCGTGATGCGCATCCTGAACAAGGCGTCGGTGATGCTCGAGCTCACGGACCTCGGCTTCGCGCCGGACCGCCTCGAGCGCATGCACGACCTCATCTCGCGGCCCGAGGGGATCATCCTCGTGACGGGCCCGACGGGCAGCGGCAAGACGACGACGCTCTACGCGTGCCTCAACAAGATCAACACGCCGGACGTGAACATCCTCACGGCCGAGGACCCCATCGAGTACGACATCACGGGCCTCTCGCAGATGCAGGTGAACCCGCGCATCGGGCTCACCTTCGCGTCGTGCCTCCGCGCGTTCCTCCGCCAGGACCCGGACGTCGTGATGGTGGGCGAGATCCGCGACAAGGAGACGGCGGAGATCGCCGTGCACGCCTCGCTCACGGGTCACCTCGTGCTCTCGACGATCCACACGAACGACGCCGCGGGCGCCGTCACGCGCCTCGTGGAGATGGGCATCGAGAACTTCCACCTCACGAGCTCGCTGCTCGCGATCCTCGCGCAGCGCCTGGTGCGCATCCTGTGTCCGCTCTGCAAGGAGCCGTACACGCCTCGCGAGGTCGACCTCGCGCGCATCGGCATCGAGCCGCAGCGCCTCGCCGCGAAGCTCGCGCGTCCGGAGACCCGCTACGGCCGCAGCGCCTTCGGTGGATCGCCGGCGGCCAAGGTCGCCGAGCGCATCGCCTCGGGCGCGCCGGTGACGCTGTTCCGCGCGCGAGGCTGCCCGGCGTGCCAGGGCACCGGGTACCAGGGGCGCACGGGCATCTACGAGCTGCTTCTCGTGACCGACGCCGTGCGAACGCTGGTGCTGAAGAACTCGGACTCGCCGACCATCCGCCGCTGCGCCGTCGAGGAGGGCATGGACACGCTGCGCGACGACGGCGTGCGCAAGGTCTTCGAGGGCTGGACCACCGTCGAGGAAGTGCTCGCGGCGACGCAGGACGAGGTCTGAGCCGCGATGGCGCACTTCGCGTACACCGGCATCGACGCGCGCGGAAAGACCGTGCGCGGCACCGTCGACGCGGACTACGTGAAGGGCGTGCGCCAGGCGCTGCGCCGGCAGGGCATCTTCCTCGACGACGCGACGCCGCTCGCCGAGGGGGCCGCGGCGAAGGCAGTGGCGGGCGGAGGGCTCGCGGCGACCGCTCCGGGGCTCGTGGCTGCGCTGCGTGCCGTGAAGCGCCTGGCGTCGAACCCGGGTGCGGCGGTCGCGCTCTCGACGCGGCAGCTCGCGACGCTGGTGAAGGCGGGCATTCCTCTCGTCGAGGCGCTGACGGCGCTCATCGAGCAGCTCGATCACGAGGACCTGCGCGACGCGTACAAGATCGTTCGCGACCGCGTGAACGAGGGCACGAGCTTCGCGACGGCGCTCGGGCAGCACCCGCAGATCTTCCCGGGGCTCTACGTCTCCATGGTCGCGGCGGGCGAGGCCTCGGGCACGCTCGAGGCGGTGCTCGTGCGCCTCGCGGACTTCATGGAGGGGCAGGTCAAGCTCCGCGGAAAGATCGTCGGCGCGCTCGCCTACCCGGCCTTCATGGCGCTCATGGGCGTCGGCATCGTCGGGCTGATGATGGTGGTGGTGGTGCCGAAGGTCAGCGCCATCTTCGACGACTTCCGTCAGGCGCTGCCCTGGTACACCGCGCTGCTCATCGGCGTGTCGAACGTCGTCGCGCGGTTCTGGTGGGGGCTGCTGATCCTCGCGGGCTTCGCGGCGTACCTGTTCCGCCGGTGGCAGCAGTCGCCCGAGGGCGCGTTCCGCTGGGACGCGTTCCGCCTCGCGGTGCCGGTGTTCGGCGAGCTCACGCGGATGGTGTCGATCTCGCGCTTCGCTCGCACGCTGTCGACGCTGCTCGCGTCTGGAGTGCCGCTGCTCAAGGCGATGGACATCGTGAAGAACGTGATGGAGAACCGCGTGCTCGAGGCGGTCATCACCGAGGCCGCGGGGTCCATCAAGGAGGGCGAGAGCATCGCCGAGCCCTTGAAGCGCTCGGGGCGCTTTCCTCCCATCGTCACGCAGATGATCTCCATCGGCGAGCGCAGCGGGGAGCTCGAGTCGATGCTCGAGGCCGTGGCGAGCTCCTACGACAACGCCATCGACGCGCGCGTCTCCGTGCTCACGTCGCTCCTCGAGCCGATCATGATCGTGGTGATGGGGTCGACGTCGGGCGGCATCGCCTTCGCGATCCTGATGCCGTTGCTGCAGCTCAACGAGTTCGCGCAATGAGCCGCCGGCGCGAGGAGCGCACCATCGAGCTGCCGTGGGACCGCCGACGGCGCTGGGGCGCGTGGCTCTCCATGCGGCACGCGCGGGACTTCGCCGGGGCCGCGGTGGCGCTCGTCGTGCTCACCGGCGCCGTCGAGGTGAACGACCACCGTCGGCGGGTGCACGCGACGCGGGCGGCCATCGTCTCGGTGCAGCGCGCGACGGAGGCCTTTCGCGCGGACCACGGCCGCTGTCCTGGCGGCATCGCGGAGCTCGTGCGCCCGCCCGAGGGATCGCGGGGCGCCGAGCGCTACCTCGCGGAGGCCCGCGTCGACGGGTGGGGGCGTCCGTTTTCGTACACGTGTCCCGGGGGGAAGTTCCCAGCCTCCGCGGACGTTGTCTCCGGGGGCCCGGACGGGTCCTTCGGCACCGATCGGGTGGAGTGATGGACCAAGGCAGCAGAGGAGTCGACGTCATGAAGGTTGAACGCACCAAGCACCGCGCGCTGCGCCGCGCCCTCGCACGCACCGCGCGCCGCGCGCAGGCCGGCATGACGCTCGTCGAGATCATGATCGTCGTCGTGATCATGGGGCTCATCGCGAGCGCCGTCGGCATCGCCGTGTTCGACCAGGCGAAGCGCGCGCGCGTCGACACGGCGGGCCAGGAGGTGCGCACCCTCGAGCACGCCATCGAGCTCTGGCGGCAGGACCATCCGAGCGGCTGCCCGACGGTGGAGCGCCTCGTCTCGGACGGCATCTTGAACCGCCGTCAGCGCACCAAGGACCCCTGGGACAACGACTACCAGATCTCCTGCGAGGGCGGCGACGTCGCGGTGCACTCCACGGGTCCCGACGGCATCGACGGCAACGACGACGACGTTCCGCGCCGTCGGAACTGAGACCGTTGCGCGCCCGAGCCCCCGTCCCTGCGACCGAGACGCGCCGCGCCGCGCGGACGGCGGGCTTCACCCTCATCGAGATCATGATGGTGGTGCTCATCGCCGGGCTGCTTGGGTCGAGCGCGCTCGTGGGCTTCAGCGCCACGCGTCGCGGCCGGGTGCGCTCCGGGGCGGCCATCGTGGCGTCGGCGATGCGCTTCGCCTACGTGCACGCCCTCACGACGGGCCGCGCGACGCGCCTGGTGTTCACCCTCGGCGACAACCGCGTCTGGCTCGAGGACACCGAGGACGCGCACGTGCTCGACCCGCACGACCCGCTGCGCGCGGGCGGGGCCGCCGTCGACGCCGAGGAGGTCGAGGCCATCGCGCGCCGCGAGGCCGAGGCCATGAGCGCCATGCGTCCCCGCGCGCCGCGCGCCGAGTTCGCGCGCCCCGAAGGCCGTCGCTATCGCGTGCGCGATCTCGAGGGCGTGACGCTCACGCGGCTCTACACCCTCCACGACAGCGCGCCGAAGGACCACGGCAACGGCTACATCTACTTCTTCACCGGCGGCTGCGCCGAGCCCGCGGTGGTGCATCTCCGCGGCGCCGGCGACGAGATGTTCTCGGTGGTGCTGCACGGCGCGACGGGGCGGGCCGAGGTCATCGACCACGCCGTCGAGCTGCCGATGCCCGACGAGAACGTGAGCGACGAGCGCGACGTCGACCTGCGCGAGCAGGTGCTGCGGGAGCCCGAGCCATGAGGCGCGCGGCGCCAGGATTCACGCTCATCGAGGTGATGTTCGCCATCGCGATCCTCGCCATGTCGATGACGGTGGTGTTCAGCTCGAACATCATCGCGGCGCGGGCCACGTCGCACGCGCGGGCCCTCACGCAAGCGACGATGATGGCGCGCTGCCGGCTCATCGAGTCCGAGGTGTGGCTCGGGCGCAACCAGCTCCCGCTGATGGACAAGAACCTCGACGATCCGCCCGCGCAGGGCGACGTCGCGTGCTGCACCGACGGGGTGACGTGCGACGTGATCGTCGAGCGCGTCGAGCTGCCGTCCCCAGCGATGGTCGAGACGGCGGCTGGGAACCAGGTGCTCGGGCGCGCAGCCAGCGCCGCAGCCGGGAGCTCCTTCGGCGGTGCGACGGGGATCGTGCCCGGGGCCGGCGACGGCGGCACGCCGATGGGTGCGCTCGCGGGAGCCATGAGCATGATGGGCGGCGGCGCTCCAGGCTCGTCGAGCGGGTCTCCATCGAGCCTCGCCGGCGCCGGAGCGCCCTCGCCGCGGGACATGGCCGGCACGATGCTGACCACGGTGTACCCGACGGTGAAGCCGTTGCTCGAGGGCGCCATCCGCCGGCTCACGATGACCGTCCGATGGAACGAAGGGACCCGCGCGCAGTCGTTCCAGGTGGTGGAGTACGTGACGGCGCCGGGGCAGACGCTTCCCACGGCGGAGCAGCTCAACGCGCTCACGCCGGGCGCTCCCGGGGCTCCGGGGACGCCGGGATCGGGCACCGCGGGCAGCGCCGCGCCACCGGCTCCGGCGCTCGGCGCACCGCCGTTCCTCGGAGGGACGCGCCCGTGAACCGTCGTCGCGCGCAGCGAGGCATGACGATGCTCGAGGTCCTGGTGGCCTCGGCGATCCTGATCATGGTCTCGACGATGATCTGGGCGTCCTTCGACCAGACGTCGAAGCTGCGCGCGCGCATCGGGTACAAGCAGGAGAACGACTACCTCGCCCGCACGGCGATGGCCCGCATCACCCGCGACCTGCGCGCGGCCTACATCTCGCTGCACGTGAACCAGACGCAGACGCTGCTCGCGGCGACGACGCAGTTCATCGGACGCAGCGGCATGGGCGGAGCGCAGCTCGACATGGCCACGTTCACGCACCGGCGCCTTCGACGCGGCAGCCACGAGGGCGACGCGTGCGAGGTCGGCTACCACCTCTCCGAGCGTCGCGGATCGGGCCAGACGGGCATGGACCTCATGCGCCGCGAGCAGGCGCGCATCGACACGGACCCGCAGCACGGCGGCGTGCTCGACGTGATGATCCCGAACGTGCGGCGCTTCGAGCTGAAGTACTTCGACAAGCAGATCGACCAGTGGGTCGACATGTGGGACACGACGCAGGCCACGGGACAGCCCGGCCGCCTTCCCACCCGCGTCCGTGTCCTCATCGCCATCGAGGAGGGCGAGAACCGCACGGAGCGCGTGTACCGCACCGAGACCCCGATCATGGTGGCCCGCATCTTGACCTTCGGCCTGCCGATCTACTGACCTCGCGTGAGCACCCCCGACGCCACCCCGAAGCCTCTTCCGTCGAAGCGACGCCGCCCCGTGCGCCGTCGTCTCGGCGCGGCCGGCTCGCGGCAGCAGGCCGGCGTGGCGCTGATCATGGTGCTCGCGGCGATGTCGCTCATGTTCGTGATGGCCGAGCAGACCCGCGACGAGGTCGAGGTCTACTCGCTCTCCGCGGCCGTCGCGCGGGACCAGCTCATCGCCGAGGCGCAGGCCCGCAGCGCCGTCGGCCTCGCGGCGGTGGTGCTGCACGCCGAGCCGGCGATCCGTCGCGCCATCGCGCCGGTGCTCACGCCGCTCATGGCGCTCATGGGTCGCGGGTTCCAGGCGCCGCCGCAGATCCCCATCTGGGAGCAGGCGGACCTCATCATCGGTCCGTTTCGCTCGCGCGACGGCGCGTCGGCGATGGGCGAGCTGGCCCGGGTGGACTTCGGCGCGGCGAAGAACCTCGGCGGCCTCACGGGCCTCGCCCCGGTGGTCATCGTCGACGAGGACTCGCGCATCAACGTCAACAGCGCGATCCGCTCGTCGGTGGCGCAGATCCTCCTCGCGCGGCAGCTCCAGGGGCTCATCGTGAACCCGGCGCTCAACGGGTTCTTCGAGCAGCGCGACCCCGACGGGCAGTTCACGGACCGCCCGACGCTCCTCGCCGGTGTCATCGACTACATCGACTTCGACGAGGTCGCCTTCGACGCGCAGAGCCTCCTCGCGACCACCGCGACGGCGGCGAGCACCGCGCCGGAGGACAGCTTCTTCGTGCGCCTGCGCCCGCCCGGCCGCCGCCGCAACGCACCCCTCGACAGCCTCGAAGAGCTTCGCATGCTCCGCGGCTTCGGCGACGACGACCTCTGGCATGCCGTGGTCGACCCGGACCCGGGGAACCCCCGACGCCGCACGCTGACGGTGTGGGGCCAAGGCGCCGTCAACGTGAACACCGCCAACGGCCAGACGCTCCTCGCGCTGGTGTGCGCGTACTCCCCGGACGCACCGCAGTGCTCGGACGCGTCGCAGGCGTCGACGTTCATCACGACGATCACGATGGTGCAGGCGATGACGCTCTCCATGGGGATTCCGCTCTTCACCTCGACGCAGAACTTCATCGCGACGGTGCAGGGCCGGCCGCCCATGGGACCGATGCTCACGCAGCTCGGCATGCGGCCGTTCACGGTGCGCGACGCGGCGGGGCTCGAGCGCTCGATCACCGTCGAGAGCAAGGTGTTCTCGATCTACGCCGAGGCCGAGGTCGGGGCCGCGCACGTGCGCGTGCAGGCCGTGCTCGACATGCGTCCGCAGCCCGAGGCGCCGGCGGCGTTCATGCGCGCGGCGGGCATGAACATGGCGGGCGGTACGTCGAACGGGCTCGGTGTTTCGACCACGCCCGGCGGCAGCATGATCTACTGGCGGGAGGACTGAAGGACCTCGATGGCGCGCTACCTGGGAATCGAAGTGACCGAGGCGCAGCTCAAGGGCGCGGTGTTGAAGACCGCGTACAAGACGCTGCTCCTCGAGGGCGTGTTCACCGTGTACCGCCCGCCGGGTCCCGACGGGCTCGTCGAGGCCACGCGGGAGCTCGCGAGCATCGTGCAGACGGTGCTGGCCAGCGCGGGACAGGCGGGTCGCCCGGCGGAGCTCGACGGCATCTACGCCGCGCTGCCCGGGCACGAGGCGTCGATCCGGGCGATCTCGCTGCCGCGCGCGGTGTGGCGTCGCGGCGAGAAGGCGCTCGTCGCGGAGCTCGAGGGCGCCGTGCCCTTCGACATCGACGACGCGGTGATCGACGCGCAGGTGACGGCGAACGGCGATCCCGTGTCGTTGCTCGCGGTGGCGGCGCTGCGCGACCGCGTTCGCGCGTGCCTCGCGGGCATGACCCTCGGCGGCCTGGAGCCGCGGGAGATCGGCGTGGCGCCGCTGGTGCTCGGCGAGCTCGCAGCGGAGATCCCCGAGCTGGCCGTGCCGGGGCCGGTGCTCGTGGTGTACGCGCAGGAGTCGCGCGCGGAGATGGTGGTGCTGCGGTCCGGCGTGCCGGTGTTCGCGCGCACGGTAACGGCGCTCGCGACGGACGCGTCGCGCACGCGGGGCCTGCGGCAGAGCGTGGCGGCCTGGTCGGCGACGGGCGGCGGGGCCATCGAGCACGCGTACCTCTGCGGCCTCGAGGCGTCGCCGATGTCGGCGGCGGTGGTCGAGGCGACGGGGCTTCCATCGGAGCGCGTGGTGGCGCTGCCGAGCGGGGCGATCCAGCTCGGTCCGTCGGCGGGCGACCTCGCGTTCTGGGAGGCGCCCATCGCCGTGGCGCTGGCGGCGCGAGGCCTCGGTCGCGCGCGGCGCGTCGACCTTCGAAAGGGTCCGCTCGCGGTGGCGGGCGGCGCGCAGGTGCTTCGCGAGCGCGCGCCGTACCTCGCGGCGGCGGCGATGGCGATGCTCGCGTTCTGGGGACTCGCGATGTGGGCGCGCTACGAGGGCCTGGTGACCGAGCGCGCGCGTCTGCAGGAGACGCTGCGCACGGTGACCCGCGAGGTGTTCGGCGAGCCCATCGGCGACGCGGACCGCGCGATGACCCTGGCCCGCGGCGAGGGGCGCGGCGACGACGTCGACCCCATGCCGGGCGCCGACGCGTACGACGTGGTGGGCACGCTCTCGTCGCGCATCAACACCAGCATCCGCCACGACGTCGACCAGCTCGACGTGCGCGGCGAGCACGTGCAGATCCAGGGCATCGTCGACACCCTCGCGGACCGCGATCGGGTGGTGGCGTCGCTCGGAAACTACCCGTGCTTCCCGGAGGTGCGCCCCGGTCGCGTGACCGTGAACCCCGGGGACAATCGACAGAAATACACGCTCGACATCGAGTTCCGTTGCCCCGGCGCGCGCACCGACGCGGCGCGCAGCGAGGGGTCGCGCACACGGAACTCCGGAGGACGCAGTGGCGGCGGCACTTAGTACGGTACGTGGAGCGTTCGCGGGACTGAGCCCTCGCGAGAAGCGCCTTCTGCTCGGGCTCGCGGCGGTGTTCTGCGCCCTCGTGTTCCTCGGCTTCTGGGTGTGGTCCAAGCGCCGCCTCGACGGCATCGACCGCGAGCGCGCGGACATCGTCGAGGCCCTGCGCGTCATCCAGCGGGCGCGACCGCGCATCGCCGCGCGCAACCGGCGCCGCGACGAGCTGCTCGCGCACTACCGCACGCGCGCGCCGGCCCTCACGAGCTTCGTCGAGGAGCAGTCCCACGCCGCGAACGTGCAGGTGACCGAGGCGCAGGACCGGCCCGCGACGCCGGCCGGACCGCAGTTCAGCGAGCGGAGCATCTCGATCCGCCTGCGCCAGGTGAGCCTCTCGCAGCTCGCCGACTTCTTCGACCGCATCGACGCGGCGCCGTTCCCGGTGGCGATCACCTCGGTGCGAATCCGTCGACGCTTCGGCGAGGCCGACAAGTACGACGTCGACGACATGGTCATCGCGACCTGGGACCGCACCGCCGCGGCCCCGGCGGCGTCGAGCTCCGACGGCGATCGGCCGCCGCGCGCCCAGCGCACGCCTCGATCGCAGCCCTCGCAGGAGGAGCCGTGAAGGACAAGCTCCTCGCGCTGCGTCCGCTGCTGCTCCGGGTGGTCGGCTACCCGGCGTTCTTCGGGTTCTTCTTCGTCACGTTCCTCTACGTCACGTTCCCGTGGGACCGGCTGCGCGAGACCATCGTCGCCGCCGCCGAGGCGCCGCGCGTGACCCCCGGAGGACGCACCACGCCGTCGAACCTCGAGCTCTCCATCGGCTCGCTCTCGCCGACGTTCTTTCCCGGCGTCGAGGCCCGCGACGTGTCGGTGACGTTCCTCCCGGAGCACGCCGGCGACCGGCCGGTGTCGATGCGCATCGACCGCGCGAAGGTTCACATCTCGCTCTTCGCGCTGCTCGCCCACAAGCTCGACGTGTCCTTCGACCTCGCCGGCCTCGGCGGCACGATCTCCGGGCACACGATCATGGACCTCGCTCCGCCGGTGACGCCCACGGTCTCGCCGCTGCGCGAGTTCAGCGTGGAGCTCACCGACGTGCGCGCCGGCGAGCTCGCGCCGCTGGTGGCGATGGTCGGCCTGCCCCTCGGCGGATCGCTGAGCGGCACCATCGCGCTGACCGTCCCCGAGGGACAGGTGAACCAGGCCGAGGGATCGATGCGCCTGGTCGCCGACCGGCTGACCGTGGGCGACGGCCGCGCGCAGTTCCAGATCCCGCATTTCGGCGGCGTCACCATCGCGCAGATCCGCGCGGGACGCCTCGAGGCGAACGCCGACATCCGCCGCGGCGCCGTGCAGTTCACCCGGGTGGGCGCGCACTCCGAGGAGTTCGACCTGCAGATCGACGGCCGCATCGACCTGCGCCCGCGCATGGGCGACAGCGCGATCAACCTCGGGTTGCGCTTCCGTCTCACCGACGTGTACCGCAACAAGAACGAGCAGGCGGGCCGCATCATGTCCGTGATGGACATGGCGCCGGACCTCCGCCGCGCGCGCCGTCCCGACGGCCTCTACGCCTTCCGCTGCACGGGCACCGTCGACCGCTCCGTGAACTGCCCGCCGGACGCCCGCCCCGGGGCGTCTTCGCTGGCTCCCTGACGGTGCCTCGGGGCCTTCGCGCACGCTTCCGGCGGTCGTCGGCGCGGAGCGTTGAATGCCCTCGCCGGGCCCTCCGTCGGTGCAATGCGCCCCAAACTGGATTCCCTGGGCGCGCTGCGTAGGATCGGAGCGCAAGAACCTCATGTGGACCCTGCTGCAGCGCCGCCCGCTCCGTGCGTACCTCGCGTACCGGACGCTCGCGCTGACCTGGGCCTTCGCGCCGTTCCAGGTCTACTACCTGCAGCGCCTGGGCCTGTCGGTGTCCGACGTGTTCGACCTGAACGTGGTGTTCTGCGTCGCCGCGGTGGCCTTCGAGGTGCCCACCGGGATGATCGCGGATCGCTACGGCCGGCGCATCGCCATGAGCGCCGGCGGCTTCGCGATGTCGCTCGCGTGTGCGTTCTTCATCATGGGGCGCTCCTTCGGGGCGTTCGCGGTGGCGAACGTGCTCTGCGCGCTCTCGATGTCGCTCTCGTCCGGAGCCGACTCCGCGTACCTCTACGACCACCTCACGAACGAGCGGCAGGTCGCGCAGTACTCGCATTGGGAGGGCTGGTCCACGGCCGCCAAGGGCGTCGGCAACCTCGTTGCGGTGCTGCTGGGCGCGCTCGTCTACCAGTACATCCACCCCGCCGCAGTGTTCGTGCTCACGGCCTTCACGACGTCCGTCGCGGGCTTCGTGGCGCTCGCGCTCCCGGAGCGCCGGGCCTCGCACGAGGGCCACGTCGGTGATCACCTGCGCCGCGCGCTGCACACGCTCCGCACCGACGCCCGGCTGACCAGCATCGTGGCCTTCGGTGCGGTGGCGTTCGTGCTGCTGCGCCTGTCGCTCTTCGCCGACCAGCCGCACCTCGAGTCCCATCTCCAGGGCGCGTGGCTCGAGCGCACGGTGCTCAGCATGGGCCTGCTCGCCGCGGCCAAGGAGGTCGGCACCGCCCTCGTCGCGTCGAGCGCCGGCACCATCCTCGCTCGCGTCCGCTCGCGCACCATCGCGGTGTCGCTCGCCGCCGGGCTCACCGTCGCGTACCTGCTCATGGGCGAGGCGCACGGCGTCGTCTGCACGGTGCTCATGGTGCTGCTCGCGAGCGCCTTCGGGATCTTCTCGCCGCTCATGCGCGCGCTGATGAACCGCCTCATCGGCGGCTCGCGGGACCGCGCGACGCTGCTCTCCTTCGAGGGCATGGGCCGCCGGCTGCTCTTCGCGGCGATGTCGCCGATCTTCGGGCGCGCCGTCGAGGGTTCGTCGCTGCATGCGACCTTCGCGGGCACCGCCTGGGTGGCCACCGCGACCTTCGCGCTCCTCGGCGTCACGGCGTGGGTGGCGTTTCGCCCGGCGACGTCGCTGAGCCCCGTGCCGCGCAGCGCCGGCTCCGCGGCCGTCTCCCTCGCGGGCTGAGCGCGTGCGCTGGTCCGTGCGCTTCGTGCTCGACCCGGAGCACCACGTCGCACCGGAGGTCTTGCAAGACGTCGCGGATCCGCCAGCCGGGTGGACGACCCGGGACGCGCACCTCTGCGAGCGCGTGACGCTGACACCGCATCGCGTCGAGGCGGAGTGGCGCTTCGACGAGGCGTATGCCGCCGCCCACCCCGAGGCGCTCGACCCGCGGCACCTCGCGCTGCTGCACGCGTTGCTCGTGTTCAAGCTCTTCGACGACGGCGAGCTCATCGTCCCGCCGGCGCAAGCCGAGGCGGCGCTGCGATGGCCGACGACGGCGGTGCCGCGCCGCGCGTTGGGTGCCTGAGCGGGATTCTTGCCGCGCAGGCACGGTGCGATAGGGTGCCGCCGATGACGCTCCGGCTCGTTCGCTCCGAAGGCTCCAGCCCCGCGCAACCGTCCCACGCGGAGCACGACGCATACCCCTTCGCGGAGACCGCGCTGGCGGTGGCGTTCGCCGACGCGAGCGACCTGTCCGACGTGTCCGCAGGGCGCCGCCTCGCGCTCGCCGCGACGCCGGAGATCTCTTCCGACGACGCGTACCTCGTGCTGCCACACCACGCCCGCGAGGCCCTGGTTCCGGCGTTCGCGCGGGGCGAAGCGGGCCGCGTGGCGCAGTGGTTCTCCGAGGCCTGGGTGGTTCGCGCCGAGCTCGACGGAGGGCGCGCGCCGCGGCTCTGGATCGGCGCCGCGTGGAAGGTCTCCGAGCTCCTCGCGCGGCGGCCGTCGCGGGTGGTGAGCGTGGGAGGATCGACGGACGCCACGCGCGCCGTGAACCGTCTCCCGTTCGTCGCGGCGCTGGCCCGGGGCGGGCTCCTCGACGCGCGCGGTGCGGCGGCGATCCTGTCGCGCGGCACGTACGTGGGCGTGTCGCGCATGGGCGTCGCGGAGCTGGGTCTGGGCGCCGACGCCGCGGAGCCGACGTTCGTATGGACCGAGGCGTGCTCCGGGGGCGCGCGCGTCTGCGTTGCGCTGGCACCCACGGACGACGACGCCGCGGTGGCGCTGGTCGCGCCGCTGACCCTCGTGGCCTGAGCGGGGCACCTCGCGAGCGCGCCTTGGACGTTCCCGACGATCGCTCGTAGTCTGTTCGGGCCGGTGTCGACCGAGGATCGAGGAACGTTGACGCAGAAGCGAAAGATCGGAGCGCCCAAGGCTGCCGTCCCGGCGTCGGGGCGCCGAGCGAAGTCCAACGGGAAGGCGGCGTCGGAGCGGACGTCGGACGAGGCCGAAGCCGAGGAGCGCGAGCCCGAGGCTGCCGAAGCCGATAGCGACGGCGGCGACGAGTCCGACGACGCGGCGGTCGGCGAGTTCGCGGGCGAGATCGCCGAGGACGTCTCCGTCGACGACGTGCGCGTCGCTGCGCCGAAGGAGACGGGGCTGCGGCGCTACGACGCGTTCACCGCGTACCTCTCCGAGGTGCAGCGCCACAAGCTGCTCACGCCCGACGAGGAGCACGATCTCGCGGTGCGCTACGCGAGCACCGGCGACGTGAAGGCCGCGGCGCGCATGGTCACCGCGAACCTCCGTCTGGTGGTGAAGATCGCCTTCGAATACCGGCGCGCGTATCGCAACCTCATGGACCTCATCCAGGAGGGCAACATCGGGTTGATGCAGGCGGTGAAGCGCTACGACCCGTACCGCGGCGTGAAGCTCTCGTCCTACGCGGCGTGGTGGATCCGCGCGTACATCCTGCGGTTCATCTTGAACAACTGGCGCCTCGTGAAGCTCGGCACGACGCAGAACCAGCGCAAGCTCTTCTTCAACCTGAACAAGGAGAAGCAGCGGCTCACGGCGCTCGGCGTCGACCCGACGTCGGCGGAGCTCGCGCGGCAGCTCGACGTCCCCGAGGCTGAGGTCATCGAGATGGACCGCCGGCTGTCGGGCTCGGACCTCTCCCTCGACGCGCCCGTCGGCGAGGGCGACGGCAAGCCGACGACGCGCATGGACCTGCTCCCCGCGGCGGGCGAGCGCGCCGACGATGCGCTCGCAGGGCATGAGCTCGGCGGCATGGTGCACGAGCAGCTCGAGGCCTTCGGGCGCACCCTCGCCGGCAAGGAGGCGACGATCTTCGCGGACCGCCTGCTCGCCGACGAGCCCGCGACGCTCCAAGAGATCGGCGACCGCTTCGGCATCTCCCGCGAGCGCGTTCGCCAGATCGAGAAGCGGCTGCAAGACAAGCTGCGGGTGTTCTTGAAGGCCGAGCTCGGCGAGGCGATGGAGCTTGGCTGAGCGCGGACCCGGCGCTCTCGTGGTAGCCGCCACGCCCATCGGCAACCTCGAGGACCTCACGCTGCGCACGCTCGCCGCGCTGCGCGGCTGCGACGCCGTGCTCGCCGAGGACACGCGCCGGACGCGGGTGCTTCTGCGCGCCCACGACATCGAGCGGCCCCTCGTGCGCCTCGACGACCACGTCGTTCGCGCACGCGGCGGCGAGCTCCTGGATCGCATCGCGCTGGGTGAGACGCTGGTGCTCGTGAGCGATGCGGGCACGCCGCTGGTGAGCGACCCAGGCTCGGTGCTCGTGCGTGCGGCCATCGACCGCGGACTCCACGTCGAGGCGCTCCCGGGGCCCAGCGCGGTGCTCACGGCGCTCGTCGTGTCGGGCCTGGCCGCGCACGGGTTCCGCTTCGCGGGGTTCCTCCCGCGGGAGGGTCTGGCACGGCGCAACGCCCTCCTCGCGGCGGCGACGGACCCGTTTCCGACGGTGCTGTACGAGTCCCCGGAGCGGACCCTCGACACGCTGGAGGCGCTGCGGGCCGTGTGCGGCGATGCCCGGCGCGCCGCGGTGTGCCGCGAGCTGACGAAGATCCACGAGACCGTGTTGCGCGACACCCTCGCCGGTCTCGTTGCGCGCATCGGCTCCGGCGCCGACGTCGTGCGCGGCGAGGTCAGCGTCGTCGTCGAGGGCGCGCCGGAGTCGGCGGACGCCGCGGGCGACGCCGACGATCCCCAGCGATCGTTGGACCAGGCGCTGGACGCCGCGCTCGCCGCCGGACTTCGCCCCGCCGACGCGTCGCGCGAGGTCGCGCGGGCGCTGGGCCTCCGACGCGCCGACGTCTACGCGAGGCTGCTCGAGCGCACCGCCGCGTCGCGCTGAGCGCCCGGTCAGAGCCCGACGGAGAGCACTCCGCCGTGCGCCACGGGCGTGAACGAGACCCGCAACGGCGCGGGCACCGCGGCGCTGCGCTCGAGGTACGCCGCGCGCTCGGCATCGCTGGGTGCGCCGAGCACGTACCCGATCACTCCGCCGCCGAGCACCCCGGCGGCGACCAACCCCGACACGATGCGCGCGTCCTCGGAGGTGGCCCCGAGCGCGCCGCCGAGGAGCGCGCCGGAGATCGCCCCCACGTCGGCCCAGCGCGTCTGCGCGGGTGTCGGACGCAGCGCATGGGCGGACAGGAGCGCGAGCGCGACGCCGACGCCCTCGCCCATCAGCAGCCCCGCGGCGACACGCTGCGCATCGTCGAACGACCCGCTCGGGCCGGCCGCCTCGGAGATGGCCATGCCGACGAAGCCTCCCCAGACCCCCGCGCTGGCGGTGAGCGACGCCGCGCCCGGGAGCGCGTCGGTGAAGTGGGCGACGCCGATGCCTGCCCCGAGCCCCAACACCGCGCCGAGCGACAAGATGCCCCAGGTGTCGCGCACCTCCGACGGTCCCGCGTAGAGCGCTGCGCCGCCGCCGGCGAGCGTGCCGAGAACGAAGCCCGCGGTCGCCGCATACGCTCGCCCACGGCGGATCACACGCGCCCGGTCCAGCGCGAACGCGGCGCCGAGGCCCACGGCGACACCCGTGATGGGAAGCACCAGACGCGCAACGTTGTGCCCGTCGTCGGTCGCTGCGAGGCCGCCCCAGGTCCCGAGGACGAAGCCCAGCCCCGTCGCGGTGGCGTAGAGGTCGACGACCTCGAAGCCCTCGATGGTGCCGGGCGGCCGATCCGGGAGCAGCACGCCGGGCGGCGGCGACGGTGCGTACCCGAGCTGCGCGGCCGGCATGTCGTACACACGTCGCAACGCCGCGCGCGCCGGCGCCTCGGCGCTCCCCTCGAAGGACGGATCCACCACCGCCGCGTCGAAGGCCGCCGCGCCCCGCAGGTCCCCGCGAGCGATGCGCTCCACGAGGCCGTCGAGCACCCGGCGTCGAGCGTCCGCTTCGGTCGGCGGCGCCGGCAGATCCTCGGCTCCGGTGCTCGGCGCCGGCCGCGCGATGCGGGACGGATCCTCGGCGGCGCGCGCGAGGCGAAGGAGCACGGCGAGCACGTCGACGCCGTCGGGATCCACGGCGTGCCCCGCGGCGTGGCGCTCGAGCAGGGCCCTCGCCGCGGCGGCACGCTGAAGACGCAGGAGCATGACGGCCTGGGCGCAGACGGCGTCGGTGCGCGCGGGACCGTCGTCATGCGAGGAGGTCCACGGCGCGGACGGCTGTGCCTCCGCGGCGGCCGGCAGCGCCACCATGGCACCCGCGACGAGCGCCGCCGACCACGCACGCGCGCCTCGGACCCTCATGCGGGCAGCTTCGGCAGCCCGATGCGTTCCCGCACCCGCTCGAGCGTCTCGCGGCCCACGGCACGAGCGCGGCGGGCGCCTTCGGCGAGGACGTCCTCGAGCGTCGACGGGTCTGCGAGGAGGGCGTGGTAACGCTCCCGCGGGGCGGCGAGGTGCGCATCGAGGGCGTCGGCGAGGCGCTCCTTCGCGTGCCCGTAGCCGAAGCCACCCGCGCGATAGAGCGCCGCCATGTCGTCGACCTCGGCCTGCGACGCCACGAGCTTGTAGAGCGCGAAGACGTTGTCGGTGGTCGGGTCCTTCGGGTCCTCGAGCGCGGCGCCGTCGGTCTTGATGCTTCGCACCAGCTTGCGCAGCGGCTTCGGCCCCAGGAAGACCTCGATGGTGTTCTGGTAGCTCTTCGACATCTTCTGCCCGTCGAGCCCAGGAATCGTCGCGACCTCGGCGGCCACCGACGCCTCGGGGCGGCGCAGGCACTCGCCGTAGACGGCGTTGAGGTGTCCCGCCATGTCCTGCGCCATCTCGACGTGCTGCACCTGGTCCTTGCCGACGGGCACCACGTCGCTGTCGTAAAGCAGGATGTCGGCCGCCATGAGCACCGGGTACGAGAACGTGCCCGCGGAGATGGCGCCGGCCTCGCCCTTGTCGAGCGCGGCCTTGTAGGCGTGCGCGCGCATCAGCAGCCCGAGGCCCGTGACGCAGGACAGGTGCCACGCGAGCTCCATCACCTCGGGCACGGCGCTCTGCCGGAAGAACACCGCGCGCGCGGGGTCGAGGCCGAAGGCCATGAACGTGGCCGTGATCTCGAGCGACGTTCGTCGCAAGAGCGCGGCGTCGCGGCCGGTGGTGAGCGCGTGGTAGTCGGCCACGAAGTAGTACGCGTCGTGCGTGTCCTGCAGCGCGATGGCGGGCTGCACCATGCCGAAGTAGTTCCCGAGGTGGGGCGTGCCCGTGGGCTTGATGCCCGAGAGCGCGCGAAGGCGTCGGTTCATGCCCGCACGGTAGACCAGCCGCCCGCGCGATGCACAGCGTGTTGCGCTATGGTCCCCGCCCGATGTCGTCCCGCGTCGCCTTGCTCTGGGCCTTGATTCTCGCGCTCTCGTGCACGTCGCCGGCCCCGCCCGAGGGCCACTGCCGCTACGACTCGGACTGCGCCAGCGGCCAGGTCTGCACCGGCACCGCCTGCCGCCCGCAGTGCCACGTGGACCGCGACTGTACGACCGGCCAGACGTGCGTCGACAGCGACCGCTACGGCGTGCGCGTGTGCCACACCGCCGTCTCGCAGGCCCAGTGCTACCGCACCAGCGACTGCCCCGCGGGTCTCTACTGCCTCGAAGGCTCGTGCCTCGCGCAGTGCCGCGCCGACTACGACTGCCGCGTCATCAACCCGTTCTACAGCTGCGCCGCGGGGTCGTGCGTGCTCGCCTGCGCGACGCAGACCGGCGACTGCGACGGCGTCGTTCGCAACGGCTGCGAGACGGACCTTCAGCGCAGCGCCACGCACTGCGGAACCTGCGGAAACGCGTGCCCCGCCCCGGCCAACGCGACCGCCACCTGCGGCGCCTCGGGATGCGGCTTCGCGTGCCGCGCGGGGTTCGCCGACTGCGACGGCAGCGCCGCGAACGGCTGCGAGGTCGAGCTCGCGACGGACGCCGCGCACTGCGGGGCGTGCGGGACCTCGTGCGCGACGCCCAACGGCGTCGCGCAGTGCACGGCGGGGGCCTGCGCGGTCGCCCGATGCAACGCCGGCTTCGACGACTGCGACCACGTCGCCACCAACGGATGCGAGGCGCGCATCGACACCGCAGCACACTGCGGAACCTGCGCGCGGACCTGCACCACGGGCATGCTCTGCGCGTCCAACGCGTGCGTGCCGCAATGCGCTGCGGGCCGGTCGCTCTGCGGCGATGCGTGCGTCGATCTCACCAGCTCCACCTCGAACTGCGGCGCGTGCGGCCACGTGTGCCCGGTGCCGACGAACGGCGAGGCCACGTGCTCCGACGGCGGCTGCAACACCTTGTGCAACGCGGGCTGGTCGACGTGCAGCGCCACTGGCGAGGCCTGCGCGGTGCACGTCACCGTCGACACCAACAACTGCGGCGTCTGCGGGCGCGTGTGCACGGCTCCCGCCAACGCGACGCCGGTCTGCACGGCGGGCGCGTGCGGCTACGCGTGCAACGCCGGGTACGTCCGCGGCGAGGTGGGCTGCACGCCGATCCCGGCCCCGCGTGCCATCGCACCTTCGTCGCTCTCGACGCTCAACGGATCCGTAGACGTGACCTTCGAGGTCGCGCCCCGTGCGTTCACCGACGGCGCCGTCATCGAGATCTGCCGCGACCGCGCGTGCACCCGCATGGTCGATCGCGTCACGGGCACCGGCACGCGCATCACGCGTCCTGGCGCGCTCGCCGCGGGAACGTACTTCTGGCGCACCTACGGGCGCTCCGGCTCGGGCACCGGTCTCGTGCCCTCGGCCGCCTGGGAGTTCGTGGTGCCCGCGCGTCCGATCCCCGCCACCGCGAGCTGGGGTGTCACTCCGGACTTCAACGGTGACGGCCGCGCCGACCTCGCCGTGGCCGAGCCCAACGGCAACCGCATTCACGTGTATTTCGGCCTGCCCACCGGGTTCGCGGCGACGCCGTCGGCGACGCTCACGGTGTCGACGGCGGCGGGTGACCTCGGCGCCAACCTCGCGGCCGGCGACTACAACGGCGACGGCTTCGGCGACCTCGTCGCGACGTCGTCGTTCGCGTCGCAGGTCTACGTGTTTCTCGGCAGCGCCGCGGGGCTCGCGGGGACTCCGACGACGCTCGGCCACGCGCCGATGATCACCTTCGGCGTCTCGCTCGCATCGGCGAGCGACCTGAACCACGACGGCTACGGCGACCTCGCCGTGGGCACGCAGTGCTTGAACGGCTGCAGCAACACCGTCGAGGTCTTCTTCGGCGGCGCCGCGGGGCTCGGGTCGACGTCGACGTCGCTCACGCCCTCGAGCATCTTCAGCGACTTCGGCGGCACCATGGCCGTCGTCGGTCGCCTCGACCCCTCGTCGCCGTACGAGAGCCTGGTGGTCCTCGAGAGCTTCAAGGGGCCGCCCATCGCGAGGGTCTACCGCGGGACCGCGACGGGCATCGAGACGACGCCGTCGCAGAACATCAATTTCGCGAACTACGTGGGTCACGTCGCGGCCGCCAACGACGTCAACGGCGATGGCATCGCCGACGTCGCCTTCGGTCCGTCGTCGTTCTCGACGGGCAGCGCGGTGGACGTCTACCTCGGAGCCGCAGGCGGTCTCGGAAGCACCGCGGCGGTCTCGCTCACCGACGACATGACCTCGGGCGGCCCCATCGTGGGCCTCGGCGACGTCAACGGCGACGGCTTCGACGACCTGCTCGGCACCGACGGGTCCACCGCGGCGCGGGTGTACTTGGGGAACGCCGCCAGCACGCTCGTGCGGGGTCCGCTGATCGCTGCGCCGACCCCCGCAGCGGGCGGCTCTTATGGGTCCTTCGGCGCCGGCGTGGCGTTCACCGGCGACGTCGACGGCGACGGACTCGCCGACGCGGTCATCGGCGCGCCCGACGACGGCGAGGTCATCTGCGCGGGGTCCGTGTTCCTGTTCTTCGGGCGCCCGACGCTGACGGCGGCGCCGATGCCGGCGCTGCGCCTCACGGTTCCCGACGCGGCGTGCCACGGTCGCTTCGGCGCCACCGTCGCGCTGCTCTGCGCACCGCGCTGGAGCGCGTTCTCGTCGTGAGCCGCGGACTGCGCCCGCCGGCTACGATCTTCGCCGCGTGGCTGGCCGTCGGGTGCGGCGCCCGGGTGCTCGGCATCGCATCCGACGCCTCGACGCTCGATGCCCGCACCGACGGGGCCATCGACGCTTCGGTCCTGCGCGACGTCTTCACGCCGCGGGACCTCGCTCCGGCGGACGTCGCCCATGACGCCGGCGCGGCGCCTCGCGACGTCGTCGTCGACACCGGCACGGACACAGGACCGCCCTGTGTTTCGGGTCTTCCGTGCAGCCTCGGAATCCCGGCGTGCCGCGTCGGCGTGACGGTCTGCGGCGGCCCCCTCGCCTGTGCGCCGAGCGACGTCTCGCCGTACGGAACGCCCTGCCCTACCGGCATTTGCGATGGCCGCGGCGCGTGCATGGCGCCGTCGCAGCGAAGCTGTCCGTCGGCGTCGGAGGCCGGCTGCGGCATCGTGAACCTCCTCGGCGGCACCTTCGCGCTGGGCGACAACGGAGCGTTCCGCTCGTCGCCGGTGCAGCGCGCGATCACCGTGAGCGCCTTCGCGCTCGACGCCTCGGAGGTGACCGTCGCGCGCTTTCAGCGCTTCTGGGCGGCGGGCCACCCGGCGGCCCCGAGCCGCATCGCCTACCCCGGCGCCGTGGTGCCGTGGAGCGGCGCGGTGCAGTCGCCCGGCACCGGCGCGGGCTGCAATTGGAACGTGCCGGGCCGTGAGTACCATCCCGTGAACTGCGTCGACCACCCGACGGCGCAGGCGTTCTGCGTGTGGGACGGCGGGCGTCTGCCGACGGAGGCCGAGTGGGAGTTCGCCGCGCGCGACACGCTCGGCGTCGGCCTCGCCGCGGGTCGGAGCTATCCGTGGGGCGAGGCGGTGCCGTCGCCGACGTGCGACCGCGCGGCGTGGAACCAGTGCGCGGGCGACGACGGCGGACGCACCCATCGCGTCGGCCACTACATGAACACCGCGGGCTTCTTCGACCTCGCCGGCAACGTGTGGGAGTGGACCGCAGACCTCTTCGCCGGCTACGACGATCCCGCGTGCTGGGGCGGACGCGCGCGCACCGATCCCTACTGTCCGCGGGGCGCCTCGGGGTACCCCGCGATCCGCGGCGGAAGCTGGTATTCCGGCTCGGTGACGCTGCTGCGCGCCGCGAGCCGCGACGACGCGTACATGCCTGCGACGCAGAGCCCCATCGTCGGCCTGCGGTGTGCGCGCGCGCGCCTCGTCATCGGGGGCTGAGGCCGCCACCGAAACGGCGCGCGGCGGAGGCCCGCGGTTGCGGCTTCGTCGTGGGCGACGCTACTGTCCGTGACCTTCATGCGTGCTGCGTTTTCGCGTCGTCCCGCTGCCTGGCTCCTCCTCTCGCTCGCCGGAGCCTGCGCGGGCCGCCCGCACCACCCGACGTCGGGACGGCAAGCGATTCCGGCCAGCGTCGACGCGGCGTCGCTGGACGACGCGCGCCGGATCCTCGACGAGCACGTCGCCGGAGACCCTTCGGTGTCGGCGCTGCGCACGCAGGTCACGCGTCTCCTGGCGCACCGCGCGCTCGAGGCGCTCCACGCAGCGGAGACGCCGAGGGCGCTGTCGTGGCTGCGCGCGGCCCTCACGCACTACACCCCTGCAGAGCTCGCTCGCGGCGGCCTCCCGCAGGACCTCGAGGCCCCGGCGCGGCTGCTGCTCGGCATCGCGTCGGGACGCGGCGAGGAGGCCCGTGCTTTGACGGCGGCGCGGATCCTCATGGCGGTGGAGCGTCCGCCGGAGGATGCCGCGGCGACGTGGCGCCGCATCACCGAGTGGGGCGAGCGCAACCGCACCGACTTCGAGCGTGCCTGGGTGCGCGACGGCGAGCTCGCCGAGGTGCTCCGCGAGGTCGCTTCGGTGATCCCCGCGAGCGACGTCCTGCAGGCGGCGACGGAGCATCTCGTGGCGCGGCGCCAGGCTTCCATCGAGGCGCGCGCGGCCCGCAGCGAGGCCTCGCGGCTCTCCTACGACGAGGTCCGGCAGATGCGCATGGGCCTGCAGATCTCCGCCGCGGAGCTCACGACGCTCTACCTCCGCGCCGGGCTCTTCACCGAAGCGGCGGACCGGGTGGCGGCGCTCGGACCGCCGAACGAGGGCGCCGGGCTGGTGTCCGCGGTGCGCGCCGTCGCTGCGGCCGATGCCTCCGCCGACGCGATGCACCGCTTCGCCGAGCACTTCGAGCGCTCGGACCACGACGCCCTCGCCGGCGTCTGCCGTGTCGGACGCGCACGTTTTCTCAGCGATCCTCGCTTCGCGCGGTGCCTCGCGGTGACGGCCCACGAGGGCGACGACCTCGGCCTCGCGAGCGCGCACCTCGAGGCGACGGCGGACCTCGAGCCGCAGGATGCGACGGTGCTTCGCGCCGCGGTGGTCGAGAGCACGGCGTGGCTGGCGCGCGAGATCGGGGCCGACGACCCCGCACCGGGACGGCGTGCGTGGGCCCGGGCTCGGGCCCTCGACGCGCGCTGGCGGGAGCGCTTTCCGACGCAGCCGCAGCCGGTTCCGGAGGCGGACCTCGAGTCGACGGCGGCGCAGCTAGAGCTCGCCGCGGGCAACGTGACCGAGGCGGCGGCACACCTCGAGCGCGCGAGCGTGGCGACCCCCGCTTCTCGCGATGCGTTCTACACGCTCGCCGAGATCGCGTGGAGGCGCCTCGACGCGACGGAGGCGCTGCGCCGCCTCGATGCGGGGCTCGCGCTGCCGCTGCGGCCGGCCGAGAGCGACTCGACGTTTCGCCCGACCTTCGCGCTGCGGCGCGCGCAGGTGCTCGCGGTCTCGGGTCGCGCCGACGAAGCACGCACGGCGTTCACCGACGCCCTCGCGTCGCTCGACGCGCTCTCGCACATCGCGCAGCAGAACGAGCTCGCGCAGGTGCACTCGTTCCGGGCGGTGGCGCTCGACGCGCTGGGGCGCGACGCCGAGGTTCGTCCCGCGCTAGAGGCCGCGCTCGAGGCCGCGCCGAACAGCCGCGACACCGCCGGCCGGGCCATCGCGCTGTGCCTCTCGTCGGGCCGCTGGCGCGACGCGTCGGCGCTCTATCGTCGATCCCGCGCCCAGCTCACGCTGGAGCCGGCGTGGCAGGTGTACTTCGGGTTGTGGGGCCTCGCGGCGGCCCGCAACGGCCACCTCGCCGAGGACGCCGGCGCCCTCGCCTCGCTCACCGCCATCGCTTCCACCGAGGACGCCCAGGTCGCGTGGACGACGCACCTCGCGCGCCGCGCCGTCGGACGCATCGACCGGGCGGCGCTCCTCGCCGAAGCGCACACCCGCGGGCAGCGCGCCGAGGCGCTCTTCTACGAGGCCCTCGCGGAGCTCGCGGCGGGCGACACGGCGGCTGCGCAGCGTGACCTTCGGGACGTCGTCGCCACCGACACGCTGCACTACTTCGAGTACGAGATGGCGTGGGAGTTCCTGCGCCGCGCATCGGCGCTCGCGCCGCACTGAATCCGAGGACGCCGATGAACGCTCGTCTCCCCATCGTGTTGCTCGCCATGATCGCGGGCTGTTCGAGCGAGGCCCCGGTCACCGACGCCGGCCCCGCGGACACGGGGGCGCCGATCGACACCGGCGTCGTACGCGACGCAGGCTCGCTGTTCGACGACGGTCCCGCGACCGATCGCACCACCCTCGACGTCCCGGCCATCGACGCCGGCGTAAGCGACGTCGGCGGTCCCACGGACCTCGGCTCCGACGACGTGCACGCAGTCGATGCGGGGGCGGCGAGCGACGTACCCGCGGCGGACGTCGTGCGCTGCGACGACGCCGGCGCGTGCCACCCGTTCTGGTGCGGCTGCGGATCCTGCGATCCCGCGAACATCGTGTGCACCACCGACCTGCGCGGGTGTCCGCTGGGCTGCGTGAGCTCCTGCCCGGCGCTGGATCTCGCGGTCTGTGCGTGCAACGGGAGCCTCTGCGGCGCGCCGACGTTTCGTGACGCCGGCGTCGTCGACGCGGGGCCGCGGGATGCCGGTCCGGCGGACGTCGGTACAGCGGACGCGGGCGCCTCGGACACCGGTGTGGCCGACGCGGGAGGCCTCGCGGCGGGCTCGCTCTGCACCGCCGACACGATGTGCGCGCCGGGGTTGCTGTGCTGCTACCCGTGCGGCATTCCGGGCTGCATGAATCGATGCGGCGCGCCGGACCCGCACACCGGCCGTTGCCCGCTGCTCCCCTAAGGGGTCCAGAACATCCGCGCGTTGGCCGTCGGGTGGCCGGGCGGGTAGGTCAGGCGCGCGAGCACGCGTGACACGCAACGGCCCGCGGGGGACCCCGGCGGCGGCGACGCGAGGCTCACCGTGCGCACGCGACCGCGCGCGTCGATGTCGAGCGAGAACGAGACGTTCGCCCGCAGCCCGTCGAGGCAGGCGCGGATCTCGGGCATGCGCGGCCGCACCCCCTGCATGATCGCCGGCGAGTCGATCGGCGGACCGCCATCGGGCCCGCCCCGCGGGCGGAGCAACGGGATCGGCCGGCCTCGGTCGGGCGGCTCGAAGGTGCGCGCAGGTCTCGGGGCGACGGGCGGCGCGGGCGGCGCGGGCGGCGCGGGCGGCGCCGCGAGCATCTGC
>CAIMWA010000091.1 GCA_903845045.1 uncultured delta proteobacterium | reverse complement strand
GAGCGCGACGGCTACGGCTGGGCGGCGATTCCGCACCTCGTGCACTACCGTTTCTATTGCTACGCGTACGCGTTCGGGCAGCTCCTCGTCTTCGCGCTCTACGCGCTGTGGGAGCGCGACGGCGCGGCGTTCGTGCCGAAGTACCTGCGGTTGCTGGCTGGCGGTGGGCGGGCGCGCCCCGAGGTGCTGCTCGCGGAGCTCGGGCTCGACGTGCGCGATCCGGCGTTCTGGGGGCGCGGCCTCGACGTGCTCACGCGAATGGTCGACGGGCTGGCCCCGCGGGCGGGGTGATGACTCCGCGCCCGCGATGGTCTATTGCGCGGCTCCCATGGAGACGGTGAGTGCAGCGGGCGAGGGCGTGGCCGTGAACGGCCGGCCGGTGATCGTGGCGACGCGCGAGGACGACGCGTGGCGCAACTACTTCGAGCGGAGCGCCCGGGAGCAGCCCCGGTTCACCATCGGGGCGAGGTACCTGCGCCGGGACGTGGCGATGTCGCTTGCCCGCTCGGTGCCCCGCGACGCCAAGGTGCTCGACGCCGGCTGCGGGCGCGGCGACACCCTCGCGCTGCTCCCGAACGCGGTGCGCCACGGTGTGGACTGCGTTCCTGCGGCGGTGGCGGCGGCGCAGGCGAAGCACCCGGAGCTCGACGTGTGCGTCGACGACGCGCTCACCATGCGCCTCGACGAGCGCTACGACGCGATCCTGTGCGACCGCCTCGTGCACAGCGTCCCGGACGTGCAGCGGCTGCTCGAGAACCTCGCGCGGCACCTCGCGCCCGGCGGGCGCATCTTCCTCACCTGCTACAACTACCTCTGGGAGCTGGCGATTCGAGCGGGCGAGCTCGCGGGCTTCAAGATCCCGACGCCGCCGGCGAATTGGCTCAGCGAGTCGGACCTGCACAACCTCTTCGAGATCGCGGGCCTCGAGATCGTGAAGCTCGAGGACCGCATGCTGCTCCCGCTGCCGGTCCCCGGCGTGGCGACGCTGCTCAACCGCTACGTCTCGAAGCTCCCGGTCGTCCGGGCTGCGTCGATGTACCGGCTCTACGCCCTGCGTCGTCGCGACGAGGCGCCGGTGAAGGTCGCCGCGCCCCGGGTGAGCGTCGTCGTCCCGGCCCGCAACGAGGCCGGGAACATCCCGAAGATCCTCGAGCGCACGCCGTCCATGGGCGCCGGCACGGAGCTCATCTTCGTCGAGGGCGGCAGCTCCGACGACACCCGCGGGACCATCGAGCGCGCCATCGCCGAGTACCGTGGTCCGCTGACGGTCTCGGTGTACGGCCAGACCGGCAAGGGCAAGGGCGACGCCGTGCGCGTGGGCTTTCGCGAGGCCACCGGCGACATCCTCATGATCCTCGACGCCGACATGACCGTGCCTCCCGAGGAGCTTCCCAAGTTCTTCGACGTGATGGTGCGCGGCCAGTGCGACTACGTGCAGGGAACGCGGCTCGTGTACCCGATGGAGAGCGAGGCCATGCGCTTCCTCAACAAGCTCGGGAACATCGGCTTCAGCAAGCTCTTCACCTACCTGCTCAACCAGCCCATCAAGGACACGCTCTGCGGCACCAAGGTGCTGTGGTCTCGCGACTACGAGCGCCTCGCCGCGGGCCGCAGCTACTTCGGCGACTTCGACCCGTTCGGCGACTTCGACCTCATCTTCGGGTCGTCGCGGCTCAACCTGAAGATCCTCGAGATCCCGATCCGCTACCGCGACCGCACCTACGGCGAGACCAACATCTCGCGCTTCCGCCACGGCTGGATGCTTCTGCAGATGTCGGCCGTCGCCGCGACGAAGCTCAAGTTCACCTGATCGCTCAGCGGTAGCCGAGCACGAGCGCGCGCGCGACGAGCAGCCAGCCGTCCGCCGCGACGAAGAGCAAGAGCTTGAACGGCAGCGCGACCTGCGGCGGCGGGAGCCCCACGAGGCCCAGCGACGCCAGCAGCGCCGCCACCACGAAATCCACCACGAGGAACGGCACGTAGACGAGGAAGCCGAGGCTGAACGCCCGCGCCAGCTCGGTCAGCACGAACGCCGGCAGGAGCACCGCCACGTCGTCGTCGCGCACCTCTACCGAAGCGTGCTGCTGCGCCGCGGACTCCCGCGCGAACTCCGCGAAGAGCCGCCGCTCGCGGTCGCCGCCGTTGGCGCGAAGGAAGCGGATCCAGGGTCCCTTCGCCGCGTCCCAGGCCCGTCCGATGCGCGCGAAGCCGTCGGGGGTCATCGGGTCGCCGCCGAGCGCCGCGGTGACGTCGGCTTCGGAGCCGCGCCACATCGCTCGCGCCGTCGGCGCCATCACGTGCAGCGAAAGGATCGCGCTGAGCCCGAGCACCACGAGCGAGCTCGGTGTCTCGGGTGTTCCGAGCGCGTTGCGCAGCACGCCGAGCACGACGGAGCACTTCACGAAGCTCGTGCCGACGAGCACCAGCGCAGGCACCAGCGAGAGCCCGCCGAAGACGAGAGCGAGCACCAGCGGCGACGTGCCGTTCACCGCGGCGCCTCGGTGTCGGGAGGCGGTGCGACGGTCGCCGGGTCGAGCTCCGAGAGCGTCGTGAGGCCGTGTTCACCGCTGCCGACGAGGAGCACCTTGTCGCCGGCGCGAACCACGTAGAGCGTGCGCCGCGGCTCGAGCACCACGCGGTCGAGCACCGTCAGCACGCCTCCAGGACGCGTGCCGAAGCCCCGTCGGGCGGCCGCGCGCAGCACGAACCAGGCGAGGGCGCAGACGGCGACGAGGGACAGCAGCGACTGTGCGAGCGCTGCCCCGCCGCCCATCGTTCAGCCTGCGGTGGCGCTGGCGGAGTCGTTCTTGGCGGGGGCGTCGAAGGCGACGGCGCGCTCGAGCACCTCGGCGAGGTCGAGCTGCTCCACCGGACGCTTGAGCTCGTCTTCCATCGACTTGATGCCGTCGGTGAGCATCGTCTGGCAGAACGGGCACCCCGACGCGACCATGTCGGCGCCGGTGTCGAGTAGCTGCAGCGTGCGGCGCTTGTTCACGCGCTCGGTGCCGTGCTGCTCCTCCATCCACATCTGGCCGCCGCCGGCGCCGCAGCAGAGCCCCTTCTCGCGGTTCCACTCGGCCTCGACGATCTCGAGGCCGTCGATGCGACCGAGCACGTCGCGCGGGGCTTCGTACACGTCGTTGTACCGGCCCAGGTAACACGAGTCGTGGAACACCACCTTCGCCTTCACGCCCTTCGTCGGCCGCAGCTTGCCGGTCGCGAGAAGCTCCTGGAGGAACGTCGAGTGGTGCACGACCTCGTACTTCGCGCCGAGGTCCGGGTACTCGTTGAGCAGCGTGTTGAAGCAGTGCGGGCACGTCGTGACGATGCGCCGGGGCTTGTACTGGTTGATCGCGGCGACGTTCTGCTCGGCGAGCATCATGTAGAGGTGCTCGTTGCCGGCGCGGCGCGCGGGGTCGCCGGTGCACGTCTCCTCGCTGCCGAGGATCGCGAAGTCGACCTTCGCCTGGGTCAGCAGCCGCGCCATGGCGCGCGCGATCTTCTTCGCGCGGTCGTCGTAGCTGGCGGCGCAGCCGACCCAGTACAGCACCTGCGCGTCGGGCTTGTCGCTCATGAGCGGCACGTCGAGGCCCGAAGCCCAGTCGGCGCGGTCCATGCGCGTGAGGTTCCACGGGTTGCCGTTGGTCTCGAGGGCCTGGAAGGTCTTCTGCAGCTCCGCCGGGAACTCGCCGCGGAGCATCACCACGTTGCGGCGCATCGACACGATCTTGTCGACGTAGGTGATCATCACCGGGCACTGCTCCTCGCACGCGCGGCACGTCGTGCAGGCCCAGATCACGTCGGGATGGATCACCTCGGGGACGAGGTTCAGGTCGAAGAGCGGCTTGGGCTCGGCGGAGTAGTGGTCGCTCGGCGCGAAGGCCTCGTCCTGCCGGCTGTAGAGGTGGTCGCGGAGATCCGTGGTGAGGTGCTTCGGCGAGAGGGCCTTGCCGGTGCGGTGCGCCGGGCAGTTGTCCGAACAGCGGCCGCACTCGGTGCACGTGTAGAAATCGAGGAGCGCCTTCCAGGTGAAGTGGTCCATGCGACCGACGCCGATGGGGGCCGACGTCGGGTCCGGCGCCTCCATCGCGGCGGCCATGGACTCGAGGAGCTTGTCCGAGCTCTCGGCCATCGGGGCGAGGCGCCCCGGCGCGTCGAGGTTGCGCAGGAAGACGTTCGGCAGCGCCGCCAGCACGTGGAAGTGCTTGCCGTACGGCAGGTAGTTCATGAACGCGAAGACCAGGAACACGTGGATCCAGAGGCCCGCGGCGCCGAGCGCGTGCGCCGTCGACTCGCTCGAGACACCCACCGCATGAAGGACCAGCGCGAGCACGCGGCCGAGGTTCTCGCCGGACTCGTTGGCGAGGGTGTTCACGTTCGCCGCCACGTCGCCGCCCTCGCGGATCGCGTGCGCGAGCAACAGACCGCCGTCGCAGAGCAGGTCCATCACCATCATCGTGGCGATGACGCCGAGCACGACCCAGGCATGCCAGCCGTAGGCGAGGCGCTTGGTACGGTGGCCGACGCGGAACCACATGAACGTGCCGACGCCGCCGAGCACGCCGAGCACCACGAAGTCCTTGAGAACGTTGTAGCCGAAGCCCACGCCGCGGAGCAGCGGGTCGCTCCCGCGCGGGTCGAGGATGAAGAGCGCGAAGGACTCGTCGAAGCCCTTGCCGACCAGCATGATCGTGCGGAGCAGCAGCGTCGCGAAGCCCGTGAAGATCAGCGTGTGGGCGAGGCCTGCGACGCGGTACTTCGGCATCTTGAGCTGCGCGCGCAGCGCCCAGAAGAGCCCCGCGCCGCCGCCGATGGCCGCGAGGAGCGTGCCCATGTGGAGGAACCCGCGCCCCACGGTGTCGGGCGCGAGGGCGCCGACGAAGGCCGCGGGCGCGGCGGCGAGACCCACGATGGCGATGAAGACCAGCACCGACCCGAAGGCGCTCGGCCCCTTCTCTCCGGGAGCCACCGTGAGGCGGTCCCAGATGCGCTCCACCGGGGCCGCGGGCGCGCCCTTGGAGAGCAGGACGAGACGTCGGAAGGCGCTGAGCGCAAAGAGTCCGTTGAGCCCGCCGACCAGCAGGGCCATCGCGATGGGGTTCATGTCGAAGCGGGTTGTAGTGTTGCCGTCGCGCTCGGGTCAATCGCCCGATGCGGGCGTTCAGCGCGGGAGCTTGGCGTCGAAGAAGGCGCGGAGCTTGATGAGGTTCTTCTCCTCGCGGGAGAACGACGGCGCGCCGTAGTTCTTCGCGAAGCCCTTCACGTCGGCCGTGAAATCGGTGCGCGTCGGGCCGCCCGCGACGATGTCGTCGACGCTGCGCCCGCGCGCCGCGGTGCGCTTGAGGCCCTGCACGTACACCTCGAGGCGGTGGTAGTCGGCGCCGAGGAAGGTCTTCAGAAGCTCCACGTCGGCCGCCATGGTGGCGAGAGGACCCAGCGTCGACACGTCGAGCCCGTTCGCGGCCGCCTGCGCCACGGCGATGCGCAGCACGAAGGCGTCGTCGAGGTATCCGATGTCGTCGATGCCGTCGGGGATGAGGTCGACGGACTTGAACACGTAGTTGAGCCCCGCCGCGAGGGCGCGCTGCGCCGCCTCGGAGACGCCGCTGGCGTTCAGCGCGTCGACCATGGCCTCGGCGTCATGCCCGAGGGAGCGCAGCCAGTTCGGAAAGGTCTCGAGGCAGCGGGCGTCGGCTTCGGATGTCATCGGTGATCCTCACGGGGTGACAGGGAGGCGCGAGGCCGCCGGCTCCGTCCGGGGGCGTTCGCGTGGGACCGATGGTAACGACGACCGAGGCGCGGCGACAAGGCTTTCGTTCAACCGCGCACCGAGCGGTGGTAGACCGGCAGCAGCCTCGGTGCGTGCCGCCCTGCCATCGTTGCGTTTCGTCGCCGTCGTGGGAACCGCGCTCGGGTGCGCGGTCGCCCCACCACCCTTGTCCGAACGGGTGGGGTCCCGATGGATCCGCCGGTCCTTCGCGTCGCCGACGGCCTACGAGGCGTTCCTGCGCGCGGAGCTGGCGCGCGCGCGCGGCGACTGGGAGCAGGCCGAGCATCAATACGATCTGGCGTCCTTCGCCGACGACGGCGATCCGTGGATCGTCGGGCGGCGTGTTCGATCCCTCGTGGACGCGGGCCATCGCGAGCGTGCCGTGGTCGTCGCGCGCGCAGCCACCCGCCTCTTCGCCGACGACGCCGGGACGTGGTTGCTCTTGGCCGAGGTGCTGGAGGATTCCTCCGACGCCGCCGAGCGCGCCGCGGCGATCGCGCGGGCGGTCGCGCTGGATCCCGCCGATCGCGAGGTGCGGGCGGCGTCGACGCGCCTGGCCGCACGCGTGACGGTGACCGACGCGACGATGCGTCCGACGGCGACGCCGACGGCCACCGCTGACCGGTTCGCGCGCGATGGGGCGTGGGCGAACGCCGCGCGGGCCCTCGCGCCCCGGGCGCTCCGCCCCGACGCCTCCGCGTTGGAGAGGGTGGCGCTCTCCGTGGCGAGGGTCTGCGCGGGCGATGCTCCGGGGGCCCGCGCGCTGCTGGCGCGGGTGCACCCCGGCACGGGCGTGGCGTCGCGCACGGCGCTCGCGTGGCTCGCATGGCGGGCGGGCGACGCGGCGAGGGCGTCCGAGGAGGCTGCGCTCGCGATGGTGGAGGCCGAGTCGGGCGCCGCCGCCGTTCGCGCCATCGCGCTGGTCGACGAGGGGCGCCTCGCCGAGGCGCTGAGCGTCGCGGCGCTCGTGCTCGCCGGAGACCGCGTCCCGGCGATCGCGGAGGGCCCGATGGATCCCGGAGCCGTGGTGTGCGCGCCCGGGCCCCTGCTCGGCGCCAACGACGACGTCCCGGGCAGCGCGCTCGCGCTGGTTGCGGCGACGCTGGCGGCAGCGCTCGACGAGGCCGATCGTCCATCGGTGGCCGACGCGGTGCTCGAGCGCGCGATGCTTCGGCTCGCAGCGCTCGGCTCCGAAGGTGCGACCGCGCGGGATCGACTTCGGGTGGCGACGCTTCGTCGCGCGCTTCGCCGCGGCACCGTCGGGGGGCGTCCGTCGCCGTCGTCATTCGAGACCGACGTGGGCCGCGCCGCGGCGTCCGCGCGCGTCGGCGCAGAGGAGACCGGAGCGCCGTGAGGGCTCCGTGGACCGCTCGCGCCACCGCGTGGACCTACGCCGGAGCGCTCGCCGCGGTGGCCTTGGCCGCGCGCGTTCATTACCACCGCGAAGGCACGGTGCTTCCCGTCGACGACGCGTACATCACGCTCCACAACGCCGACGTCCTCCGCGCCGGCGTGGACCCGATCCTCGGCGTGCCCGCGCTGGTGGGGGCGACGAGCGTGGCGCACACGGTGCTCGTGGCGATGGTCGGAGCCTTCGTCCGCGGCGAGCCCGGCGCGTGGTTCACCGCCTGGATCGGCGTCGCGGCCTACGTCACCGGCGTCCTCGCCATCGCCGTGCGCCAGCGCCTCGCACGCTGGGAGGCGGCGCTGCTGCTCGCGGTCGCTCTGGTCGTCGGCGAGGTTGCGCACCAGCTCCTCAACGGCCTCGAGACCGGCCTCGCGATGGGCGCGCTCGCGTGGTGTCTCGCGCTCGCCGAGGGCGTCGACCCTCGCAAGCCGCCGGTGTTGCAACCGGTGCTCTGCGGCGTCCTCCCGTTCCTTCGACCGGAGCTCGCCGCTGCGACCCCGCTGCTGCTCCTCACGCGGTGGGCGAGGCTGCGTCTCGCAGGCGCGCTCGGCCGCGATCGCGTACTGCGGGACCTCGGGCTGTGCGCGCTCGGAGCGCTCCCGTGGGCGGCCCTCGAGCTCGCCCAACTCGGAACGCTGGTCCCGTCCACGGTGCGGGCGAAGCGGCTCTTCTTCGCCGAGGGCTGCCTTCCGTGGCGCATTCGTCGCGACTGGACCGTCGGCAACCTTCGCCACTTCTCGGCGCTGCTCGGGTCCCTCGGGCGCGTCGCCGTGGTGCTCCCCTTCGTGGCCGCGGGGCGCACGCTGCTGGTCTTCGGCGGCGTCGTCATTGGCGCGTACGTCACGCAGTTCCCCGGCGCGCTCGCGCATTACGAGCATCGGTATCTGTACGTGCTGCTCCCGTTCGTCGTCGCGGCGATCGCCGAGGCCCGGACGCATCGCTGGGCTGCCGTGCGATGGGCGGCGCTGCTGGTCGCGGTCGTGGCCCTCGACACCAATGCCCCCGAGGTCGCGGCGCGATGGCGACTCCATCGTCTGCGGGTGGATTTCACGCGCGCCGAGCTCGCTGGCGCGGCGCAGTGGGTGCGAACCGCCCTTCCGCGCGGGGCACGGGTGATGGTCCACGACGTGGGCTACGTCGCGTACGCGGGCGAGCACCCCTTGGTGGACCTCGTCGGGCTCAAGACGCCGGCGGCCGTCACGCTGCATCAGCGCTACACGTGGGCCCAGTGCGGCGCCGGACGCGCCGAGGCCGTGCACCGCCTCGCGCTCCAGACGCTCCCCACGCACCTCCTGGTCCTCGACTCCTGGGACGCCATCTACAAGATCGTCGAGGGCCTGCAGGCGCGGGGATGGCGCGTCGAGCCGGTGCGCACCGGAACCCGCTACCTCGCGTATGCGCTGACGCCGCCGCCCTAGGAATCGGTCCCGTGGAGCCCCTGCCGCGGGCGCGGACGGTGCGCTTGACAACCCCCCGAAATCGGCAGAAACAGCGGCCCATCTGGTGGCGCTAGGGAGTGCTACCCGCCACGAAATTGGCAGAAGGTGAAGACCATCATGCGACGACTGCATTCGGTGTTGATCGGCTCGGCGGTGCTCCTCGGTGCGGCCGCAGCGAGCGCACAGGAGATCTCGACGACGCAGGCTCCGCCGGCCACGACGACGACCACCGGCGCCTCGATCACCGACACCTCGGGCCCCACGGACCACTCGGTCGTCGTCGGCCACATCGGCCTCCGGTATTTCGGCAGCGCCGACATGCCCGCGCTCGCGTTCAGCGGCGGCATGGCGATGCAGGGCGGCACGCAGGCCCTCCACACCGTCGGCATGCGCTACTGGCTGAACCACACCATCGGCCTCGACGCCGGCCTCGGCCTCGGCTTCTCGAGCGGGTCGAACACCCGCACGGTGCAGTCGGGCGGCAACACGATGCAGCAGTCGTCGGACAACCCGAACTTCTTCGGGCTCGGCCTGCAGGTCGGCCTTCCGATCATGGTCGCCGAGGCGAAGCACCTCTCGATCCACGTCGACCCGTACCTGTACTTCCGCTACGGCACGAGCGGCATCACCACCGGCTCGGGTGACACCACCACCGACAACACCCTCAGCGCGGTGCAGTTCGGCCTCGGTGCCAACGCCGTCGCCGAGCTTCAGTTCGGCTTCATCGGGCTTCCCCAGCTCGGCCTGCAGGCGCAGTTCGGCTTCGGCATCTCGTACCAGACCACCAGCTCCAAGTCCGTCGTGCTGCGCAACAACGACACCACGACGAACTCCACCGGCGCGTTCAGCCTCGGCACGACGGTCGGCCCGCACTACGGCCTGACCGACATCATCACCGGGACCATCTCGGCGGTGTGGTACTTCGGCAGCACCCCCGGCCCGCGCTGATCGCTCAGCGCCCCCGCGCGGGGCGCAGCGGCTCGTAGAACCTCTCCAGCCCCACCACCTCGTACGGAGCCTCGCCGCGCGCCCGCAGCGCCTCGTTGCGGGCCTCGATCTCCGCGACGATCAACGGAAACGCCGCGACGCTCCATGGCAGCGTGTCGTGCATCAACAGCACGCCACCGCGGGGCGCGCGGTCGAGCTCTCGGCGCACGTTCGCGACCACCGCGTCGGCCGAGTTCACGCGCCAGTCGTCGGAGTCCATGGCCCAATACACGGGGGTGTATTCTCGGGAGAACACGGCCCGCACCGCGACGGGGTGGTGCAGCGCTCCATACGGTGCCCGGAACAGCCAAGTGCGCTCGCCGATGACCCCGTCGATGAGGGTCTCGGTGCGGTCGATCTCGAAGCGCAGCGTCGCCTCGTTCATCGTGTCGAGTAGGTCGTGGTGGTACGTGTGGTTGCCCACGAGGTGGCCGTGGCGCCACTCGGCCGCGAGCACCGCACGGTTGCGCCGCGCCACCTCGCCGTCGCCGTCGATGCGGTGTCCGGTGACGAAGAACGTCGCCTTGATGCCTCGAAGCTCGAGCGCGTCGAGCAGCGTCGGCGTCGTCTCCCAGTTGGGACCGTCGTCGAAGGTGAACGCGATGCAGCGCTGCGCGCAGCCGCCGCCGCCGATGAGCCGGCCCGCGCGAAACCGTCGGGACCAGAGGTTCCCGTCGGCGGGCTTGATCTTGTAGCCGGGTTCGTCGACGGCGTTGCCGTGCGCGTGTGCCGCGGTGCCACGTAGCGCCGCGAAGCCCGCGACGAGCAGCGCCGCCGCGAGCCCCGCCGCCGTCATCCGTCTATCAGAACGGGATGTCGTCATCACCGCCG
>CAIMWA010000090.1 GCA_903845045.1 uncultured delta proteobacterium | reverse complement strand
CCGGGCTCCGGCGGCGGCGGCGGCAGCGCCGACTACAACCTGCGGCCGGCGTACGGCGGCACCTCCGGCGGCGGCGGCGGCGGCGGCGCGCTCCGCATCGCGTCGACGACGCGCATCACCATCAACGGCTCGGTGCTCGCCAACGGCGGCGCTGGCGGCGATGCGTTCATCGGGTCGGGCATGGCCTCGGGCTGCAACCCGCAGCCGGGCGCCGGCGGCGGCGGCGGATCCGGCGGCGTCATCGTCCTCCGCGCGCCTTCGATCACCACCGGCTCCGCGGCGCGGGTGTCGGCCGCCGGCGGCGCGGGTGGCGCGGCGAGCCTCTACGCGACCGGCGGTGCGGGCGGTGCGGGCGGCGTCGGGCGCATCCGGGTCTCGGTGACGCTCGCGACGTGCTCCCTCGGGGGCACCTTCAACCCCGCCCTCGCAGCGGGCTGCGCGCCTTCGTCGACGCGCGGCACCGCGTCCGTCGCGTCCTACCCGAACTGACCCCGCTCAGCGCTCGCTACGCGCCGGATCGCCGTCGCGGTAGTAACACATGTATCCCGGGCCACAGAGCTCCGGAGTGTTCCGCAGGTCGCGGGCGTACGCCGCCGCGGTGGCGTCGGACGCGCCGCCGGCGAGCTGCGCGACGACGGAGTTCACGAGGCGGACGCTGCGGACCTTGCGGAACGTCGACGACTCGCGGCCGACGATCTTGAGGCACCGCACGCCGGCGTCGCGGAGCGCGCCGATGGCGCAGAGCCCGCACGGACCGTTGGGAAGTCCCTGGTCCGAGAACGAGCTGCCGCAGTTGTCGACGTGCCAGATCCAGCGCCGATGCTCCGACGCGGCGGCCGCGAACGATCGCCGCTCGTCTTCGGTGGGCTCGGCGCCGTCGACGCGGCGCAGGTCGTGGGTCCAGGGCGTGAGGCAGAACGTGCCGAGGGCGTGCGTGGTGGCGCAGTGGCCCTCCTCGTACACGCAGCCGTCGTTGAGCACGAACACCTCGAGGGCGACGTCGGGCAGCCGCGCGTGAATGGACGCCACCTCGGAGACCCGCACGTGCCTCGGAAGCACCATGCGCCGCACGCCTAGCTCGCGGAAGAACGCCGCCGCGCCGGCGTTGTGCACGGCGGCGACGCTGCTCAGCGTGACGGCCCCGGCGAGGCCGCGGTCGCGCAGGGCGACGAGCAGGCCGACGTCGGTGACCACGAGGCCGTCGGCGCCGACGCCGAGCAGCGACTCCGCGAGCTCGGCCACCTCGCCGAGCTGGTCGCCGGTGTAGAACGGCGCGTTGAGCGTCACGCGGAGCGCGCAGCCGCACGCGTGCGCCGCCGAGGCGAGGGCCGCGACGTGATCCACGGATGGCACGTTGGCCCGTCCGCGGGCGCGGCGGTTCAGCCACGAGGCGCCGTAGCGCACCGCCCACGCAGCGGGGGCGACGCCGCAGTAGAACTCCGTCGCGCCGTTGCGGGCGAGGAGCTCGACCTCGTCGACGTCGCTGAGCGGCGCCGCGATGCCGAGGGGGCCGTCGACGGTGTGGGGTTCGTTCACGCCGTTCCGTCCAGCCAGCGCCGTGCCACGCTCCGGTCTTCCGTCGACCACGCCCAGGGGGCGAGCGGTGCGTCGCGCACGACGAGCCGGGCGCCCGGAACATCGAGCGCCGCGAAGCTCCTCGACGCCACGTCCCGAGGGTGCTCCTGGAAGACCGTGTTGCCGGCGGTGAACAGCCTCGCGTGGGGCATCGAGCCCTCCGCGTCCGTGGTCGCAGCCACGTAGCGCCGGCACTCCTGGTGGCACCCCGCGCCGACCTCGAAGCGATGCTCCGGCGCCTGTCCCATCGCGGCGAAGAGGCACACTCGGCCGCCCGTCACCGGCGCGAACGGCGCGTGCAGCGTCGGTGCGAGCTCCATCGCGGCAAAGTCCATGTCGAAGCCCTGCGCCACCGGCGCGAGCTCCACGCGGCGAACGCCCAAGGCCGTCAGCAACGACCGGAACGCCGGCGACGTCACCGAGGCCTGCCGCAGCACGCGATCGGCGTCCGTCGCGGGCGGAAACGCCCCCGCAGCGGGCGGGATCCGGGGGTCGCGCAACATGCGCGTGAGCAGCGTGCCGAGCACCGGCACGAGCCCCGTGCGTTCGCGCACGAGACCGAGCACGCCGTAGTCGGCCACGGTCACCTCGTCGCCCGCGTGAAGCTCACGGAGCAGCGCCGCGACGTGCGCCAGACCCGCATCGTCGACGGCGGGGGTGAGAAGGGTGAACGCGGCGCCCGACGGCACCTGCGCCCGGGCCGAGCGGAGCACCGCGACGGTCGGAAGCAGCGTCTGGCAGCAGTCGGCGCCGAAGTAGACCCGGGACCAGCCCTCGCCGGGGGGAGCCCCGGGGCCCATCACGGAATCTGCTCCGCCCGCTCGCTCTCGAGGAACGCTTCGCCCTGCTTCACGACGAAGCCGAACTTGTACCAGTTGTCGATCATGTCCTGGTGGCTGCTGTTCGTCCCGTCGGGGAAGCGCGTCGTCGGGCGCGTCCACCGCACGGGGTTGTCGTCGTCGGCGTTGATGAAGACGTCGTCGGGGCGCGCCGAGGGCCACCAGCCGTTCTGCCCTTCGCGCTGGCAGTCGTTGAAGTCGGCGTGCCACGGCAGCGCCATCTGCCGCGTGAAGTGGCCCGGCAGCATGGGCTGGTCGGTCTCGCCGGTGTACGCGCTGTTGCCCGTGATGTTCAGCCGGAACGGCTCGATGTAGAGCGCCGGGTTGCGGATCTGCCAGCCCATCTCGATGCCCGGGAAGAACGCGCCGCCACAGCAGTTCTCCATCGCCGCGCGGTCGAGGCCGTGGGCCGTGATGCCGGCGGGCGTCGCGGGCGTCATGCGCGCGGGAGTGAAGTGCCCCGTCGCCCATCGGCGCATCAGTCCGACCTGCGTGCGCGTGAGCGTCTGCATGCGGATGTTGTCGGGCTGCGACGTCGTGTACGGATCGCTGCCGAGAAGCTTCGGCATCGAGTGCGCGCCGTCCGGAATCGTCGCTCCCGTCGGCGGACGCAGGTACGTGAAGATCGTCATGCGTGCGTCGTTGCCGACCGCCGCGGTGTCGCCGAGCACGGGATCGAGGAGCGTGACGTGGTTGCCGACGGCGACGGAGGTGACCCAGCGGAAATTGTAGCCGGTGACGAGGATCGGCTCGATCTCGTCGGTGAAGTCGGCGGTGGTGTTCGGGAACTCGTCGGCGCCGGTGGCCTGGAAGTCGTCGTGGAGCCGGCGAAGCCGCGCGAGCGGCCCACCGTCGGCGTACAGCGCGTTGTCCGCGGGGATGGGCACGCTGCGCACGCCGAGGTCGAAGAGCAGGTCGTAGACCGACGTGCACGCCAGGATGCCCGGCGCGAAGGTCGGCGGCGACACGATGATCCACGCGCCGCCCGCGCTGTCGACGGGCACCGACTGCGTCCCGCCGTCGGCCCCGGAGGCGCCGTGCAACACCACCGTCGCGGTGACCGGACCGTCGGACGTGTCGTCGAACCACCCGTCGTTGTTCACGTACGACGCGAGGGCCGGCGCGCGAGCGGGTTGGTACGCCGCGAGACCCTGGCCGCCGAGGACGATGAGCCGGCCCTTGTCGTCGGTGCGAACCTGGCCGAGGTAGTCGATCACCGGTGTGTCGTCGGCGTGCCGCGGGTAGGTCTCGTCCGCCGGCGTCGCGCTGGTGCCAACGCGGAACTCCGCGGCGGGTCGCGACCTGCCGGCGATGGTGCGCGGCCCGAAATCGATCTCGAGCGAGGCGCGGTCCGTGACCGAGGCGTTGCGCCGGGCGCGCGGCGTCGTCGTCTCGCCCTGCAGCCCGTTGAACTGGTGGAACGACGCCTTGCGGTTCGCGAGGTGCGTCGTCCACTCGATGCGGTCGACGCCGGGCGTGTCGAGGTTCACCTCGCGCACGGGTGTGAGCTTTCCGTTCACGCGCCGGTACTCGAAGAGGCGGAAGCGCGCGGCCTGCGGCTTCACGCGTCCGTCGACCTTGTAGGGCGGCGCCGGCGTGCCTGGCGCCTCGCCGAGCGGCGGCAGCCCGGGGATCTCCTGCCCGATGAAATACGTGTCGGGGTCGGCGTTGCCGAGGCGCGCGATGCCGATGGCCGGATGGATCCGGTACACCGAGTCGGCGCGCGCCGGACCGAGCGGATCGCCCGCGTCGGCAGCGTCGGGTTGGTCCCCGGTGCCGCCGTCCGCCGGCGTCGTCGTCGCGCTCGCCGAAGGACCGCATCCCGCCACGCCGGTCGCCACCACCGCGGCGCTGCCGAGCACGAACGTGCGGCGCGTGAACGCCCACGATGTCGTGTCTCCGTGCATCGGACAACCACCCGCCTTGCGCGGCGCCGGCGTCTCCGCCGGACCCTCCACGCTTGCCCCGTTCTTTGGATGTTCTGCCATCGCACCGGCGTTCCGTGGGGCCCCACCGGAGCCGGTCAAGACCTGCGCGAAAGATGCGTCGAAGCTGCGCATTTTCGGCACCGTCGCAGGGAGCGCGAACGCCTTGCGCAGCGCCCTTGGTCGTCGGAAAGTGCGCCCGTGCACCCGGTAGCCCACGACTATGACGTTCGTCCGCTGCTCCTGTTCTGGGAGCTCACCCGCGCATGCCCGCTCGCGTGCGCCCACTGCCGCGCCGAGGCGCAGCACACGCCGATGCCCGGCGAGATGAACCACGCGGAGGCGTCGAAGTTCCTCGCCGACGTCGCGGGCTTCGGCTCGCCGTCACCGATCCTCGTGATGACCGGCGGCGACCCGCTCGCGCGCGCCGACCTCTTCGAGCTCCTCGAGCAGGCGAAGGCCCAGGGCACCCACGTCGCGCTCGCTCCCGCGGTGAGCCCGGCGCTCGCCGGAGAGACGCTCACGCGGCTCCGCGACGCAGGGATCAACGCCGTGTCCATCAGCCTCGACGGATGCTGTGCCGAGACGCACGAGGGCATCCGCAACGTGCCCGGCCACTTCGCGCGCACCCTCGCGGCGATGCGCGAGCTCGTCGCCGCGGGCTTCACGGTGCAGGTCAACACCACGGTGATGCGCCGCAACGTCGGCGAGCTCGCCGACATCGCCGCGCTGCTCGCCGAGTACGGCGTGCACGTGTGGGAGGTGTTCTTCCTCGTGCACGTGGGCCGCGGCACCAGCGTCGACGAGATCTCCCCGGCGCAGGCCGAGGACGTGTCGCACCTGCTCTACGACGCGGCCAGCTACGGCTTCATCGTTCGCACCGTCGAGGGCCCGTTCTTCCGCCGCGTGATGACCTGGCGCGCCGACGCTCCGGCCGACATCGACCCGCGTACGCACTTCGGCCTCGGCGAGCTCTACGCGCGGCTGTCGGCGCGGCTCCGCGAGCGCCTCGGCGTCCCCCGCACGCGGCCGCGGGCCACGAGCGCGGGCACCCGTGACGGCAACGGCATCCTCTTCGTGGCGCACGACGGCAACGTCGCGCCGGCGGGCTTCCTCCCGCTCGAGCTCGGCAACGTCCGATGGACCAACGTCGTCGACCTGTACCGAACGCACCCGGTGCTCCGGGACATCCGCGCGGCGAAGTTCCACGGACGCTGCGGCGACTGCGAGTTCCGCTCGATCTGCGGCGGCTCGCGGTCCCGCGCGTACGCCCGCTTCGGCGACCCGCTCGCCGAGGACCCGGCGTGCGCCTACGTCCCCACGCCCAAGACCTGACGCTCAGCTCTTCGCCGGCGCGATCTTCGCGGCGGTGCGCGCCGCTTGGGCCGCGCATCCCGCGATGCCGGGGCCCTCGTACGCGGCGCCGACGACGTGGAGGCCAGGCCGCTCGGCCAGCAGCGCCCGCACGGACTGCATCCGCGCGTGGTGCCCCGGGGCCGGATGCGGCGTCGCGCGAACCCACCGCGCCACCGTGGTCCACAGCGGCTCCGGGAGTTCCATGAACGCGCGCAGGTCGACGAGGGCGAGGCGCACGAGCTCGGCGTCGTCCGATGCGTCGATGAGCGCCGGGTTGCGCCCGCCGCCGAGGAACGCGCGGATCACCACCGCGCCGGTCGGGTTCGGCCGCCCCCACTTGCGATGCACGAAGGTCGCCGCGATGGTCGGGCGCCCCTCGCTGCGCGGGATGAGCACCCCGCTCGCCTGCGGGAGCTCCGTGCCCGGCGGGAACGCCAGGATCACCGTGGCCGTGGTCGTCGCACCGATCTCGCGGAGCGCGTCGCCCAGCGTTCCGTCGGTCTCGGCCACCATCGCCGCGGCCTCGTGCGGCGGCACGGCGAGCACGAGCTGCGGGGCCGTGAGCGTGGTGCCGTCGCGAAGGGCGACCTGCCACGCACCGTCCACCGCGCGCACCGAGGCGACGCCGGAGCCGGTGCGAATGCGCTCGGTGCCCACCGCCCGCACGAGCGCGTCGACGAGCTCGCTCATGCCGTTCGCCGGCGCGCGGAACGGGCTGCCGGTCCCTCGCGGGGCGCGGGCCATGGCGCGCACGAGGCTGCCCTTCGCAGCGGCGGCGAAGGGAAGGCCCACGGCGGCATCGAGGCGGTCGATGTCGGCGGCGTAGACGGCGCCGACGAGGGGCTCGACGAGGCGCTCCTTCACCTCGGTGCCGAGGCGTCGCCCGATGAGCTCGCCCACGCTCGTGGAGCCGGGCTCCGTCGCCGGGAGCAGCAGGTCCAACGCCGCGCGCAGCTTGCCGCGCCACGAGAGCAACGGCGTCGAGATGAGCTGGCCGAGCTTCGACGGCACGCCGAAGACGAGGCCCTCGGGGAGCGGCTGGAGCTTGCCGTCGGTCGCGATGAGCACGCTGCGCGACGCCTCCTCGGGCTGGATCAGCGCGTCGCCGAGGCCGAGGGAACCGCACAGCGCGATGGCCTCCTTGCGCGAGTTCAGCACCGCATCGGGGCCCAGGTCGATGATCGCGCCGTCGCGGCGGAGCGTCCGCACGTTCCCGCCGAGGCGGTCCGTCGCCTCGAGGACCACGACGTCCGCCGAGGGGTCGGCTCGAAGCAGTTCATGCGCCGTCGCGAGCCCACTGACGCCGCCACCGATCACGATCACGTTGCTCACTTCGCTGCCACTCCGGTCCATGCCGCCGGCCCATGCGACCGGCGGGCCACTGTACCCCGCCGAAGCCTGCGCGGTGGACTCATCGGCGGCGCGCGGGATGGTCACCACGCCCTCCCGTCGATCACCGCGGTGTCCGCCACCACGCACCACGATTTCCGGCATGCTCCGCGTGATGGCGAGCGGCACCGTTCTTGATCGAGTCCGGCGCATGGAGCTTCGACATCGCCTTCGCGCGCTGATGCCGCTGGTCGGCGCGGTGTTGCTCGTCGCGTGCGGTGCCGAGCCTCCCGCCGACGACTTCGCCGAGCCCGTCGGTGACGCGGACCTGGCCGACGACGCCGACGCGCCGCTGCTCCCGCCGAACACGGGGTACGACGACGATGCGGCCGTGGCCGACGATGCGGCGATGTCCTCCTTCGACGACGTCGCCGCGGACGCTCTTGCCCGACACCAACCCTTGAACACCTTCTCACCGGCCGACCGACCGCTTTCAAAGTCTTCGTCGCCCGCTATGGTCCAGTCGCACAAGAAGGCTAGTCCTCTG
>CAIMWA010000089.1 GCA_903845045.1 uncultured delta proteobacterium | reverse complement strand
CGGTGTCGCCTACAAGCGCGACGTGAGCGACATGCGCGAGTCGCCCGCCATCGACGTCATCGAGCTGCTGCACCAGAAGGGCGCGCACATCGACTACGTCGACCCCTTCGTGCCGGAGTTCCGCGAGGGTTCGACGGTCATCCACACGCAGCCCGCCGACGTCGACGCCTCGAGCTACGACATCGCCGTGATCGTCACGGACCACACGCAGTTCGACTACACGCGCATCCTCGCGACGGCGCCGGTGGTGTTCGACACCCGCGCGGTCACGCGCAAGCTCAAGAACGTGCCGGCCGGCAAGGTCATCCGGCTCTGATCGACGCGTGACGCAGCCCGAGCACCCCGAGGCGCACGGACGCCGGCGGTGGCAGGTGAGGCTCCTGGCCTCGCTCGTCGTCGCCGGCGCGTTCCTGCTGTTCATGCGCCGCGGGGGCGTGCCCGTGCTGCCCGACACGCGGGCGTTCGCGTTCGTGCGCTGGTGGACCGTGCCGGCGTACTTCGTGTCGCTGCTGGGCGTGCACTGGTTCCGCGCCTGGCGCTGGAGCTACCTGCTCAAGCCCATCGCGAAGGTTCCGACGTCGCGCATCATCGCGTACGCCTGGGTGGGCTTCTTCGCGATCATGATGCTCCCGCTGCGCATGGGCGAGGTGGTGCGCCCTGTCCTGCTGCGCCGTGAAGGGCGCATGTCGGGCAGCGCCGCGCTCGGGACCATCGTCGCCGAGCGCGTGCTCGACGGGCTCTACGTGGCTCTCCTGCTCGCGGCGACGCTGGCGTTCGTGCCGCGGCTGCCGCTCGAGGGCGTGGTCTTCGGAGGGTTCCCCGTCGCGCGCGTCGTGCAGTACGGCTACCTGACGGTGCTCGTCTTCGGCGGCGCCCTGGTGGTGCTCGCGTTCTTCCTCGCCGCGCGGCGCTTCGCCGAGCGCCTCACCGAGCGCGTCGTGGGCCTCGTCAGCAAGCGCCTCGCATCGCGGCTCTCGCGCATGGTCGGCGACGTCGCGGACGGCCTGCGTTCGCTGCCGGACCCGAAGCTCATGGGGCCGTTCCTCCTGCAGACCACGATGTACTGGACGCTCAACGCCCTCGGCATGTGGCTCCTGGGCTACGGCTGCGGGCTCGCGATGACGCCGGCCCAGGGCTTCGCCGTGATGGGCGTGCTCGCCATGGGCATCCTGCTCCCTGCGGGGCCCGGGCTCTTCGGGCCGTTCCAGTACTCGGTCTACCTCGCGCTCCGGATGTTCTACCCGGACTCCGAGGTGCTCTCGAAGGGCAGCGTCTACGTGTTCCTCATGTATGCCTGCCAGTTCGTGTTCAGCACCCTCGCGGGCGTCGCGGGCCTCTGGTGGGCGCGCATCGACCCGCGCGACGCGCTCGACGACGACGCCGCCGACGACGGCAGCGCGCCCGCCTGACGGACTTCGCGAGACTGTCGAAAAGTTGCGGTTTGCACCCGGGTGGTCGCTATGTCGCGGCATGCGACGCAAGCGGCTCGGCGGTCTGGCGGCGGCGGTCTTCCTCCTCGTGTCCTCGACGGCGGGGGCGCGCTCGGTGCGCGACGAGCCGTACTCCCTGGAAACGACCTGGAACGCCGCGATGCGCCTCGTGCGCGTGGACCTCGGCATGCCCATCACCGAGCGCGACCAGGACCTCGGCTACTTCACGTTCTCGTACCGCGAGGGCCGACGCGTCGTTCCTGGGTCGATGGAGCTCGTGCGCACCGAGGTCGATGGCCGTCCCGGCGCGCGCATCATCGTGCAGATCCCCGAGATGCCGTCGTACGTCGAGTCGATGATCCTCGCGCGGCTCACGCGAAAGCTTCACAGCGAGTTCGGCGAGCCGCCCCCGGTGCAGCGTCGACCCGCGCCGCCGGCCGCCCCGCCGGAGTTCCCTGCGGACCACCCCGGCGAGCCCTCGACGCCAGGCAACGCGCCGTCCGCCGCAGCCCCGCCGCAGACGCCGGCCGGCAGCGCCGAGAACAACGCGCGGCCGTCGGAGCACATCAACGCGGCAGGACCCGAGGTGCGGCGCGGGAATCAGCCCCAAGCCGACGACGACTGACGTCGAACCGTCGCGACCACGCGCGTGCCGCCTGCGCTCCCGGACCTGACGCTCCCGCGCGACGGCGCCCAGACGCTGCGCCGGGTGCTCGCGAACGACTGGAGCCTGCTCGCGCGGCAGCTCTTGGAGGGGGCGCGCGCCGAAGCCTCGACCCCGTTGGGGGACCGCGTCGCCGAGCGCGTCGCGTCGGTGCTCGGGACGCATCCGAGCGCGGTGGTGGCGGTCGCACGCCGTCCATCGGTGGCTTCGCGGCTCTCGCATGCCCGCGCGGTGCAACCCATGGATTCTCGGGCCGCGTCGCGATGGCGCCGAGCGGCGCTGCACGACGTCGCGCTGGAGATGGCGGTCGCAGGTTGGCTTGGCGGGGAGCTCGCGCTGTCGCGTGAGGGCGAGCAGTGGCCGGCGCTTCGATCGCCGTCGTTGCACGCGGAGCTTTGCGTCGACGCCGGCGTCGCCCGCGTTGCCCTGAAGCCAGGAGCGATGGTGCTCGACGGGCGCGCGGTCGATCTGCGCGGGCCTCTCGAGAGCGTGCCTGGCCTGCACGTGCGCGAGGCGTGGCGCGACCTCGACGATCGTCTCGCGCTGGCGCTGTGGGACGAGAACCCCGTCGCGCACGTGGGCTTTCACCCCGAGCGCCCGGCGAACCTCGTGGACCTCGGCGGACGCTCGGTGGAGTCGTGGTGCGATGCGCTGCGCGAGGCCCTCGCGCTCGTGACGGCGCATCTGCCGGTGCTGACGCCCGAGCGCAGGCTCCTCGCGCAGGTTCTCGTTCCGGTCGGTGCCGCCGCCGAGCGCCACTTCTCGTGCACCTACGAGAACGCGCCGGGCGCGACGTATCTCTCGCTGCACCCCGACCCGGTGAAGATGGCCGAGGCCCTCGTGCACGAGTTCCAGCACGACAAGCTCCACGCGGCGCTGCGCCTCGACCCGCTGCTCGCGAACGGCGACGACGACGGATTCCGCTCGCCGGTGCGCCCGGACCCGCGACCGCTTCGGGGCGTGCTCCTCGCCGTGCACGCGTTCGTGGCGGTGGCGACGCTCTACGCTGCGATGCGCGATGCGGGACACCCTGCCTCGGCGCATCCGCGCTTTGCAGCGCGCGTGGCCGAGGTCGACGACGCGAACCGCGAGGCCATGGCGGTGCTTCGAGCGCACGGGCGGTGGACACCGACGGGCTCGCAGCTCTGGAGCGAGCTCCGCGCGCTCACCGGAGAATGACCCGGCCTCGTCCTGCGCCTCGCGGTATCGTGGGGCGCGTGGAACACGTGCGCACGGTCATCGTCGGGGCGGGCATCAGCGGGCTCGCGACGGCGGCTTTCCTGGGGGATCCGGACTATCTCGTGCTCGAGGCCGACGACGAGATCGGCGGCTACTGCAAGACGGTGCGGCGCGACGGATTCACCTGGGACTACTCGGGTCACTTCTTTCACTTCAAGCACCCGGACGTCGAGGCGTGGCTGCGCGCGCGCATGGGCGACCAGGTGATCCGCACCGTCGAGAAGCGCACGTTCATCGACTACCGCGGGCGGCTCATCGACTTCCCGTTCCAGAAGAACATCCATCAGCTTCCGCAGGACGAGTTCATCGCCTGCCTGCACGACCTCTACTTCGCGACGCAGGACGCCGCGCAGCACCGCGGCCGCCCGGCGAACTTCAAGGACATGCTGTTCCGGCGTTTCGGCGCCGGCATCGCCGAGCGGTTCCTGATTCCGTACAACGAGAAGCTCTACGCCTGCGACCTGGCCGCGCTCGACACCGACGCCATGGGCCGGTTCTTTCCGCACGCCGACCTCACGGACATCGTGCGGAACATGCGCGTCTCGGACAACGCGAGCTACAACGCTACGTTCACGTACCCCGAGGGCGGGGCCATCGAGTACGTGAAGGCCCTCGCGAGCGCGGTGCGCCCCAACGGCGTCAGCCTCGGCGAGCGCCTTCTCTCGGTGGACCTTCGCCATCGCATCGCCCGCACCTCGAAGCGCGAGCTTCGCTTCGAGCGCCTCGTCAGCTCGGTCCCGTTCCCGCGCCTCGCGGAGCTCGGCGGACTGGCCCACGACCCGTCGGTCTTCACCTGGAACAAGGTGCTGGTCTTCAACCTCGGCTTCGACCGCAAGGCGTCGCGGGTGCCGCACTGGGTCTACTACCCCGACCGCTCGGTGTCGTTTTACCGCATCGGGTATTACGACAACATCTTCGACACCGACCGCTTGAGCCTCTACGTGGAGCTCGGCTTCCCGCGTGACGCGGTCATCGACGCCGCGAAGATCGAGGAGTGTCGGCGTACGGTGCTCGCCGACCTTGCGCGCGTCGGCGTCCTCGAGGGTCATCAGCTCGTCGCCGACCATCACGTGGTCATGGACCCGGCGTACGTGCACATCACGCGCGGGTCCATCGCCGAGCACGACCGCCTCGCGCGCATCCTCCGCGCCCACGGCGTCTACTCCATCGGGCGCTACGGCGGTTGGACCTACTGCTCCATCGAGGACAACATCCTCGAGGCGCGGTCCCTGGCGGCGGACTTCAACGGCGCGTGAGCCGCTCGCAAACGCGGCGCACGTCCGCGTCGTGGTCTTCGCCCGGGAACAGCTGGCAAGCCCGGCGCAGCCACGCCTCGTAGGCCAGCGGAACCAGCTCCACCGCGTCCGCACCGGCGACCAGCGTGTTGCCCGAGGCGCTCGCGGCCAGCGCGCGCACGGCACCATGCAGCGGCCCGACGACCCCCAGCGGCTCGCCCGACGGCCCGTGGAAAAGGCGCACCGTCCCGTCGTCGCCGCCGGTGGCCACGACGTCGCCCGCGGGCGCGAAGATCGCAGCACGCACCGGCCCCGAGTGGCCCATGAGCACCGCGAGGAGGCGGCCGCTGTTGGCGTTCCAGACCCGCGCCGTGCCGTCGTCGGACGCCGTCACGATGTCGAGGCCCGTGGTGTCAGT
>CAIMWA010000088.1 GCA_903845045.1 uncultured delta proteobacterium | reverse complement strand
CTGGTGCGCAGCAGCGGGAGCTGGCTCGCGCTCTTCGAGCTCAACGGCATGGACACGTCGTGCGCGTCGCAGGCGCTGCGCTTTCACACCGCCGCGGACACGCCGTCGGTGGTGGCCGTGGAGTCGCTCCCGTACCGCATCACCGACGCCACGCCGCCCGACGCGCAGGGCCGCTTCTGGGCGACGCAGTACAGCTACCGCGACCCCAACGACGACGGCGAGTGCCGCCGCAGCATCCGCGCCGTCGGCTGCTTCACCGAGGCGGTGGACTGCGACGTGCGCGGCGGCGCCACGCGCAGCGTCGAGCGCCTCATCGAGCTTCGCGACGAGGGCATCGCAGTGCACGCCACGGGCCGCCGCATCATGCTCCTGCGCGAGGACCGCCCCCGCAATTGGGAGGGCATCGCGCGCCTCGACGGGCGCGGCTTCCTCATCGTCACCGACGAGTGGCCGCGCTCGATCCTGGGCTTCGTTCCGGACCCCGATCGCCCGCTGCCGACGCCCGCGGCGCCGTGCCCGACGGAGTAGGCGCTACGCGATGGCGACCGAGACGAGAGTCGGCGCGAGCAGCGTCGTGAGCGCCGCGGGCTCGATGCCCACGAGGAACCCGCGGCTGCCGCCGTTGACGTAGATGCGCGGGAGCTCGAGCACGGTGCGCTCGACGTAGACGGGCATGGCGCGGCGGGTGCCGAAGGGGCTGGTGCCGCCGACCTGGTAGCCCGAGTGACGGTCGGCGACGTCGGGCTTGCAGGGCTGCACGCTGCGCGCTCCGACGACGCGGGCGAGCTCCTTGGTGCTGACCTCGCGGTCGCCGTGCATGAGCACCACGAGGGGGCGGCGCTGGTCGTCCTCCATGACGAGGGTCTTGATGACGGCGTGCTCGTCGACGCCGAGCTCGCGCGCCGAGACGCGGGTGCCGCCGCGCTCCTCGTAGCGGTAGAAGTGCTCGGTGTAGGCGATGCAGCGCTGCTTCAGCAGGCGCGTGGCGTTGGTGCTGGGGGCGCGTTCCATGGGCGTCTCGGCGTCGAGGCTGGCACGGGACGTCGGCGGGGGGGAACGCGGACCTCACCCCGGCGCTTCGCGCCACCCCTCTCCCTTCGACCGCTCGCTTCGCTCGGGTCGGCGGGCGAGGGGCCAGAGTGCGCGGGGCTCTCTTCCGGCTCCCCCTCATCCCGCCGACTCGCCGCTCGGGGCGGGTCGAAGGGAGCGGGGGCTGGGGGGTGAGGTCCTCGACACCCCCGCGAAACACCCCCAATTCTCGGGATCTTCGCGCGTCTGTTGTAAGGCCTCGGCTCATGCGCCGACGAACGCTCGCGGGATGGTGGGGAGGCTGTGCGCTGGTGCTGGCCGCGGGGTGCAGCGACGACGTGCCCGCGGGCGCCACGGACGTGCCGCGCGCGACGACGGACGCAGTGCCCGACGCCCCGACGGACGCGGGCTCGCCCATGGACGGAGGCCTCGACGCCGGCGCGCCCGTCGACGTCTTCACGCCGCCGACGATCCCCGACGCGACGCGCTGCGGACCCGACGCCGAGCGGTGGCCGACGCGCGGCGTGGGCGCGTGCGAGCTGCCCGCGGCGCCGGCGGTGGTGCACGGCGCCTGCACGGTGTCGGTGAACCGCCCGACGGCGACGCTGAAGGCCAACCAGCGCGACGGCGCGGCGCACGTGCTCATCACCGGCCAGCGCGTCTCCGAGGGCGCCGATCGCCTGCCGCTGCCGGGCTACCCGATGTCCATGCTGCGCATCCCGGGGACCTCCTTCGTGGCGGTGTCCGACGGGGGCTTCGCCCTCGAATCGCTGCGCCTCGTCGACACCTCCGGCGCGCACCTCGCGATCCCCGCGGGCGGCGCCGTGCCGTTCCCGTCGTCCGGCGGCGAGCGCGCGCCGGCCCTTTTTTACGGGCTCGCGTATGATCCCGTGGCGCATCTGCTGTACGCCTCGGGCGGCGGCGCGAACCGCATCTACGCCTTCACCGTGTCCGCCGCGGGGGCGCTCACGGCGGACCCGACGCACACCATCGACCTGGGCTTCGCGGAGACCGGCTCCGAGGGCGTCGATCCGGCGACGCACATGCTTCGAAGCGCGTTCCCCGCGGGCATCGCGCTCAGCGACGACGGCACGCAGCTCTACGCGGCGCTGCAGCGCGGCCACGCCCTCGGCGTCTTCTCGACGGTCACGCGCATGCTGACGCGCGTGATCCCGCTCGCGACGATGGCGACGCCGAACACGTACCCTTACGTCGTCGCGCGGCGCCCGGGGGACGCGGGGCGCGTGTATGTGTCGCTCTGGGGCGCGTCGGCGGTGGCCGAGGTCGACCTCGCGACGGCGGCGCCGGTGCGCACCTTCGCCGTCGGCAAGAACCCCACCGAGCTCTCGTTCAGCCCCGACGGCGCGCGGCTCCTCGTGACGGCGAGCGACGAGGACGCGGTGTCCGAGATCGACCTCGCGACGCCCGCGGGCGCCGTGAACATGCGCTACCTCGGGGGCTCGGCGACGGCCCCGCGCGGCATCTCGCCGACGGCCATCGCCCGCGGTCCCGACGGCCGCGTCTTCGTCACCGCCAAGGACGAGAACGCCATCGACGTCTTCGACGGCACCACCTACGCGCTGCTCGGACGCATCGCGACGGAGTGGCAGCCCACGGACGTCGAGGTCGACGCCGACGGGCGCGTGCTCGTGCTCACGGGCCGATCGCTCGGCAAGGGTCCGAACCTCACGCCGCAGACCACGGACATCACCGACACCGTCGTGGGCTCCATCGCGCGCTACGACGCGTCGGGCGCATCGCTCGCGACCGGCGCGTCGACGGTCGCGGCGAACAACGGCGCGATGCAGGCGTTCAACACGGTGACGTGCCCCGCCGGCGCGCCCTACGACTTTCCGGTGCCGCTGCCGGGCACGGGACCGTCGACGCGCATCCGCCACGTGGTGCTGGTGGTGCGCGAGAACAAGACCTACGACGCGCTGCTCGGCGACTACCCGGGTCCCGACGGCGACGCGGCGGACGGCGATCCGTCGCTGACCATCGTGCCGCAGCCGCGCATGGCCACGGTGTTCCCGAACCTTCGCGCCCTCGCGCGGCGCTTCGCGACGCTCGACAACTACTACATCCCCAGCGAGCTCTCGAACCAGGGCCACACGTGGACCACCGCGGGCCGCGGCACCGACTTTCTCGAGCGCACGTGGATGCTCTATGACGGCCGCAGCACCCGCGGATCGACGCCGCTCATCGGCACGGCGCCCATCGGCATCCCCGAGGAGGGCGACATCTTCACGGCGATGCGCAACGCCAACGTTCGCGCCATGAACTGGGGCGAGATCATCGGCACGGCCACCGCGGCGCAGCGCGCGGGCACGCGGTACCCGGGCACGTTCTTCAACAACGACGTGCTCGACACCGCCAAGGCGCGGGCGTTCCTCGACACGGCGCTCGGCTCGAACCTCTGGGGGCACAACCCCGGCGGTGACTGCGACCTGCCGCCGTTCACGTACATCCTGCTGCCCAACGACCACACGCAGGGCGGCGCGCAGGGGCGCCCCACGCCCATCTCGCACTACCAGGACAACGACGAGGCCACGGGGCTGCTCATCGACGCGATCTCGCACTCCACGGCGTGGCCCGAGACCCTCGTCGTCGTCATCGAGGACGACCCCGCGCAGGGCGGCGACCACGTGGACAACCACCGCTCGCTGGCGCTCCTCGCGTCGCCCTGGGTGCGCCGCGGCGGCGTGAGCCACGTGCTCTACAACACCAGCGCGCTGCACCGAACCATCGAGCTGATCCTCGGGGTGCCGCCGCACAACGCCGTCGTCGCCGCGGGAGCTCCCATGTACGACGCGTTCACGGGCACGCCGGACTACACGCCCTTCGACTACCAGCCGCGGCTCGAGTGCGCGACCACCAACGGCGGCGGCATGTGGGCCGACCTCACCGCGGGCATGGACCTCTCGCAGCCCGACAACGCCCCGGGCCTCGACCGCCTCGTGTGGCGCATGCTCCACGCCGGCCACGAACCGCCGTGGGCCCCCGCGGCGGACGAGGACGGCGACGGCGACTGATCGTCCCCGCTAGGAACCACGGCCCTGGCGCTGCTATCGTGCGCAGCGATGGCAACCTCTCTGACGGCGCTGAGCGCGGGCACGACCTTTCACGAGAACTTTCGCATCGTTCGCGAGCTCGGGGAGGGCACCCCGATGGAGGCGCAGTACGTGGCCGAGCGCGTGGTGCCGGCGCGCACCGTGGTGCTGCGCGTGCTGAACCCGAAGCTCGTGGCGAAGGACAAGGGCAAGTCCCGCTTCGGCGAGATCGCGGGGATGCGCTCGAAGGTGAAGAGCGAGCACGTCGTCGACCTGCTCGACGCGGGCATCGACAAGAGCACCGGGTCGCCGTGGTTCGCGACGCCGTTCCTCGAGGGCGAGACGCTGGAGCAGTACGCCGCGGAGCCCCTCGACGACCTCGACGCGCTCGACGTGCTCGAGCAGGTGGTGCACGCCCTCGGCGCGCTCAAGGACGCCGGCTTCGTGCACGCGGCCCTCGATCCAGCGAAGATCCTGCTGCTCGCGGGTGAGAAGACCGACGCGCCGTTCACCGTGAAGGTCAACGACTTCTGGGCGCCGGCTTGGGTTCGCGAGAGCGACGAGCGCGAGGGCGTCGAGGCCGGTCCGTGGGCGGCGCCGGAGACGGCGGCGCACGACGCGAAGCTCACCGCCGCGGCCGACGTGTGGAGCCTCGGGCTCATCGCGTTCCGGCTGCTCACGGGCAAGGCCTACGGGGCCGTGGCCGCCGACGGGACCGCGGTGCCGGCGAGCGAACGCGCCGAGGAGCTCGGCTTCGAGGACGACCTCCCCGACGGCTTCGACGCGTGGTTCGCGAAGTGCACGGCCCGCGCGGCCGCGGAGCGCTTCGCCGACGCCGACGAGGCCTTCGACGACCTCGCGCCGATGCTCGACGACGAGGCCGATGAGGCCGACGCCGGCGACCCGCCCACGCGCGGTCGTGACGACGACGCCGACGAGGAAGAGGACGACGAGGACGAGGACGACGACGAAGAGGAAGAGGAGGAAGAGGCTCCTCCGCCGCGCAAGGCCGCGGGCAAGAAGGGTCCGCCGGCGAAGGCCGTGGTGGCTGCGCCGAAGGCCAAGGGCGGCAAGAAGAAGAAGGGCCGCGCGAGCGATGGTCCCCTCGGTGCGCTCGGGGCGTACTTGCCCGAGTGGGCGCGCGGGTCCGACGCGGTGCTGCCGGCGGCGCTGATCCTCGCGACGGTGTTCGCCCTCTGCGTGCGTCAGCTCTCGCGCCCGGCGGTAAACGCCGCGGCGCCCGGTGCGGCGGTCGGAGCCGTCGGTGCGGCCCCGGCGGCGGCTGCGCCCGCGGCGGCTGCGGCGGCCGG
>CAIMWA010000087.1 GCA_903845045.1 uncultured delta proteobacterium | reverse complement strand
GATGAACGCGACGCGGGCGCGAACTGGCGCCAGAGCTTCTTGAACTGCGCCTCGAAGGCGTCGACGAGGGCGCGGTCCGCGGTCACGACGATGTTCTCCTGGTTCGCGTTGGCCGCGCTGCGGGTCCAGTTGTAGCTGCCGGTGACGAGCGTCGCGCCGTCGAACACCGTGAACTTGTGGTGCATGTGCGCCTCGGTGTCGTCGACGCGCACCTCGATGCCGGCGCGGCGCAGGGGCTCGATGTCCGAGCCCTCGTCCATGGCCTTGTCGTCGTCGCTCACGACGCGGATCGTCACGCCGCGGCGCCGCGCGTCGAGCATCGCGCTGCGGATGCGGTCGTCGGTGATGGTGAAGACGCACACGTCGGCCTTGGCCTTGGCGCGGCGGAACTCGTTGCAGATGGCGTCGAGGCAGTCGTTGCCGGGGCTGAAGTGCGCCCGCGCGGTCGCTGCGTTCGGCGTCGCCGGGGGATCCTTCGGCGCGTCGCCGCGGGCGAGGTCGGCGAGGTGCAGCAGCCAGCCGAAGGTGCCGCGCATCGTGGCGTCCGCCTGCGCCGCGCGGGCGAGCACGATGGCCTGGGCGCAGAACACCGTGAGCTCCGACGGAGCGAGCACGCCGCGGGCGAAGACCCGCTCGATCTCGCGGCGCGTGGCGGCGTCGATGCGCGGGTCGGCGAGGGTCTGCGCGAGGAGTGCTTCGAGGGCGCGGGAGCCCGCGGCGGGGGTGTTCGGCACGGTGCGGACTCTACACGCGCGGCGGCTGGCGGCGTCGTGCTTGCCCTCGCGCCCCGGCCTCGACTCGTGAAACCATCGCGCGCCATGCGTCGCCACTCCGCCTTGCTTCTCTTCGCGGCTGCCACCCTCGCCGCCTGCAGCGACAACGCCACGGTCGTCGGTGTGCCCGACGCGGGCGCGGACGTCGTCACGGCCCTCGATCGCGGCACCTCCGCCGACGACGGACCGACGCTCGACGTCGCCAGCACCATGGACGTCGTCGACGCACCGACCGCGCCCGACGTGACGCCCGCGCCAGACGTTCCCGCCGACACGGACCCCGCGCGCTGCACGGGCGACGGCGACTGCGTGGGCAACGCGTCGGGCTCGGCCTGCGACACGGCGACGGGCCAGTGCGTGATCTGCACCGCCGCGAGCGACCGCTGCCCCGCGGGCGAGTACTGCGTCGCCGCCACGCACGCCTGCGCTGCGGGCTGTCGCGACGACGCCAGCTGTTCCAGCTCCGCCGACGGCGGCGCGACCACGCAGCACTGCGACCCGGCTTCGCACGTGTGCGTGCAGTGCGTCGGCGACGCGCAGTGCCCCGCAGGAACGCTCTGCGTCGGCAGCCTCTGCGTGGCGGGCTGCAACGCCGGCCGCGCCTGCCCGACGTCGCAGACCTGCTGCGGCGGCGCGTGCATCGACCCGCAGTCCAACGTCGCCAACTGCGGCGCCTGCGACGCGCGCTGCTCGGCGCCAGGCGGCACCGCGCTCTGCCTGAACGGCACCTGCGCCGTCGGTGCGTGCACCGCCCCCAACGCCGACTGCGACGGCGTCGCCTCCAACGGCTGCGAGACCGACACCGCCCATGACGTGGCGCACTGCGGCGCCTGCGCGACACCCTGCGCCGCGCGGAGCCACGCCTCGGCCTCGTGCACCGCGGGAGCCTGCAACTACGCCTGCGACGCCGGCTTCGCCGATTGCGACGGCGCCGCGTCCAACGGCTGCGAGGCCGACACCCGCAGCAGCACCTCCGCCTGCGGAGCGTGCGGAAGCGTCTGCAACCCGCCCAACGCCACGGCGGCGTGCGTGGCGAGCCAGTGCGCCATCGCGGCGTGCGCGTCGGGCTTCGGCGACTGCGACAGCAACGCCACCAACGGCTGCGAGACCGACGTCGCGACGAACACCACGCACTGCGGTGGCTGCGGAACTGCGTGCGCCGGGGCGCCCAACGCCGTCGCGGCGTGCAGCCGGGGCGCGTGCGCCGTGGTCTGCACCGCGGGCTTCGCCGACTGCGACGGCGCCGCGCCCAATGGCTGCGAGACCGACACGCGCACCAGCGCCACGCACTGCGGCGGCTGCGGGCGCACGTGCGCCCTCGCCAACGTCGCCACGGCGGGCTGCGCGGCGTCGCTCTGCACCGTGGGATCCTGCACGGCGAACTTCGGCAACTGCGACGGCGTGGCGTCGAACGGCTGCGAGACCGACACGCGCACGTCTCTCGCGAACTGCGGCGCGTGCGGCGCTGCGTGCGCTGCGGGGCTCGTGTGCGGCGGGTCGACGTGCAACGCCCTCGCAAGCTGCGCGGCCATCCACGCCGCGCTCCCGTCGCTCGGCAGCGGCGCCTACCTCATCGACCCCGACGGCGCCGGGGCTGGCGCACCCTTCCGCGTATATTGCGACATGACCGCCGACGGCGGCGGCTGGACCATGGTCTACAAGCTGTCTTCAGGCGTCGCCGGCGAGCCCTCGGTGCTGTGGCTCGGCGGCGCGGTGAACGACACCAACGACGCGCTGCTCACGCCGAACGCTGGCACGGCCCACTACGTGAGCCGCCTCGTCGCGCAGTGGAACACCGCGGGCTTCCCGATCACCCAGGCCCGCGTGGCGCTTTATGGGAGCGGCGTCGAGGCGGCGTTCTTCCGCTTTGCGGTGAGCGGTGTCGATCGAAGCGCGTGGTTCAGCCTCGCGTCGCTCCAGGCGTCGACGTGGACGGACATCGCGTCGCAGGGCGTGAACTACTTCCAGATCCAGGGGTCCGGGAACTACGGCCGCCACTGGTTCGTCAACCGCAACTACGGCGGGTGCCCGACGGACACCGGCTGGCTGGTGGTGAACGGCTCGAGCGAGCGCACCTGCGACTGGTCGACGCGCGTCGCTCCGGTCTCGATCATGTACGCGCGCGGCACCACCACGAAGAACTGGAACGACTACGCGAACGTCGGCATCGCCGACGTGATGGCGGTCTACGCGCGCTGACGGCGCTCGCTCCGCCAGGGAGATCCCGGCATGGATGCAACGTCGTGGGGGCCTTGGGTCGGGACCGTCATCGACCTCGGGGTGCCGGCGCTGCTGTTGGGTGGAAGGCCTCTCGAGCGGCAGCGCGCGCGGGCGCGATCACCCGGAACGCCGATCCTCGACGGCGGGGTTCCGGTGCTCGTGCTGACCGATCCGGTGTTTCGCGAGGCTTCGCGGTAAGAGATCGCGCCGCTCCGCCCCTCTTCGACGAACGGGCGGCGCGACGGAATCAGGACTGTACGAGCGCCACGAGCGTCGCCGGGCGGACCCCGTCGAGCTTCATGGCTTCGGCGGCCTCGGGAGAAGCCATCAGCGCCTGAAAGACCGCCATGTCGGGGATCTCGGCGATCAAGCCGACGCGGTTCGTCTTGGCGGGGTCGACGAAGGTGCGAATGGAGATCCCGCGCGAGCCGAAGACCTCCGTCCGCTTCGTGGAGGCCAGCCAGTGGGCAACGTCGTCGACTTCGTGGAAAATGATCATGGTCGTCATCGCGGGATCTCGACTTTCTGGAGTCCGCGACGGGATCACGCCCCTCCCAACCGGTCAAGATGATTAACGAATTCTCGATGATCACGCATCGGGCGCGCCGCGGGGAGCTAGGTGCGTCGGCCATCCTCGAAGAAGGAGTGCGGCACCGGCGGAGCAGATCGCGCTGTGTGGAATGGGCGGAACGTGGGTCGGGCTCGGGAGAGTCCTCGAGCGTCGTTGGAATCCCCGGAGACCCCTATGCGCGCTCGCGTACCGGTGTCCAGAGCGCGACGTGGTCCGCAACGTACTGCTGCACCGTGCGCGGCGGACGGCCGAGAAGCCGGCCGAGCGCGGGGTCGACGTGCGCCGCGTTGCCAAAGCGGAGCCCGACGTGCAGCACCGTCTGCACCAACACCTGCGTCCATGGCAGGCCGCATCGACGAAGGTGGAGCACGTAGCCGAGCACGCTCGCGGGCCGGTAGCGAATGGAGCGGCCCAGCGCCGTGGCGAGCGTGGCCGCGACCTCGTCGAAGGTCACCGCCGCGGGCCCCGTGAGCGTCCACGCCTGGTGGCGCAGCGCGGCGTCGACGAAGGTGTTCGCGGCCAGCTCCCCGACGTCGCGTACGTCGACGAAGGCGACGCGACCGCGGCCCGCGGGGACGAGGATCTCGTCGCGCTCTCGAATGTCGTTCGCGTACGCATCGCCGAAGTTCTGCGCGAAGAACCCCGGTCGCAAGATCGTTGCCGAGATGCCCCGGCGTCGCAGGTGCGCCTCGACGGCGTGGTGCGGAACCCAGCGCTGCCGATCGGCGCCGTCGACGGAGACGAAGGTCACGTGCTCGACGCCGGCCGCGATGGCCTCGTCGATGAGGGGGTTCAAGGTCTCCTCGACGTTCGCGATGGGCGGCGGCCGGAGCAGGAAGAGGCCCCGCGCGCCTCGAACGGCGTCCCGATACGTGCGTGGATCGGCGAGGTCGAGGTGCCGGGCGACGACGTCTTCGCCGAGCGAACGTCTCAGCCGGGAGGCGTCGGTTCCGCCAGCGAAGAAGGGAACGCCGAGGGCGCGCAGCGCTGCGACCGCGGGGCGGCCCACGTTGCCGGTGGCGCCGGTGACCAGGACCGGAGCGATGGGGGTCGACATGCGGAGGGGCTCCTTGCTCGAGGCGGCCTCGCCGAGACCGGTGGACGAGAGTGCGAGGATGCGGCCGTCGCCGCAACACGGCGTCGCGAATTGCGCCTTTGCGACGGTGATCCGCCTGCCGCCGGGCATGGCTTGCGCGGCGGAACCCCGAAGTGTTGGCGGCGGTGCGATGCATTGCCTCATCGCGGAATCTCGACTTTCGTGAGACAGCGAGGAGGGCACGCGGCGCTACCGCACGGTGCACCGATCGTCGCGCAGGCCGCCGGGGCCGCCGAGATACGTGACCGTGTGCGTGCCGTCGCTCGCGACGAGGTCCGAATAGCCGTCGCCGTCGGTGTCGGCGATGGACTCGGCGCCGATGGCGGCGCCGGTCCACGCGGTGCAGCGCGGAAGGGCCGTGGTGCGCAAGAGGGACGCGTCGGGGGCGCCGTAGGAGACCACCGGTGCGATGGGATACGGCGGCGCCGTCGAGCCGCGAAAGGCGAGATCGCTCAGCCCGTCACCGTCGAAATCGGCAGCATCGTTGACGATGTGATCGACGGAGAACGCCGTCTCGAGGCGCAGGCTCCCGCTGCGCGCGCCGAAGACCTCGTCGACCAGATTGGTGGCGAATCCTTCGTTGAAGACCACGTCCGCGTAGCCGTCGCCGTTGCGGTCGCGAACGGCCAGCGGCGACGCAGCGGTCCCGACCGGCAGCGACGTCGGCGGAGCGATGCCGTCGGCCGATCCATGCAGCAGCACCCATTGCGGGGACGAGGCCCACGAAATGGCGTCGATCCAGGCCAGCAGGTCGACGAAGCCGTCGCCGTCGACGTCGCCGGCCGCGCCGCGGCAGCCGCCTGCGGGAACCACGTGCCCGTACGCAGTGACCGGATACGCGCGGTCCGGCGGCGCGGAGTGGCCCGGCGCGGCGCCGAAATGCACCGTGATCATCGCGCCGGCGTACTCCCAGACGTAGTCTGGAGGAATGTGCTCCGCGAACGGTGCGCTGGAGCACGAGTCTTCGATGCCGTCGCCGTTGTAGTCGGCGAGCGTCGCCGAGGCCGCGGGAGCCGCCGTATCGGACGCCCCGAGCACGAACTCCCAGGTCGGTCCCACGGTCGCGTCGACGACGCCGGCGCGCACCGCGTGCAAGCGCCAGAAGTGCACGCCCGGGGCCAGTGCGTCGGCGAGGCGCAGTGAATCTGCGGCGACGGTCTCGGCATGTTCGACGGTCGCGCACGGCCGATCGGCGCAGATCTCGATCTGCACGCCCTCGACGCCAGACGCGTGACTCCAGCGAAAGAGCGGGCGGCGCGAGTTCAAGACGAGCCCCGACAACGGCGCGATGGAGCGCACCGCGGTGGCGAGGCATGCGCCGTCGAAGCACGAGGTCCCCACGGCGCAGGCGTGACCGCACGCGCCGCAGTTCGCGTCGTCGGAGCGGAGGTTCGTACTGCACTGGCCGGCCGTTCCCGGGCACGTGCCGAGGCCCGCGCGGCACACCGGAACGCAGCTTCCCGCGACGCATGGGTTCGACGACGCCGCGGTGACGCTGCACTGGTGGTCGCAGCCGCCGCAGTGTGCGGGGTCGCTCGAGGTGTCGACGCAGGTCCCCGGCACGGCGGGGCCGCAGTATTCGCCGCCCGCGCAGAAGTATCGGCACACCCCTGCGACGCAGGATCCACCGCTGTTGCAGGCGTGTCCGCAATACCCGCAGTTCGCCGCGTCGGTCTGGAGATCGGCGCAGGCCCCCGCGCACCACGCCTGATCCGCGCGGCACGAAATCGGTGTGCACGTCGCCCCGACGCACACGGTGCGCGACGCGCACGCGTGACCGCAGGCACCGCAGTTCCACAGATCCCGCGAGAGATCGCGGCAATTCGAATCACCGGGGCACGAGACCGTTCCCGCGGTGCAGCGCGAGACGCAAGTGCCGGCCGTGCAGCGCGCTCCGGATGGGCAGGCATTTCCGCACGCACCGCAGTTGGCGACGTCCGTCTGGAGGTTCACGCACGTCCCGGTGTCGCAGAGGGTGCCCCCGCCGGGGCACGGGCTCGTGCACGTGCCTTGGGTGCACGCGAAGCCGGGGCCGCAGGCGTGGCCGCAGAGCCCGCAGTTCGAGGGATCGCTCGCGAGGTCGACGCAGCGCCCCGCGCTCGCGCAGAAGTGATGGCCGAGATCGCAGGACGGCGGCACATCGCCGGGCGCGCTGGCGTCGTCGGGGCCGGACGCGGCGTCGGGGCCGGCGCAGAAGCACGGCGCCCAATCGCCCGCGTAGCCACAGATCTGCACACCGCTGCGACCGTCGGCGCAGGCGCACGCTCGGCCCCCGTTCACCGGGCATCCGGCGTCGCCAGCGTCGTTTGCGGGTGTAGGCGCGCCCACGCAGGCGACGAGCAGGACGAGAATCGCGACGGCGTGGCGGTACATCCGTCCATCAGTGTCTGCGCACCCCACGGGGCGTTCAACCGGCTAGAGTCCCGACGATGCGCGCCCTCGACGTCTCCGGCTGCACGTTCGCGACGGTGGTACAGCTCCCGCCGGACTACGAGGTCTACGATTTCACCGAGGGCTACGACCCCTTTCGCGTTCCCGCGTCGCCCTATGGCGTCGGCCGCTACGACGAGAAGCGCCGCGGGGTCTACACGTCCGAGCTCTTCGCGGGCGGACGCGACGTGCACATGGGCATCGACGTCGGCGCGCCCGTCGGCGAGGCCATCCATGCGTTCTTCGACGGCGTCGTGCACCGCTTTGCCTACAACGCCGCGCCCGGCGATTACGGACACACGCTGGTCACCGAGCACGAGATCAACGGACAGCTCGTGTGGGCCCTCTACGGCCACCTCGCGGCGCGCTCCGTCGAGGGACGCTGGGAGGGTCAACGCGTGACCCGCGGCGAGGTCATCGCGTGGATCGGCGACCGCCACGAGAACGGCGGCTGGAACCCGCACCTCCATTTCCAGCTCTCGCTGGTGCGTCCCGAGGTCGCAGACCTTCCAGGTGCGGTCTCCGACGCCGACCGCGCCCATGCGCTCACGCTGTATCCCGACCCCCGGCTCGTACTCGGGAGTCTTTATTGACCCACGCTCGACGATGGCGGGACGTCCGCGTACGTTGCAGACCATGGCGAAGACCCGCGAGGCCGAAGCGTGCCCGGTTGCGGTGGCGAGCACGGTGCCACCGGAGCCCGACGACACCCCTTATGGAGAGGCGCTGGCGCGGGCCGTCGCCGACGCGCTGCAGAAGCCAACGCCGCCGGACCGGGCGCCGGGGCTCGTCAACAACCACCGCGACTACTGCGGCATGGGGCTCGACTACGCTCCCGTGGGCACCCGCGATTTCGACGGCGCGACGGGCCTGCGCGGCGCGCCCTCGACGGTGGCCCAATTCCGCTACGGGCGCGTCAACGACGGCTTCGTCGACAAGGCCGACCTCGGATTCGCCGACCGCGAGGCCTTCGTCGCGTGGCTCGCGCAGCAGAGCGACCGGAGCCTCTACGGCTTCGACGAGCCCGAGTGGTTCGTCGGAAACCAGCGCTTGAACCGCGCGCGCCTCGAGGCGTTCATCGGCGCACCGCGACTCGGTCGCCCGGTCACCGCCGAATGAACTCGAGCAGCATCGCCAGCGCGGGCATCAGGATCGAACCGACCACGGCCTCGCCGGCGATGAGCCCCGACGCCAGCGGCGCGGCGTAGCGCTCGAAGTTGCCATCGGGGCCCGGCGCGGCCTTGCGCCAGACGGCGGCGATCACCGCGCCCAGGGCGATGGCGATGTTCAGCGAAGCCGGAAGAATGAGCGCGAAGCCCAGCGCCGCGGGGATCGGCACGAACCAGAAGCGGCTGCCGGTGCCGTCCTTCTTGTGCACGGCGAGGAGGAGCTCGAAGACCACGCCGAGCACGATGCCGACCTTCGACGCGGCCAGCGCGCCGTGCGGGAGGTAGCCGAGGCCGCGCTCCATGGCGATGGCCAGCGTCGCGATCTTGAGGCCCGTCGGCGCCGAGAGCTGACCCGGGTTCAGCCCGATGCCGTAGGTGTGCTGCAGGACGTTGAAGACGATGGGCGTGAGCAGCGCGCCGATGGGGATCACGATGAGCTGCGCGAGCACCAGCGTGCGAAAGCGTCCGCCGAGGCGCTGCGCGACCCAGAAGGCCGGAACGCCCTGCTCCGACGCCGACTGCGGGCTCGCGCTCACGTACGCCGCGGTGAGGTTCGCGCGGATCTGCGCGGGCCAGATCATGCCGAAGAGGAACTGCGTCGCGTTGGCCATGAGCGACACCGGACCGGAGCCCGTGATGCCCAGCACGCGCAGCCCCGCCACGATGAGCAGCGGCTGGATCGCCACCGCGAGGAGCACCTCGGTCCACGGCACGTGGAACCACATGGTGGTGAGCAGCACGAGCAGCGAGATGCTCACGACGAGGCCCGTGACGGTCCACCACGTCGGGATGGTCTCGTCGGCCTGCGACTCGAAGGCCGGCTCGTCGGGCGTCGTGTTGCGCGACAGCACGCTGCGCACCACGGGGATGAGCACGCTCGTCACCGCCGCGGCGATCATCATCGCGGTGGCGGGCCACATCATCCACTGCACCACGTACTTGAAGTGCGAGTGCGCGTGCGAGAACTCCACGGCCTTGCCGCACGACTGCCCGAGGAACGTCATCGCCGACTCGCGCGCGGCGTTGTCGATGCCGTCGAGGCCGTCGAGGGTCGCGAGGCAGCGCCCGATGTCGGCCTCGTGCACGCCCGACAGCGCCGAGTAGCGCGCCGCGGTCTCGCCGAAGGTCGCCACGATCCACGTGCCCGCGAGGCCCGAGAGACCGACGGAGAGCGGCACGAGCATGCCGAGGCCGAGGGCCGCGAGCTCGAGGCCCAACGAGAGGTTCAGCGCGGCGTTGCCGACGATGGGCGGCAGCACCCCGAGGCCGTCGCGCAGAAACGTGAGGAACCCCGCGACGCCGGTGGTGGTGGTCAGCACGTCGCGGCGGGCCTGGGTGCTCTCGTTGGCGGCCGGGTCCGTCAGCGTCTGCGCGATGGAGAGCGTCGCGACGGAGCCGGGCCACGGCAGCTTGCGATCGGCGAGGATCGAGCTGCGCGGCAGGATGCCCATGAACACGCCGAGGTTCGCCGACACGACGAGCCACACGAACATCTGCAGCGACGACGGGTGGAACCCGATGTCCCGCCCGGTGAGCGCGCGGATGTAGAAGAACGCCGCGAGGATCACCACCATGAAGGCGATGCCCGACACCATGCCGATCATCGACTGGATGAGGTTGAGCTGGATGCCCAGCTCGCGGCCCTTGGTGCGCTTGCCGAGCACGAAGGCGGCGAGGAACATCCCGCCCATGGTGAGGTCGACGCTCTGTCCCAGCTTGAGCGTGACGTAGGGCGTGGCGGCGGCGGCCACCGCGCACAGGAGACACCCCAGGAGCACCGTGCGTGCGTTGAGCTCGTTCTCGCGGTTCATGCTTTGCCGCGACGGTACCTGAGCGCCGGGGATCCGACGACGGGAATTCGTAGGCGCGCCGCGACCTCGGCGGGGCCCATCGCCGCCGGTGCGGCGGGGGTCGATCAGTGCGTGTAGACCACGCGGCCGTTGAGCGGCTGCGTCACGCGGTAGTTGTCCTCTTCGGACGTCGCCGTCGGGTGTCCGTTGGCGATGATCACGCGGTGGCTCGTGCCCTGCGCGGCCGTCACCGTCAGCGGGTTCTGCATCACGAACCAGTGGAAGCCCGCGGTGCACGGCGGCGTCGTCAGCGAACCCGGGCTGTAATGGAAGTACGCGCGGTTCGACGGGAGCAGCGCGTTGAGGTCGACGGAGTCCGGCGAGCAGACCGTGCGGGTCATCTCGGCGCCGGGGTTCGCCGCGAGGAGCTTCGCGATCTCGGTGTTCGCCGTGGCGCCGGCGGCCGACGAATCGAAGAGGACGCCCATGACGAGCGGCGTGCGCGCCGGGTCTCCGGGAGGCGCCGACCAGTGGACGAAGTGCATCTCCATCTCGTAGCGCGTGCCGTTCACCGTGTGCTCGGAGTGCGAGTGCGTGTGGAACTGCTCGAGCCAGTAGTTCGTTCCGTTGAACGAAACGTACGGATCGACGCCGGCGGTGCGCGTCGTGGCGTAGTTCACCTGCAGCGTGTGTCCATTGTTCACCATGGTGAACGGAACCGTGCGGGCGTAGTTGTTCAGCGTGAGCACCGGTCCGGTGTCGGCCATCGTCGCCGTGGTGACGATGTCGATCGGGGTCTGCTGCGTCCACATGCCCGCCGCGTCGGCCGGAGCGCTCGCGTCGACGTCGCAGGTGCGAAGGCCGCCGTCGATGTTGAACGTCATCGCGGGCCAATCGCCGCCGTGCATCTCGTAGTCCCAGCCCGACGCGCTGCCGGCCGGGGCGGTGTAGGCCGCCATCGCCGGCGTGCAGGTCGAGCCCGAATCCGTCGCTCCGCCATCGGTCACCACGGGGGTGTCCGTCGCCACCGGGGTGTCCGTCGCCGCCGGCGTGTCCGTCACCGCCGGCCGATCGGTCACCTGCACATCGACGACGGCGCCGGTGTCCGCAGTGGCACCGGCATCGGTCCCAGGAAGCACCGACGAACCGTCGCAGGCGGCGACCAACGCCGTTGTGGAGAGAACACTCACGATACCAAGGAACTTCATCGACCGATCTCCTGTCAGCCACGCACCGCGCGCGGCTCGAACGGTGGTCCCTCCAGCCCATCCGGGATCTACCATCGATCCCAACGAAAGCCTGGTGGGGACCACCGAACCCAGCAAAAATCAGGAATATCGGGAACTGGCTCGTCTGTCAACGGGGTCGTGTGGCGGAGGTTCCGCGCGGGGCTATGGTGCGCCGCCGTGAGCCCTCCCTCGATCCGCGCCGTGCTCTTCGACCTCGACGGAACGCTCGTCGACAACATGCCGTTCCACATCGAGGCGTGGATCGAGACGGCCCGCGCGCTTGGCCGCGCGATCACCGCCGCCGAGGTCATGCGGGACTTCGCGGGTCGCACGAACGCCGAGATCCTTCCGGCGTTGCTCGGTCGGCCCGTCGCGCCGGCAGAGTTGAGCACCCTCGCCGACGCCAAGGAGGCGCTCTATCGGGAGCTCTATGGTCCGCACGTCGCGCCGCTGCGCGGAGCGGTGGCATTGCTCGACGACCTCGCCGCGCACGGGGTGGTGGTGGGCATCGCGAGCGCCGCGCCCCGGCCCAACCGCGACTTCGTGCTCGACCGCCTGGGGCTGCGCGACCGCTTTCGGGTGATCGTCGGCGCGGAGGAGGTCACCCGCGGCAAACCCGCGCCGGACCTCTTTCTGCTGGGCGCATCGCGCCTCGGCATCGAACCCCGGGACGTGCTGGTCTTCGAGGACGCGCACCTCGGCGTCCGGGCTGCCGTGTCGGCGGGGATGGTCGCGTGCGGCGTGACCACCGTGGAGCGTCCCGAGGTGCTCGCCGCCGCGGGAGCCATCGCCACGGCACCGGATCTCGACGCGCTTCCCGACGGGCTGCGGGCGCTCTGGCGACGGGCGTAGCGAGCGTCGAACGCTTCCGGGATCAGTTCGGCACGGCGACGCCGGTCTGTGCCGCATCGAGGAGGCTTCCGAGGTTGTTCACGACGGCGTCGCGGGCGCCGAGCTGGCCCGTCATGCCCGTGTAGTTGAACTCCAGGAACCGCACGATGGACGAGTGCTCCAGGGTCACGTGCGACACGACGTTGCGCCGCGCGAAGCGGCCCAGCGCGATCATCGGCACGCGCGTCCCATAGGGCTGCATGTCGACGGTGTTCGTCGCCGGGGGCGAGACGTGATCGAAGAACCCGCCGCCCTCGTCCCAGGTCACCAGCACCAAGGTCGACGAGGCGTACTGCGAGGCCTGCACCGCGTTCACGATGCCCGTCACGAAGTTCGCCCCGTCGGTGATGCGCGTGCCCGACCCCGGATGTTCGCTGTGGAACCCGTACCCGCGAATGAACGAGACGTTCGGCAGCGTCCCGCGAAGGTCCCGCGCGAACTGTGCGAAGTCGCGATTGTACGTCGGGTTGTCCGCGAAGCGGCCGTAGTACTGAAAGGGCACGTCGCTGTTCGCATAGATGCACGGATAGATCCCCGTGGCCCCGGGGCACTCCGGCGGGATCTCGGGACAGCTGGCGTCCTGCGCGGCGGCGGCGAGCGTGGCCGCGTAGCCCTCGGCGTACACCGAGAACGTGAACCCCGCGTCGAGCAGCACGTCGGCGACGGTGCGCCCCATGAGGCGCTGGATGGAGATGTTGTAATTGCAGTCCGCGCCCGCGGTCATCGGCGTGACGGTGTTGTCGACGAAGGCGTGGCGCGCGATGGCGAAGTACATGTCGTTCGCCGACGACTGGCCGATCTCCGGCTGGAAATACCGGTCGGCCAGCGCTGCCTGCGGCAGCAGCGAGTAGTAGCCCGCCATCACCGAGGCCGGCGCGACGGCGAAGTTGCCGGGCTTCGAGCACGGGGCGCCGGTGACGAACTGATCCATCGCGCCGCCGTGGACCTCGGCGGTCTCGCAGTCGCGGTGATGGTCCGGATCGAACGCGGCGTTGCGTGCGTCGTCGAGCACCAGCGGCGAAGCGCCCCCGGGCTCGTGGTCGGGCACGGCTTCACAGCAGGCCGGACCGGTGGTGCACGTGGGGTTCGACCCCGGCGCCGCGGTGCAGTACCGCCCGAAGGACGCGTCGAAGGTGTGGTTCTCCTGCACGACGATGACGACGTGACGGATGTTCGTCCGCGCGGCGGGAGCGGGGTCGACGAAGGACGGCGTCGCGTCGCCTCCGCACGCGGCGAGCACCAGCGGGGCGAGCGCGAAGGAGCAGCGGTCGAGTCTCATGCCGCGATCATCGACCGCGAGGGAGGGTCGTGTCACGCGCCGGTCACGCCGAGGTCACGAAGCCGCTCCACTGCCTCAGCGCGCCCGGTCCAGCGAGAGCCGCCGAAGCTGCGCGCGGATCCACTGGTTGGCGGGGTCGTCGTCGCTGCGCTGGTGCCAGTAGAGGTTGAGCTGCG
>CAIMWA010000086.1 GCA_903845045.1 uncultured delta proteobacterium | reverse complement strand
GCGGGTGCGTTCGAAGAACGTCCGCCCGCTGTAGGGCAACTGGGTGACGACCTTGCCGCTGGGATGGCGGAAGTAGTTGGTGCAGGCGAGCCACACCTTGCCCTCCATGGCGGCCTGGATCTCGTCGTTGTAGCGACGCTGCGCCTCGGGAGTCACCTCGACCGTGCGCGCACCCCGGCCGTCCATGACGTCGAGGATGTGGCGGACGAACGTCGTTTGCGCCTCGTGGATGTACAGAATCGAATTGACCCCGTTCGTATTCGGGCCGTACAGCACGAAGAAATTCGGATACCCGGCGACCAGCGTGCCGAGGTAGGCCTCCGCACCAGCACTCCACTCGTCGCGGAGCTGACGGCCGCCGGTTCCGTAGACGTCGATGCTCGCGAGGTAGTCGGCGGCGGTGAACCCGGTGCCGTAGATGACGGTGTCGACGCGGTGCTCGACGCCGTCGACCGTGCGCACGCCGTGTTCGGTCAGCTCGGCGATGGGGGTCGTTTCCAGGGTGACGTTGGGCAGGGCGAACGTGGGATACCAGTCGCGCGACATCAGGGGCCGTTTGCAGCCGGCGGGGTAGTCCGGCGTCAGCTTCGCGCGCAGAACGGGGTCGGGCACCTTGCGTTGCAAGTAACTACGGGCGAGTTCGGTCGCCTCGCGGGTCTGCGCGGCGTCGACGTCGAAGCTCGACGCCTCGTAGGCCTCGAAGATCTCGTCGCGCAACGCCGCCGCCGCGGCCGGCTCGCGTTCGAACAAGTCCTGCTGCTCAGGCGTGAACGGGACATCGAAGCGGGGCGCGATCCAGATCGGGGTCCGCTGGAACACCGTCAGATGCGCGGCATCCGGTGCGATTGCGGGCACGTACTGCACCGCGCTGGCGCCCGTGCCGATGCACGCGACCCGCTCCCCCGCCGTCGATCTGCTGTGATCCCAACGCGCAGAATGGAACTGGCGGCCACGGAATCGCGACGCCCCCGGGATGTCGGGCGTGTAGGGCACGTCGAGCATCCCGACGGCGCTGACCACGACGTCGAACTCGTAGCGCCGGCCGTCGTCGCATTCGAGCGTCCAGCGCCGCCGCGCGTCCGACCAGCGGGCCGAGGTGATCGCGGTCCGGGGCCGCAGGTGCTCGCCCAGCCCGTGATCGGCGGCGACTTTTTCCAGATAGGCGAGGATCTCGGGCTGGTTCGCGTAGGTCTTGCTCCACCGAGGGTTGGGCGCGAAGGAATACGAGTACAGGTGCGACGGGACGTCGCACGCCGCACCCGGAAAGGTGTTGTGCCGCCACGTCCCACCGAATCCGTCGGCGCGATCGAAGATTTCGAAGTCGTATCCGCCATCGGCCAGCTGGATTCCCATCGCGATACCGCCAGCGCCGGCGCCGATGATCCCGACGGTCGGCTTCAGCCCCATTGTGCGAAGTAGGGTCGCTCGGGCCGGCTCGTCTCGACCAGGATGAACACCACGCCCCACGGGTCGACGAACCACGTGGTCCGCACCCGCGCGACGTCCGCGATCCCGCGGACCAGG
>CAIMWA010000085.1 GCA_903845045.1 uncultured delta proteobacterium | reverse complement strand
GCCGTTCGCCCGGCCCATGAAATGGGCATGGCTACCTTCGGCAAGCCTCGCGTTGCGAGGCTCGGCATCTGGCAGGCTCGCGTCGGCGAGCCTTGCAGACGGTTGCCCGCGGGTTTACCCGCCGGGGCACCCCGCGCTCGACGGTTCCCCGCGTCAGGGGCCCATGCTGAGCCCCTGAGTTGAATGCCGAGTCCCCGTCGGCGACACTCACGTGGCGCATGAAGACCTTCGCCATGGCGCTGGGCGCTTTGCTCGCCGCATGCGTCGCGCAGCCCTCGATGCCCGGCGACGCCGGCGACGCCGGATGCGCCGTCAACCAGGGGCGCGCCTGCGCTTGCGCCGACGGCCGCAGCGGAACGCAGGTCTGCGCGTACACCGGGGAGTGGGAACCTTGCTTCTGCGTCGGCGGCGATGCGGCGGTGAGCGCCGACGTTCCCTTGGCGTGCGGTCCGGGCCGCGTGTACTGCGGGAACACGGGGCGTTGCGCCGACCTCCTCGCGGACTCATCGAACTGCGGAACGTGCGATGGGTCCTGTGCTGCCGGGCAGGTATGCCAGCGAGGCGCGTGCGTGTCGGTTTGCGAGAAGGGCGCCGCGTGGTGCAACGGGACGTGCCTGCCCGTCGAGCGCGATCCGATGAACTGCGGTGCCTGCGGAGTCGTGTGCGCGAGCGGCGCGAGCTGCGACGCCGGAACATGCTCGTGCCCGCCGGGTTCCACGCTCTGCGCCGGCGGCTGTTACGACATCGCGTTCAGTTGGAGCCATTGCGGCGCCTGCGGACATACGTGCGCGGCGGACCAGTACTGCGTCGAGGGCGCGTGCACGACGAATCCCTGCACGCACGACCGGGCGCACTGCGCCTCCGGCTGCGTCGATCTCTCGACGGATCGGGCGAATTGCGGCGCATGCGACCGCGCGTGCACGCTTGACGGGGCGACCTCCGTCGCGTGCGTCGCGGGGCACTGCGTTCCTGCATGCCGTCCCGGACTCGCGGCGTGCGGCGCGGGCGGCGAAACCTGCGACACGCCGGTCGGCTACGACAACTTGAACTGCGGAGCGTGCGGTCACGCGTGCGCGTCGGGAACGCTCTGCAACGGAGGGGCGTGCGTTGCGACTCCGGTGCGCACCATCGCGCCGCTCTCGGGCCTCGCTCTCAACTCCCGACGCCCGCTCTTTCGGTGGCAGCGCGCGGCGGGCGTCGACGCGGTGCAGCTCGAGATCTGCAGCGACCGCCCGTGCGGGCACGTCGAGCAATCGGAGCGCGTCACCGGCAACTCGCTGCGCCTGACGATGGCGCTCGCGCCCGGCGCGCACTTCTGGCGCCTGCATGCGGTGCGCGCGGGTGCGGTCGATGCGTCGACGGGACCGACTTGGGAGTTCATCCTTGGAACCTCGGATACCGAGGCGCCCAGCGCATCGGCGACGCTCCCCGACTTCAACGGCGACGGCATCGAGGACACGTGCACGAGCGTGCCCTACTCGCACCTGAGCGATCCGTTGGGGGTCTGGTACGACGCGGGCGCGATGATCATCGTGCACTTCGGCGCGGCACCCGGTCACGCTGCGCCAGCGGACCGCCAGATTCCGGTCACGTCGTACGGGCACTACGCCTCGGTGCCCGGCGGCTGCGCCGGGACCGCCGGGGATGTCGATGGCGACGGCTTCGTCGACCTGATGGCGTGGGTGAATCACGAAGGCATCGATTCCACCGAGTTGTTCCGGCTGGTGCGCGGCGCTGCCGATGGGGCGGCACCGGTCGATGCTTCGGAGTACTGGTCGGCGGCGGAGACGACGACGATGCTGGCTGCGGGCGACCGAAACAGCGACGGCTACGCCGACGTCGTGTTCATCGAGCCCCCCACCGTGAGCCGTCTCGTCGAGGTGTTCGGCACCGGAGGCACCTCGCCAACGGGCGACGTCACGACGGACCTCGGGTTGTTGGTCCGCGACGTGGCCGACTTCGACGGCGATGGATCGAGCGACCTCGTCTTCCGCGGATTTGTCTCGGTGTACGGTCTCCCGATCACGCCGCGGGTTGCGTACGGCGGCGCCGCGGCGTCGCTCGAGACGTCGACGCCGCTACCGCCGTGCGCCGCGTGGACCGGTGGTGCTGCCGCCGTCGCGTCCATCGCGGACCCCAACGCCGACGGCTACCCCGACCTCGTCTTCACCGAAGGAACACACACCCTCACGTACCTCGGTGGCCCCGGCGGGCTCACCGGCGATCGCTGTTCGGTGCGGTAGACACCGGCGCCGGCCGGCGAAGCAGCTGCCCCCGCATTGCAGCGCGAGCCGGAAGAGCCCATGATCGGCGTCATGGGGACATGGCCTCGGTTTCTCGGCGTCGCGCTCGCATTCGCAACCGGGTGTGGCTCCAACGGCAACTCCGATGTCGGTTCACGAGCCGATGCGATGACGCCCGCCGATGTCGTGACGGCGCGAGACGTGGCGACCGCCGATGTTCCGGTGCCCGTCGACGCGCTCTCTTCGGACACTGGTCCTAGGGACTCGGGAACGCCCGTCACCGACGCTGCGCCTCCTCCCGATACCGGCTGCGACGCATCGAGCTGTCTCAGCGGACCAGCCGGCTCGCAGACGTTCACCGCGAGCGGGACCTTCGTCGTCCCGGCCGGCGTGACGTCCATCTCGGTGGTGCTCGTCGGCCCTGGCGGCTCGCTGACGGCCTCGACCTACCCGAGTGGCGGTGGCGGCGGCGGTGGTCTCTGCTATCGCAACGACATTCCCGTCACCCCTGGCGACAGCCTTCCGGTGAACGTGGGCCTTCATGCGATGGAGAGCCGAGATGCGTCGAACACCTCCTTCCAAGGCATCACGGCGTTCGCGGGAGCCAACGCCAGCCTCGGGACCCTTCCCGGTGCTGCGGGCGGCGGCGGTGGTGGCTCCGGCGCGACGTGCTTCACCGGCGGCGCGGGCGGCTCCGCGGGAGGAAGTCCCGGTGGCGGCGGCGGCGCGGCCGGGTATGCCGGGAACGGCGGCCATGGGGGAAGCGGTGCCGCGATCGGATGCCCGACCGATCCGACGGCCGGCGCGGGCGGCGGCGGCGGTGGAGGCGGCGGTTGCAGCGGGACGTCGTGTGGCGGCGCCTCGGGCGGCGGCGTCGGTCTGAACGGCATCGGCGCCGACGGAGCGGCGGGAGACAGCGTCTGCGCGGGCGGCTATGCGGGTCCGGGCGGCGGCGGCTCCAGCGGGAGCCCCGGTGGTGGCAGCCACAGCGCTGGCGGCCCTGGCGGAGACTTCGGCGGTGGGGGCGCGGGCTATGGGCCGTACGGCGCCGACGGCGCAGTGCGGATCATCTGGGGACCGGGGCGCTCGTTTCCGGACCACGCGATGTAGGACACGCCAGCGTGGCGGTCGTCGACGCGGACAGGGACCGCACCGAAACGGCGATGTCCCGATGGACCTGGCCGATTACCGCGCGAGCTGCGGACCCGGCAAGCGGTAGCCGACCCAGCCGAGGAACGGCAGGCCGTGATCGGCGACCACGGCGTGACCATCGGGCGTCACGTGACCCGTGTCGACCACGCCGAGCGTTCCAGGCTGCACCATGTCGTCGACCCGGGGATCGCCGAGCATCACGATCTCCACCGCGGTGCCTGGCGCGAGGCCGTTCTCGTTCGGGATCTTCACCGCCGACGGAGCCGTGCAGCGCGCGCCCGCCGGGGTGAGCGCGTACATGGCGCCGAGCCCGGATGCGGACCGTTCGACGAACGGAGGCAGGTCGGCGCGCGCCACACGCACCGCGCTCACTCGCTCCAACGCCTCGAACGGAAGGGAGAGATTGCCAGGCGTGATCGAGAGCGAGAACCCGTCCTGGAGCACGAGATGTTGCGCTTCATCGGTCAGGCCGGGCACCGGCACCGACGGTGCGGTGAAGAGCGCCGGGACGCGCACGTCGCCGAGGGTGATTTGGTCCTCGACCGCGTGATGGTCGGGATTGAAATCGATGGAGACGTCGGCGTGGTAGCCGAGCCCGTAGACGTCGAAGACGCCGCCGCCCGGATAGGCCGCCGTCGCCGGAAAACAGAGGTTGGCGTGCACCGAGAAGCGACCGTCGGAGCGGGTGGTCGCGCCCAGACAGACCGAGCCGCACAGACCCACCCGCTCGCCGGCGAGGGGCGCATCGTTCTGGTCGACCAGGCGGCCTTCGAGCGTGCCGATCCACACCGACCCGGCCGCGCAGCGCGGCGCAGGATCGCTCGCCACCGACGACGCGGGCGGCACGATGCCGGCGCCGACGACGGAGTCGACGTCGCCCATGCAGGCCGGAAGCGCGATCGCGAGGAGAACGGCGAGAAGGCCTGTCGTGCGGGGTGTCACGGGCTCACCGCCAGCGCTTCGTCGAGGGCGGCCGTCAGGCGCGCGTCGTCGATGGTGGTGCCGATGTACGTGAGCTTCCCCATCGGGTCGATCACAGCGATGAGCGGAAACGGCGCGGTCAAGTCGCGACTCGCCGTGCGCAGGGTGTCGTAGACCGTGGTGGTCGAGACGCCGAGCGGGAAGGTGACCGCGGCGTGGCGTGCGAACGCGGCGACGTCGTCGGCCGTGTCCGGCGCACGAACCGACGACAGCGGCGGATCGACGCCCAGCATGACCAGGCCGCGCGCCCGGTACCGGGCCCAGACGTTCGCCTCGAGGTCCGGCATCTCGAGGCCGCACACCGGGCACCAGGTCGTGAAGTAGGCCAGCAGCACCACATGGCCACGCTGATCGGCGAGACGCCACTCGGTCCCGTCGGCGAGCCGGACGACCTCGGGCGGCGCCGGGTCGCCCACCGTCACGTTCGAAGCGTTCACCGACAGCGCGACGGACACGTCGTCGGCGTCGGCGTCGTTGGCGTGGAACGTGAGCGTCGCGCCGCGCTGCTCCTCGTTGGCCGCGTGGTACTGCACGCGCACCTCGCGGCTCTCGCCCGGGGCGAGGGCGAACTCCGTGTCCGCGACGGAGAACGCAGGGTCCGAGGCGCTCACGGTGGCGTGTGCGAGCGGCGACCGCCCGAGGTTCTCGACGACGATGACGGCGCTGGCAGACGTGTCCGCGGCGACGCGACCGAGGAGCACGGGCTCCGCCGATGCCTCGATGTACGGGGCTGCGAAGCCCGCATGGAAGCGCCAGGTTTCAAAGTGGTCCCAGTCGGCGACGGCGACGACGTCACCGCGCGCGGCGACCCCCATCACGCGCGCGAGCTGGTCGCCGTGCGACGGGCGCGCGACGCCGACGAGCGAGGGCTGCCCCGGGTCGTCGAGCGCATACACCCGCACGTCGCTCCAGGCCGCGACGTAGAGCCGCCCGTCGGCGACGACGATCTGGTTGACCGCGCCCTGCGTCGGGACGCGACCCATCAGCATCGGTGCCGCGGGGTGCGTGACGTCGGCGATGACGATGCCCGCGCTGCCAGCGCTCACGTACGCGGTGTGGCTGACCGGATCCACGGCGACGGTCTGCGCGATGCCTCCGGTCGCGAGCCGTCCGACGGCCCGCGGCGCCGCGGGATCGCTCACGTCGACGAGCGCGAGGCCGCCCTCACCGTCGGCGACGTAGAGCACATCGCCGACGAGCGCGAGGCCCTGGGCGTTGACCAGTCCGCCGAGCGTCGCTCTCGGCGTGAACGAGCCACCGTCGCGTGCGAAGACCCCGATCCCGTCGCGGTGCATCGCGACGACCGCAAGATCGCCCAGCGCCAGGACGGACTCGAAGACCTTGCCGGCCGGCGCCGGGTACGCCGCGACGACGGCGGGCATGTTCGAGAGCTCCACCGCCGCGAGGTAAGACGGCATCGTCGAGTCTGCCCGGAACGACACATACGCCATGGATCCGGCGACCGCGACGTGCGAGCAGCGGAAGTAGTCCCGACCCGCGAACAGGGTCTTCGTCGCCGGGTAGGCGATGGGCGCCGCGGGGTCGTGCGCGTCGAAGACGACGGGTCCGCCGCGCGCACCGCAGGCGACCGTGAGCCCACCCTCGCCAAGGGCGACCTCGATGAGCTCGGCCTGTCCGACAGGCAGGTCGGCGAGGCGGGACAGCGGCCGTCCGGCCATCGCGGGGCCCCCACCGTCGTGCGCCGGAGACGCATCCGAGGACCCGTCGGAGGACGCGGCGTACGACGTATCGGCGGACACGTCGGCGGACGCATC
>CAIMWA010000084.1 GCA_903845045.1 uncultured delta proteobacterium | reverse complement strand
TGGTCGGCCGGGCGCGGCGGCTGCTGCTGCGGCCGACGGCGTCGCAGGTGGAGCTCGTCATGGCCGCGGGCGAGGCCGACCCGCCGCCGGTGCCGTTTCCGTGCCGCCTCTCCATCGCGGGCGTGCGCGGACGCTTCGCGGTGCCGGGAGCGGTGGTGCGCCTCCAGGCGCTCGCCGGCGACGCCCGGGAGCGTGGGTGGTTCAACGCCGTCGTGCGGTTTCGTGGCGACGTGGTCGAGATCAACGAGCGCGAGCACTACCGGTTGCCGGTGGATCTCCCAGCCATGGCCATCGAGCTCGTCGGGGGCAATTCGCGGCGTCGCTACACCGAGTTCGTGCGCGTCGTCGACGTGTCGGTGCGCGGCTGCCGCGTGTCGGTGCCCGCCGCGCCGGACACCGGCTCCGTGCTCGGCGTCGACGTCGACCTGCGCGGATCGCCGCTCACGCTCGGCGCGCGCGTGGTGCACGTCACGGCCACGAAGGAAGGGCTCTTCGTCGTGGGCGCGGCGTGGGTCGAGGCGTCCGCCGACCGCGGCGCGCGGTACTTCAAGGAGTGCCAGACCGAGCAACTCCGCACGCGGCAGCGCTGAAATCGAGGCCTCTTGCGTCGTTGACACCGTCGCCGCGGGGGTGCCACGGTACGCTCCGGCTGGGCATAGCGTGGACGAAGACGAAGAAGAGACGAGTGCGGAGGAGGCGGTCCAGACCCTTCCCCCGGACTTCAAGTTCGGGGACTACCGCATCGGCCGAACCCTCGGTGTCGGGGCGTTTGGAGCCGTCTACGAGGCATTTCGCACGCCGCTGAACAAGCGCGTCGCGCTGAAGGTGCTCCACCCGGACATGGCGACGAACCAGGACGCCGTCGCGCGCTTCATCCGCGAGGCCGAGCTCGTCGCACAGATCGAGCATCCGAACATCGTCGCGGTGCTCGACGTCGGCGTCGAGAGCGGCGTGCCGTTCCTGGCGATGGAATTCCTCGAGGGCGAGACCCTCGCGGCGCGGCTCGCGCGCGGCCCGATGACGCTCACGGCGGCCCTCGACGTGATGCTGCCGGTGATCTCCGCCGTCGCGGTGGTGCACGAGCGCGGGGTGATCCACCGCGACCTCAAGCCCGACAACATCTACCTCGCACGCAAGATCACCGGCGCCGTGGTGCCCGTGCTCCTCGATTTCGGCATCGCGAAGGTGCAGGAGGCGCGGCACTCGATGACGCGCACCCACTCGCTGATGGGAACGCCTTTCTACATGTCCCCGGAGCAGGCTCGCGAGGCACGCAACGTCGACGCGCGCAGCGACCAGTGGACCCTCGCGGTGATCCTCTGGGAGTGCATCGCGGGCAAGCGCCTCTTCGAGGGCGGCAGCCTCCTCGAGATCCTCATGGCCATCGCGACGCAGCCCATCGCCGCGCTCAACGACGTCGTCCCCGATGCCCCGGCGGGCTTCGAGGCGGCGTTCATGCGGGCCCTGTCGCGCGAGGCGGCGGACCGGTACGCGTCGACCCGCGAGTTCGGCGTCGCGCTGCTTCCGTTCGCGTCCGCGGCGACGCGCGTCGTGTGGGCCGACGCACTGCAGCGCGTGAGCGAGATCCCGGCCGCGCCGTTGATGCTCTCGGCGCCGCCGACGACGCCGTCGGTGAACCGCGCCATGGCCGCGCTCCTCGGATCCCAGAACACCGTCGTGGCGACGCAGCCGAAGTCGTCGTCGTCGCCGCCCGAGAGCATCGAGGCCCCGAGCGCCCCGCAGCGGGCCGCGCCAGACGCCATCACGACCCCGCCGCCCCCGGCTCCGCGCCTTGCGCCGTCCAAGCAGGGACCGCGCATCGCGTACGTGCTCGTCGGCCTCGTGGTGCTCGTCGGGGCGATGGTCGCCGGCGGCGCCGTCGTGCAGACCGTGCTCCACCCCGACGCGCCGGTTCCGGTGTCGCTCCCGGGCACCGCCGTTGAGGCGACGGCCACCTACACCCTCGCCGTACGGGTGCAGCCCTCGACCGCGGTGCTCGAGCTCGACGGCAACGCCGCCGGCACGGGGTTGCTCCTGCGATCCTTCACCGCCGACGGGCGCCCGCACACGCTCCGCATCGCCGCGCCGGGCTACGAGAGCCGCACGCTCACGTTCCACGAGGCGATCCCGGAGCAGCACATCAGCCTCGCGCCGGCCCGCCCCGACGCAGGCGCGTCCGCCGACGCCGAGGGCGCCGCGTCACCGGGGTCCCCCGCGGGAGCTCCAGATGAGCCCGCCCCGACGGGGCACCACGGACACGGCCACGGGCACGGCCACGCCGAGCCCCACGCCCACCACCATCACGGCCACTGATCCCCGACGGACGCCCCGATCCCCTGGGCGCCCCGTCGGTCCGCGGCACAAAAGGAAAAGGTCCCTAAGGTACGAGACGCCGAAGCGTCTCGACCCGGAACCTTGGCTGGAATCCTCTCCATTCCAGCCTGTGTGACCCCAACGGGATTTGAACCCGTATTACCGACGTGAGAGGCCGATGTCCTAACCGTTAGACGATGGGGCCTTTAGAAACCTGCTCGGGGACAAGGATTCGAACCTTGATAGACGGTGCCAGAAACCGTCGTCCTGCCATTAGACGATCCCCGAAGATCACCCTCGGCGGAGCAGGAACAGCCTTGTATCGGTACTCCGCCGGGGCTGTCAACACGAAATCAGCGCGCGCTGCTCCTCGCCACGCCGAGCGCGTCACGAGCCCACCGATCGAGCGCGTCCCACCGCGCGGGATCGGCGTTCAGCAGCGCGACGCCGTGCGCGTCGGAGCCCGCCACCACCGTTCGCACGACGGGGACGGACCCTGCCGCCCCGGCCAGCGTCGCCATCGCCGCGGTGCTGCCCGGATCGCCCTCGGCGGCGATCATCCACAACGACCTCCGCGCTGCGGTCGGTGCGCTGACGAACTCGTGCAACGGAGCCACGGCGTCGAGGCCGCGGTACGCGAGGCCTGGCGACACCCAGCCGAGACCGACGACCCGGGGCTCCGAGGCGAGGCCTGCGAACGCCGCGCTGCCACCGAGGCTCGAGCCGATGGCGACGACCGTGCGTGCGCCTCCGACGCCGACGAGGGGACGCAGGCCCGCCGCAGCGTCGACGGCGACCCCGACCCATCGCGTCGCATCGTCCCCGAACTCCTCCCAACGCTGGTGCGTCGAGGTCGGGCCTTGCACGCTGTCGCCGTGTCCGCGGAGGTCCAGCGCCAGCACCATCACCGCCGGCGCGCGCTGCAGACGTTCCACCAGCGGGCGCCACTCGTCGCGATCGCTCCCGAGCTGGTGAAGCAGCAGCACGGCACCCGTGGGAGCGCCTGGAGCCCCGGACCAGAGCGTCGCCGCGAGCTGCCATCCGTCACGGGTCGCCGGAAGGCGCAGGGTCACGGGCCCCGTGGGTCCCGCGTCGGGCGCCCCCGCGTCGCGCGCTCCGCCCAGCATGCCCCGGCAGCCGGGCGTCGCCGCCAGCATCGCCGCCACCGCCGTCCAGCGCAGGTCCATCGCCCGCACTCTACTCCGCTTGCGGCGGGCTGCGCGGCGGACCTACGCTGGACGCCGATGAGCCGCACCGCCGCCGTCCTCGTCATCGGCAACGAGATCCTCAGCGGCAAGGTGCGCGAAGCCAACGCCCTCGCGGTGGCCGTCGCGCTGCGCCCCCTGGGCATCGCTCTGCGCCGCGTCGTCGTGATCCCCGACGACGTCGACGCCATCGCTGCCGAGGTGAACGCCCTCCGCGCCACGCACGACTTCGTCTTCACCTCGGGCGGTGTGGGACCGACGCACGACGACGTCACCGTCGCGGGCATCGCGCGAGGCCTGGGCCGTGCCGTCGTTCGCAGCGCCGAGGTCGAGGGAAAGCTGCGTTCGCACTACGGCGCGCGCCTCACCGAGGGCCACCTCCGCATGGCCGACGTCGTCGACGGCACCGAGCTCTGGGCCGGCGCGTCGCCCGACTGGCCGACGATGGTGCTCGGCAACGTCTTCGTGCTCCCTGGGGTGCCCGAGATCTTCGCGTACAAGCTCGCCGGTCTCGTCCCGCGGCTGCGCGGCGGCGATGCGCCGTTCGTGCTCCGCAGCGTCGAGTGCCGCGCCGACGAGGGCCACCTCGCGCCGCTCCTCGACGCCGTCGTCGCGGCGTTCCCCGACGTCGCCGTGGGCAGCTATCCCGGCTGGGGCAGCGAGCCTCGCGTGCGCATCACCTTCGACGGCCTGGACGCCACCCGGGTCGGCGCCGCGCTCACCGCGTTCGAGTCGTCGCTGCCCCCGGACTGGATCGTCGCGAGCGACTGACTCGCCTCGCCGTGGTACCGTGCCCGGCCATGAAATCCGTCGCGCTGCTCTCGGGCCTCCTCGCCGTCTCGTGCCTTCGCCAGCCGCCGTCGCCGGCCACGGGAGCTCCCGCGCTGCAGCCCGAGGCGCACGCCGCGGCCCCGGCCGTCGCAGCCCCGGTCGCCGTGGCCCCCGCCGCCCCGACGGCCGAAGGGCACGCGGGCTGTGGCGCCCCGGCAGGACCGGCTCCCACGATGGCTGCCGCCGGCGTCACGCGCCTCGGCGAGCCCGTCACGGTGACGGCGACGACGCCCCTCGCCGAGCTCTTCGCCGCACCGGCGCGCTTCGCGAACCACACGATCCGCACCGAGGGCACCGTCAGCGCGGTGTGCCAGGCCCGCGGCTGCTGGATGCAGATCGCCGACGCGTCGCGCACGGTGCACATCCGCATGCACGGTCACTCGTTCTTCATCCCGCGCACGGCCTCGGGGCACCACGCGGTGGTGCAGGGCACGGTCATCGACCCGAACCCCGCGGGGCACTGCGAGCAAGAGGCGGCGGAGGCCACCGGGCAGCCGGTGGCGCGCCTCGAGCTGGACGCCACCGGCGTCGAGCTGAACTGATCAGGACTCTTCGACGACGCGCACGTGCAGCTCGGCGAGCTGCGCGGGTGCCACGGCGTTGGGGGCGTCGGTCATGAGGTCCGTCGCCTTCTGCGTCTTCGGGTAGGCCACGACGTCGCGGATGCTCTCGGCGCCCGAGAACAGCATCACGACGCGGTCCCAGCCCACGGCGATGCCGCCGTGCGGGGGCGCTCCGTAGCGAAGCGCGTCGAGCAGGAACCCGAACTTCGCGCGCGCCTCGTCGTCGGAGATGCCGAGCGAGCGGAACACCTTGGCCTGCACCTCGGGGTCGTGGAGGCGCACCGATCCGCCGGCGATCTCGAAGCCGTTGAGCACGAGGTCGTAGCGGTGGCAGAGCACGCGCCCGGGGTCGCTCTCGAGGTACTGCACGCAGTCGTCGTGGGGACGGGTGAAGGCGTGGTGCGCGGCGGCCCAGCGGTTCTCCTTCTCGTCGTACTCGAAGAGCGGCGGGTCCACGACCCACAGGAACCGCCAGTCGTCCTTGGTGCCGTACTCGGGGATGAACCCGAGCTTGCGACCGAGGTGCAGCCGGAGGTTCGCCATGACGGTGTGCACCATGGCCGTGTCACCGAACTGGAAGAGCAGCAGGTCGCCGGCCTTGGCGCCCGTCGCGGCGTTCACCGCGGCGCGGAACTCCGGCGTGGCCGCCTTCGCGAGGGGCGACTGCGTCCACGTGCCGTCGTCGGCGAGGCGGGCCCGGGCGAGGCCCTTGGCGCCCATGCCCTTGCAGAACTCCTCGAGCTTGTCGACCTCGGCGCGGGAGAGCGTCGACGTCGCCGGCACCACCATCGCCTTCACGATGCGCCGCGGAACCTCGAAGCGATCCTCGCCCGCGCGGTAGGCGTCCGCGATCTCCGCCAGCATCGGAACGCCGCCGCCGCCGTGCTCGACGACGAGCCGCGTGAGGTCCGTGTGCTGCATGCCGAAGCGGAGGTCCGGCTTGTCGTTGCCGTACTTCTCCATCGACTCGTCGAAGCGCATCCGGGGGAAGTGCCCGTCGGGGTACCGGTCCCGGAGGCTCGTGCCGAAGCTGACCTCCCAGACCGCGAAGAGCAGCCCCTCGACGATGGCGAAGATGTCCTCCTGCGTCACGAAGGACATCTCGATGTCGACCTGCGTGAACTCCGGCTGCCGGTCGATGCGCAGGTCCTCGTCGCGGAAGCAGCGGGTGATCTGGAAGTACTTATCGAAGCCGGCGACCATGTAGAGCTGCTTGAAGAGCTGCGGGCTCTCGGCGAGCGCATAGAACTTCCCGGCGTGGATGCGCGACGGCACGAGGAAGTTGCGCGCCCCGCCCGGCGTGTACTTCACCAGCACCGGCGTCTCGAGCTCCAGGAACCCCTGCGAGTACAGGAAGTTCCGCGCCGTCTGGTTCATCTTCGAGCGGGTGCGCAGCACGTGCTGGAGCTTCGGCCGGCGCAGGTCGAGGTAGCGGTACGCGAGGCGCTTGTCCTCGCCGGTCTTGGTGTCGTCCTCGATCTCGAAGGGGGGGGTCTCCGAGCGGTTGAAGACCACGGCCTCGTGCGCGAGCACCTCGATCTCGCCGGTGGCGAGCGCCGGGTTGTGCGCCGAGACCATCTCGCCCTTCTTCTTCGAGAACTGCATCCCGCGGTCGCGCACGATGCCGCGCACGCCGATGACGAACTCGCTGCGCATCTGGTTGGCCACGGCGTAGGCCGCGGCGTCGACGTCGGGGTGGAAGACCACCTGCGTGAGCCCGTCGCGGTCGCGGATGTCGACGAAGCGAAAACCGCCGAAATCGCGGGTGTACTGCACCCAGCCGAACAGCACGACCTCCTTGCCGACGTCCGCTCCGCGCAGCGCTCCGCAGGAATGGGTCCGCTTCAATTCGTCGATGAACCTCGCCACGGCTTCGGTCTCCTTCAGGGTCCCGCCGTCCCGGCGGGAGCGGCATGGTACACCAATCACCCGAGGGTGGAATCGCCGAGCGTGGTGGTAGGACCTGCCAGCGGGAGCTCGAGGGTGAAGGTGGTGCCGTCGGGCCCCGTGTCGACGCCCATGGTCCCCTGGTGCTCGGTGACGATGCGGTAGGCGATGGCGAGGCCGAGGCCCGTGCCGCCGCTCCCCTGCCGGGTCGTGACGTAGGGCTCGTAGAGCCTCGAGAGCACCGACGCGTCGATGCCCGCGCCGCTGTCGGCCACGGAGATTCGCAGCGTGCGCGCGCCGCCATGGACCGCCGCCAGCCGCACCCACGCCGCGCCCCGGGTGGGGTCCTGCGCCGCGCGCTCGGTGGCCGCGAGCACGGCGTTGGCGACGAGGTTCAAGAGCACCTGCGCGAGCTGGTCGCGGTCGGCGCGGAGCACCGGGAGCCCCTCGGCGGCCTCGACGCGCACGGCGCACCCCGACGTTCGATGAAGGTCCGCGGCGTGCTGCAGCAGCTCGCGCACGTCGACCGGGCCCGGCTTCGGTCGCGGCATCCGCGCGAAGGTCGAGAAGGCGTCGAGGAGCCGGCGCAGGCGCTCGACCTCCTCGAGGACGATGGACGTCTCCTCGTCGAAGAGCTCCTCGAACAGCGCCGGATCCCTGGAGCGCGCCTTGCGGAGGTTCTCCACCGCGAGGCGGATGGGCGTGAGGGGGTTCTTGATCTCGTGCGCCATCTGCCGGGCGATGTCGCGCCAGGCCGCGAGGCGCTCGGCCCGCCGGGAGCGCTTCTCGGCCTCGGCGAGGGCCTCGGTCATGCGGTTGAAGGCCGCCGCCAGGCGCTGGCCCTCGGGGGTCGCGGCCTCGGCGTCGACCTGCACCCCGCGCTCGCCCCGGGCCACGCGCTCCGCAGCCTCGGCGAAGGGCGCCAGCGGGGAGGATCGCCCGGTGCGCAGCGCCCACGCCACGGCCGCCATGCAGACCACCGAGATCCCCGCGACGGGGCCAAGATATTCGGGGCCCTCGACGGCCGCGAGGAGCGGCGCGAGCACCGACGGAACCAGCGCCGCCGCCAGCGCGAGGGCCCTCGCCGACGCCTTCACCGCCCCTGCCCCGCCGACCCCGGCGCCCCTCGTGCTCTGCTCCGCATGCGCCGACCGGCCTCCCCGACGTCGAGGCTCCTAGCAGAATCGCCTCGCGTCCGCAGCGGCAGGGCGCCGGACTTCGGTCGTTGACACGCCCCGGCGCCGACGTAGACACTCCGCCGTCGGAACGCGCCGTTTTCCTGCGGTGCGCGCGGAGTTCTCCGTTCGTCGAC
>CAIMWA010000083.1 GCA_903845045.1 uncultured delta proteobacterium | reverse complement strand
CGCGGCGCCAGCGTGGCGATGACGGGGGCCTCGGCGCGGGGGCTGACGGACGTCAGCGGGCCGCGGGGCTTCGTACAAGGCATGTTCTGTCGCCTCGCCGACTCGCTTGACGTATTGCACTTCCTATGCGCCGGCATCCACAAGGTATCTCTTCTCATATTTCAGTGCTCCGCCCGCGAAGCACCCGGGCCATGACCGACGAGGGGTGTCGCGTCGGTCGCCGTCACAGTCCGCGGCGCGATCAGATCTACGCTCGACCCTCCGGACGTGGACGCAACTGAGCTTCCAAACTACTGAAACGGGGCGGGGTTGACACCGAGGTGGATGCCGGAGTCTCATCCCCGGACGGGGCGGGTAGGTGCTCGTCCACGATCATCTCCTCTCACGCGGCGAAGCCATCGACATGAAAACATTCGAACTCGTCAGGTTCGTGGCCGTCGCCGTGGCGATGGCGATTCCCGGCCTTGCTTGTCGCCGGGACACTCCCGGTTGTGTGCCGGGGGTCTCGGCATCGTGCGCGTGTCCGGGTGGGGCCGCCGGCGTCCAAACGTGCTCCGCCGGTGGTACTTTTGGAGCCTGCGCGTGTGCGGCGGCGCCCGCGGCCATCACCGCGCCGACGGTGCAAGCTCCGATTCCTCCGCCGACGGCTGCTCCACCGGCGCCCGTCAATCCGACGACGCCCGGCGGAGGGGCGATGAATCGTTTCGCGGCATACCCAGACGTCCGTTGCACGGCGCAACCCACCGGGAGGTTCCACCTGCGTCCGAGCGCGACCAATGAAAGCGTTGGGCCGGAATACACCGCGGACGCCCCTGTGGGCGTCGTCAGTGTCGATCGAAATTTCCGCAACGGGGCGAGACTCTTTCTCGTCCGCGTAGCCGATGGAGGTGCCGGGCACATCTTCCTGCAACAAGGGGAGCTCGCCGCCGACTGCCCTGCGGAGTTTGCCACGAGCATTACGCAGGCTCGATGCATCACTCCCTGCGCTTCCGCCTACCAGACCAGCATGGCCCACTGCGAAGACGGTTGCGCCGGTTTCGAGGAGATCTACGGACGATGCTTGCAGCAGTGCGGTACGTCGCTCGACGAGACCGGGCTCCCGGGCAGCCCGTGAGGTCCGTCGGAGGTAGTTCACGACGATCCGATGTGCCGGTCCGACACGCGAACGCGGCCAATCCGCGGAGCAATCGCGGACTTCGGCGAGATCTGATCCTTGCCATGTGGATTATCGGCTCGCTGCACGCCTGCAAGGATCGACCACCGGCATGTATTCCTGGAGTGTCGGCCTCGTGCCCGTGCGCAAGCGGACCCGCCGGCGCCCAAGTCTGCCAGTCGGACGGGACCTTTGGCACTTGCGTGTGCCAAGCGGCTGTCCAACTCGCTTCGCCCGTCATTCCTCCGCCGACACCATCGCCCTCGCCGCCGGCGCCCCAGGTCGACGTGCCCTCGGTGATCGCTACTTTGAACGCCGGAGTCAACGACGCTCACCGAGCGACCCAGCGACGCCTGGAGCAGGGCGAGACGTTTGGCGGTAGCGAGGGCGTCCCTTGCGTCGAGGCCATCCGCAACGTCAGGCGGCGCGCTGTCGGCGACGTCTCACGGTCGCTGCCAGACGCCGTCGCGGCCCTACAGTCTTCCGATATTTCGACAGCTTGCGGTCCGCTGCGGGTGCTGCGAGGCGCGCTGGCCAGCGTGGTGCCCGTCGAGGGCTCCCGAGGGGGACATGACGCGCGTCAGCGGGCCGAGGGGCTTCGTGGTGTGAGTGTTCTGTCAACTCCCGGATTCGCTGGACGCATTGGATGCCCTTCTATGGAAGGCGATGTCAAGACACACTTCGCCGATCCACCCGGCCACGCTGTTTTGGCATCGGGCGTCCACCTCCGGTCTCGGCACGCGGGTCCGGGTGATCGCTCCCCGGATCGGACTGTCCCAGTCGAGGTGGCTGGCGACAGCTCGCGGCGCTCGGTCCTTCGCGACTCGGTCGTGGATCACCACTCTCTGGACTTCAAAGCCGTCTCGTTCTCTCGCAAATGCGGGAACCATCCTTCTATCAGGGCATCGAAGTGCCATGGCTTCATTCGGTTCTCCGGAGGGGCATAGCCTATCAGTGGGGACTGTCGAGCGTGCCCTCTGCGTCGATCCGGCGCGCTCTTCGTCCAGAAGTCCAATGGATGCTCTCCTCCGATTCCGACTCGTCTCTCGAGTGTCGCGTGATCCGTCCCTGCTGTCTTGTCGGGCCGTTGCCTCCCACTCATCGAGACAAGCTATGACGACGGCTTGCTGTGCTTGACCGTGTCGTATCCCTCCTGGTGTTTCCACATCGCGAGCACGATCGACGCGACCTTTCGCGCGAGCGTCACCTTCGCGAGGTTGGGCTTCGTTCCAGCGTCGAGCATGCGCTGGTAATCCGCGCGCAGCGGGTGCTCTGGAAGCTGTGTGATGATGGTCGTCGCGGCTCCCTTGAACACCTGCTTGAGCATGTGGTTGTGATTGAAATTGAGTCCGCGGGTCTTGTTGATTGTCGCCCGCGCCCACGTGCCGCTGTCGTTCTTCACCCAATCGGACGACGAGCGCATCACGAGCCCGAGCCCGCAGTACGACCAGAACTGCTGGCGCTTGCGG
>CAIMWA010000082.1 GCA_903845045.1 uncultured delta proteobacterium | reverse complement strand
GGTCTCGGCGCTCGGCGTCGTGCGAAGGCTCTTCGTCCCCTCGCTCGTGAGCCTCGCGGTGCCCGTGCTCTGGATCGCGCGACGGCTCCACGGCGACCGTTTCGCCACGACGCTGCCGAGCGAACCGACGACGGGGGCCCCTCACGACGACCCCACGCCGCAGGCAACGCCGCGGCTGACGACACCCCGCGAGCGCGCGACGGTGCTCGTCGTCGGCGTCGCCGGGCTCGTCCTCGTGCCGGCGTTCCGGGCGCTCACGCACCTTCCGCCGGTGCTCGGCGTGCTGCTCGCGCTCGGGGCCCTCGGCGCCGTCACCGACCTGCTCCACAAGCACGAGGACCCCGATCGTCGCAGCGCGCTCTCCATCGCCGGCGCCCTGCAGCGCATCGACGCGCCCAGCGTGCTGTTCTTCCTGGGCATCCTGCTCGCGGTGGGTGCGCTCGCCAGCGACGGCGCCCTCGCCCGCCTCGCGCGCTTTCTCGACGCGCACATCGGCAGCCCCGACGTCGTCACGCTCTGCATCGGCCTCGCGTCGGCGGTGGTCGACAACGTGCCCCTCGTCGCCGCCGCGCGCGGCATGTACGGCCACGCCCAGTTCCCCATGGACCACCGCTTCTGGGTCTTCCTCGCGTACTGCGCGGGCACCGGCGGGAGCATCCTCGTCATCGGCTCGGCGGCCGGCGTCGCGGTGATGGGGCTGCAGCGCATCACCTTCGGCTGGTACCTGCGCAACCTCTCGCTGCCGGCGCTCGCGGGCTACCTGGCTGGCGCGCTCACGTTCCTCGGCACCGAGTGGCTCCGCGGCTGACCGGGGCGGGTCTACACTCGCGCGCATGAAGAGCGCACTCGTTCGCACGCTGGCGGCCTGCCTCGGCGTCGTCGCCGCGGGCTGCGGCTCCCGGATCTACATCGTGTCGCCGCCCGCGGACGTGCCCGCCACCGACGCTCCCGCAGGGGACGCCGCGGTCGTGACGTGTCCGCTGCCCGGCGGCGGAACGTGTGCCGTCGGCCAGCGCTGCCCCGCGGGCGACGGCTGCAACACCTGCTCGTGCGGCAGCGACGGCCGCGCGGCGTGCACGCTCCTCGGCTGCGTCGTCGACGCGGGACCGCCCGACACGGGTCCTCGCGGCTGCGTGCTTCCCGACGGAAGTCCGTGCGCCGATGGGCAGACGTGCCCCGCGGGCGACGGCTGCAACGACTGCACGTGCACGGCCGGAATGCTGGCGTGCACCGCGCGTCCGTGCGCCGCCGATGCGGGGCCGCCGTTGGTCGACTGCGCGCCAGAGCACACGAGGTGCGGAGGCATTCCGAGGATGTGTCCGCCGGGCGAGGTCAACGTCATCGAGGGCGCGTGCTGGGGCGCCTGCGTGCCCTTCGAGGCGTGCGCGCCCATCGACTGCACCCCGACGTCGCCCGGCTACGTCTGCCCGCTGCACACCGCCTGCGATCCTGCGGCGGGACACTGCGTGCTCACCACGGGGTGACCGCGGGCGACGCGGTCACGGCATCGCGCGGCCGATGCGCACCGGGGTCGCGATGCGCCATTCGGGCGGCGTGCGCGCGCCGATCCAGCCGTAGGCCGTGCCCTCGCCGGTGATCGCGTCGACGGAGACGAGCAGCGGTCCCTCGCCGACGCCGGTCACGCCCGGTGCGCGGGTGTCGTCCTGGTGCCCGATGGACGTGCTGTCGACGACGCGCACGAGCACGCCGTCGGGGGTCGTCACCGGCGGCGCCACCACGAACGCCGTGTGCCCCGTGTTGTGCGACGGGAACCACCGTGGGCGCGGCCACGCGAGCAGGTCGCCGGGACGCGCGTCGGCGACGCGGGCGATGCGGAGCCAGCCGTTGCGCGGGCGGGACGTGGGCGCCGTCGCGAGGGTGCGCCAGAGGTCCACGGCGAGCGGGCGGTACGCGTGCAGCGCAGCGAAGGACCGCGGCGCGGCGCGCTGCAGCACCCACGCGACGAAGGCCGAGCAGTCGGCGACGACGATGCCCGCGCGGGCGTCGATGTGCGTGCGGTGCTCGTAGCGGGTGGTCCGTAGCGTCGCGCGGAGCTGCGCGAGAACGCCGAGCACCCGGGCGTTCGCCGACGGCAGATCCTGCGCGCGCGCGGGCGCTCCAGCTCCGAGGAGGGCCGCGAGGACGGCGACGATGCGAGCATCGAGACGCACGCCCTTCAGTACGCGCGAGACGGGGAAAAGTTCCGCGCGCGCAATCGCTGCGGCGCGCGGCCAGGTTCTATCCGGCGCCGTCGATGCAGGGGTAGCGTCGCCGCCGGAGGTTCGGACATGGGTGGTTCAATGCGTCTTGCGTGGCTCCTCGCGGGGCTCGGGCTGGTCGGCTGTGGGCAGGCGACGAACAATCTCGGCAGCGTCGACGCCAGTGCGGCCGACGTGCCGTCAGGCACGGGAACATGTGCGACGCCGAACGGCTCCTGCACCGCCACTGGCGGCGCTGGTTGCGTCGAGAGCTCGCTACCGGCGGCGTCGCTCCAGGCCGCGTGCAGCGGCGGAACGTTCTCGGCGACGGCGTGTACGCACACGGGCGCCGTCGGTGGTTGCCGGACCAACAGCACCGCGTTCTGCCAGACCACCTGGTACTACGCGCCGATCCCGGCGAGCACCGCGCAGACGGCGTGCACCGCGCTGCACGGCACGTTCCTCCAGCCCTGATCGCGACGGTCTCCGGGGCGGCGTGGGCGCGTCCCGGGGACCGTGAATGCAACAACGTAACTGTGTCCCCCTCAGGGGACGTTGGCTGCGCCGGGCGTCGACGTCGACGTGAAGCGCCAGTCGGTGGCCGCGTTGTGCGTGCTGACGCCGTTGGGGATGCGGCTGAGCGAGCCCGGCGCCGTGTTCGAGTCGACCACCGTCGCGGGCAGCAGGGTGCCCTCGACGAGGTCGACGGGGGCCGTGAAGCCCGTGATCACCGCAGCGTGCACCGCGCCCGCGTAGGAGAGCGCGCTGAGCACCGTGTGAGTCACGGTGTTGATGAGCGCGACGCCGTCGGGCGCGCCGTTCTGGATCGAGTTGTTCGCCACCATGAAGCGCGCGACGCCGGCGGGAACGGTCACGCCGGGGTTCGCGGCGACGGCGTAGGCGCCCGGCGCGAGGGTGCCCGTCAGCGCCACGCGGAGGTACTCGTGGCCGTCGCTGCCGTTCACGAAGACCAGCGCGAGCGGAGAGAGGTCCACCGGCGAGGCGCTGCCGTTGTAGAGCTCGCAGAACTCGGCGGCGTCGGTCATGGGCTGGTCGTAGTCGAGCTCGTTGATCACGAGCCCGTCGCCGGCCACCGCGGCCACGGTGATGGTGCTGCTGAAGTGGTCCGCGCCGAGGGTGGCGGTCACCACGGGCATCGCGGGATCGGTGCCGGCGGTGAAGGTCACCGCGGCGCTCGTCGCGTCGGCGGGCACGGTCACCATCGCCGGAACCGTTCCGCCCGCGGTGGACGCGAGGGTCACGACGCTGCCGCCGGCCGGCGCCGGGAGGTCGAGCTGCACCGCGAGCATCGTCGTTCCGCGCACCGCCACGGACGCCGCGGCCGGGGTGAGCGCCGTGAGCCGCGCGACGTCCGTCGCCGCGAAGACGCGCACCGTGGCCATCGCCGTGGACGTGCCGAGGGTGGCCGTCACGGTGTACGGCGCCGTCGCCGCGGTCACGCCGGTGACGGGCACCACGGCGCTGGTCATGCCCGCGGGGATCACCACGTCGGCCACGGTGAGCCCCGGGTCGCTGGAGCGCACCATCACCGTCGTCGCCGTTCCCGCGGCGCGCGTGAGCTGCAGCGTCAGCGGCGCCGGGATCGTCGCCCCGGCGGTGGTGCCGACGCGCGCGAAGTACGTGCCCGCGGCGAAGGGGAGGAGCTGCGGGGCGCCGGCGACGAGGTCCGTGGCGGCACGGGGCTCGAGCTTCGAGTTCGCGTGGGTGAAGGCCAGCACGCCGGTGATCGACGTGAAGGTCTCGCCCATGCGCGGGAACGGCGTCGTGAGGAACAGCAGGTCGTCGACGCGCAGCCCGCCGGTGACGGCGAACTCGTTCGTCGGCGCCATGTCGCCGCCCGCGGGCGCGGGCGCAGGGTCCGTCACGGTGACGTTGGCGACGGTGACGAGCACGCCCTCGAGGGCCGCCGCGCGCGCGCCGCCGGTGGTCACCTCGGCGGGCGTCGCCATCACCGCGGGGGGCAGTGCGATGCCGTGCGCCGTGGCCGTCACCATGGCGCCGGTGAGCTCGGTCTCGCCGGCGAAGAGCGTCACCGTGGCGTTGGCGACGGTCACCCGATCGCCCTGCACCACCGTCGGAGCGGTGTTCGTGTAGACGTAGATGCCCGAGTTCTCCGGGGCCGTGTACGCCGGGTCGCCGGGCGCCACCTGCGCGAAGAAGCCGTGCGCTCCGACGGCGGTCACCACGGGTCCGGTGACGGTGACGTGCGCGCCCGCCATCACCATGCCGCTCTTGATCGCATACACCGTGGCCGGGCACGCCGCGCCGTTGGGGTTCGCCACCATCGGGCACGGATCGCACGCGTCGCCCACGCCGTCGTGGTCGGCGTCGGCCTGGTCGTGGTTCGGCACCGTCGGGCAGTTGTCCATGGCGTTGGGGATGCCGTCGCCGTCGGTGTCGCCGGGGTCCGGGAGCCCGCACGTCGTGCTGTTCGGCGTCAGCGGGCACGGGTCGCACGCGTCGCCCGCGCCGTCGTGGTCGCTGTCGGCCTGCGCGCCCATGTCCACCGGACGCACGGGGTTGAACACCGAGGGGCAGTCGTCCATGGCGTTGGCGATGCCGTCGCCGTCCATGTCGGCCGCGGTCGACATGCCTGCGTAGCGCGTGGATCCATTGACCGACGGGTCGGGCAGCGGCGTCATGGCGTTGCGCGCCGGGAGGCACGACGGCTCGTGGTCCGGCGCGCCGCAGAAGAAGAGCGCGTAGCGGCCGTTGTTCGCCGCGGTGAGCGCCATGAGGTTGTGCCCGCCGTTCTCGCGCGACACGCACACCCGCTTGTCGGTGCCGCACACCGCGAGGGTGTCGCAGTCCATGCCCGTCGGGAGCGCGGCGACCACGGCGGCGTCGCCGTACATCGGCACGCCCCCACGCAGCACGAGCACCACGTCGGCGGCGGCGGCGTCGAGCACGGCGCGGTGGTCGTGGTGCGTGGCGCCGTTGAAGATCGCGAGGTCGGCGACGTGGCCCGTGGCGATGACGCCGAGCACGTTGCCCACGCCGAGGGCGCCGGCGGCATCGCGCGTGGCCATGAGCCACAGCGCCTCGTCGTTGAAGAACCCTCCGAGGAAGTTGCGGTTCAGCCCGTCGGCGCACTGAAGCTCGCGGAGCATGTTCATGGAGCCCGAGATGAGCCAGTCGGAGCCCAGCGCGATGCGCACGCCGAGGCGCGCGTACTCGGTCACGCGCGCGGTGTCGCCGTAGAGCGTCACGTTGGAGCGCGGCGACCAGATGAGCGACGAGTGGTTCGTGGCCATCTCCGCGATGTCGACGGGCAGCAGGCCGACGCCGTGCACGAAGGCCGTCTGGGGCTGCACGAGGTTCGTCGCGCCGCTGTGCACGCACTGGAACTCGTTGCGCGCCTCGGGGCCGATGCCCTCGGCGAGGTGCGGGGTGTAGGCGTGGTCCATGGCGATGGACGCCGCGGTGTCGATGGTCGGGTAGCCGCAGCCCGTGGCCAGCTCGGTGCCGTTGGAGTCGCCCAGCGGGAACGTCTGGTAGTGCACCGCGGGCTGGCCGAGGCCCTCCATGTTCGCGCCCGTGCGATCGAGGTTGCGCAGGAACCCGGTGGCGCCGCCCGATCCGTTCACCGACGTCGCGCCGCCCATGATGAAGCGAAGCTCGCCCCATGCCATCTGGTCGTTGGTGGCGCTGCCCGTGGAGTCGAGGCGGAGGTGTCCGTGGAGCCCGCGGCGCCAGTCGTTGCGGTGCTCGTAGCGCTCCGCGGTGGCCGTGTACGGCGGGTTCTGCACGTACGTGAGGTGGTCGTGGGCGTTGATGAGGCCGGGCGAGAGCACGCCGTCGGGGCACACCACGCGCGTCGCGGCGGCGGCGCCCGCGGTGGCGGTACAGTCACAGCCGACGCACTGGATCATGCCGGCGCCGTCGACGAACACCTGTCCTCCGCGGAGCACCTCGCCGGGCGTGAGAACGTCGGCGGTGATCAGCGTTCCTGCTCCACCGGCGGTGACCGCACAGGTGCCCGACGCGAGGGACGGAGCAGCGGCGCCGGGGCACATGGTGATGCGCGGCGGGGTGTTCCCGGTGCGCACCGCACCGTCGCCGGTGGACGGCACGTCGGCGGCCGCGTCGGGGCGCGTCGCGCCGTCGAGGGCCCCGCCGGCGTCGCTGGCGGTGTAGGGGGACTCGCTCGAACACGCGAGCACGAAGGCGGACAGCAACGGGACCAGGCGGGACGTGCGCATCGGGTTGGAAACCTCCGGGGGCGCGCACGCTAACACCGTGCGGGGTGCGGTGCAGCGGCCGCGGCGTGCCGGGGATGTGTCAGCGCAGGGTGCGTGCGCAGCGGAAGCCGACGTCGAAGAAGCGCGTGGCGGTGGCGACGGCGACACGGGTTCCGGAGTGCATCGCGACGGTGCCGCAGTCCCAGCCGCCGCCGCGGACGACGTGGGAGCCCGAGCCGCGGTCGTTGCAGAGCGGGTCTTCGGAGGCGGTGCCGTTCCAGCAGTCCGAGGCGCTGAACGGCGAGGCCCAGTCGGCGGTCCACTCCCAGACGTTGCCGGCCATGTCGTAGAGGCCGTCGCTCGGGGCGAAGCTGCCGACGGCGCGGCACGATCCGTCGGCGTCGCCAGCGCAGTGGTAGGCCTGCGCGCGGTCGCAGGGGTGGGTGTCGCTGCCGCGCGGCGTGGCGTCGCCCCAGGGGTATGTGCGCCCCGCGGCGAGGCCGCCGGTGGTGCGTCCGCGGGCGGCGAACTCCCACTCGGCCTCGGTGGGCAGGCGGCCGCCGTCCCAGACGCAGAACTCGAGGGCGGTCCACCAGTCGACGCCGTTGACGGGCTGCGGGTCGCGAGGCGTCGACGTCATCGACCAGTTGAAGCGCGGGTCCTGCGGGAGCGGGTCTTGCGCGGCGTCTTCCCAGGCGACGACGTGGCCACCGGGGTACGCCACGGGCATCGAACGCACCCGCGCAAGCTCGCGGTCGCGCACGGCCCACCACGCGTTGAAGCGCGCCACGGTCACCTCGTACGCATCGAGCACGAAGGAACCGACGCGGATGCCGGGCTGCAGCGGCGCGGCCTCGGCGCCGTCGGTGGTGTCGCCCATGGTGAAGCTCCCGCCGGCGATGCGCACGAGCCCGCACCCCGGCACCGGCGGATCGCAGCTCGCCTGCACCGGCGGCGGGCACGCGACGCAGCCCGCGTCGGCGGCAAAGACGTCGGCAACGGGGGCATCGACGGGCGCGTCGGCGGGCCCATCGACCGGCGCGCCCGCATCGACGTCGAGGACCTCGGGCGGATCGCCGGGGATCGTCACGTGGGCGGTGGCAGCATCGCTTCGAGGCGTCGGTGAGGGATCATCGTCGCGCACCGCAGCCCTTGGAATCGGGTTCGAAACGACCTCTTCGACGGTGCCGGCATCGGTCTCGACGAGCACCGCCGTGGAGCCGTCGGCGCACGCGACGAGCCACGCCGCGACGGTCGCGATGCGGAGCGGTGCGATGCGCCGCGAAGCGAGGGTCACGCGCTCACGATCCCTGCACCACGACCTCGTGGGCGCTGCCGTCGGCGCCGCCGCAGGTCACGGTGACGATACCGGTGGACGGGTCCCGCGCGGCGTTCGCGGCCATCCCGTCACACGTCACGGTGAACGACGGCGCGAAGTCCGCCGAATCCGGGACGTAGATGCGATGCGGTCCGCGGCGGTCGTCGCGCGCGGTGACGCGGAGCACGAGGCGATGCGCGGCGCCGTCGTAGGCCCACGACACGGGCACGCCGGCGATGGACTCGGGGCGCACCCGCGCGAGAAGCCTTCGCGCCGCGGGGCGCACGCTCCACGCGCCCGATGCGGCGTCGAAATCGAAGAGGCCCCAGGCGCCTTGCACCTGCTCCTTCCAGACCCAGTACATGGCGCCGGCCTGGTACTCGGCCTGGAGGTCCTGCATGAAGCGGTAGTAGTCCGGGGCGCGATCGGAGCGCGGGTCGAAGCCCCACTCGGTGACCACGAGGGGCGTGCCCCAGAGGTCGGCCTCGGCGCGCGCGCTCTCCGTCGCGGGGCGCAGCGTCTCCACGGTGAACGACGCGAGCTGCGCGGGGGTGCCGGTGAACGCCAGCGGGTACGTGTGCGGGGCGTACACGGCGCCGGTCACCGGGAACCGCGCCGTCGGCCGCGCCGAGTGATTCACCACGGCGCGACCCGAGCTGTCGGGCTCGAAGAACACGAGGTGCCCCGGATCGGCCGCGCGGAGGGCCGTCGCGACCTGCACCGAGAGGCGCTGCACCTGCGACTCGAGGGCGATGGGCTCGTTGTAGATCTCGTAGCCCACCACGGTGTCGTCGCCGCGGAAGCGCGTCGCCACGGCGGCCGCCATCTGCGTGAAGCGCGCGCGGAGCCGGTCGCCCTCGGCGCCGTCGCCGAAGAACGTATGGAACGCCGCGAGCACCTGCGCCGACTGCCGACGGTCGCCGAGGTCGTTGAGCGGTCCCGAGAGGAGCTGCGTCGGGGCCGGGACGATGGCCCAGAGCGGCGCGCCGTCCTCGCCGATCTCCTTGGAATACGCGTCCTGGTGAAAATCGAGGAGCACCTTCAAGCCGCCGCTGCGCGCGAGGCCGACCACCGCCGCGACGCGGTCGAGGTAGGCGCCGTCGTAGCCGCCGTCGACGTCGGGCTCGACGCCGGACCAGTGCATCGAGAGGCGCAGGAGGTTGAAGCCCATGGAGCGCATCTGCGCGGCGTCGCTCGCGCCGAAGGTCGGAATGGCCTCCACCGGCGCGCGCCCGCCGCTCAGCGTGACGTCGAAGACGCCGGCGATGCGCGCGTTGATGCCGTGCACGACGACCACCCGCCCCGCATCGTCGACGATCTGTCCGCAGCGCGTGGACCACGGCGCGAAGGGTCCTGCGGCTTCGGTGCACGGAGCGACGCCGCCGTCGGTCGTGGGGGCGTCGGTCACGGTGACGGCATCGACCGGCGGCGCGAGGTCGTTCGGCGCGGCGACGTCGACGGCGCCGTCCCCCGCGGGCCGCGTGTTGGATTCGTCACAGCCGGCCGCGAGGAGGGCCGCGAGCAGGGCGCGTCGAAGGTGCATCGCGGCCATCGTTGCCACGAAGCGCGGCACATTCCAACGCCCCACGTCGGCGGCCGATTCGTGATACCGACGGGTGCCATGAGCGACGTCGACCCGGGGCCGTGCCCGCACTGTCATCGTCCGTCCACGCCGGTCACGTGCGCGTGCCGCGGCTGCGCCGACCTCGTGGCGTATTGCGACTGCGACGCCGCCGCCGACGAGTCCATGGCGTGGGAGGGCCTCTGCCCCGACTGCCGCAGCGCGGGCTGCCTCCAGCGCCTCGAGGAGTTCCAGCGCTGCGCGCGGCTGCGCTGACGGTCGGTCGCGTCAGTCGCGGGTTCCGCCGTAGGCGCGCATCACGCTGAATCGAAACCCCGCCCCGGCGAACCAGTCGCCGTTGCCGAGGACGTCGCCGCCGCCGTAGACCCCGACGGCCACGAAGGGGTGCACGTAGTAGTGCACGGAGCCCATGGCGCGCAGCGAGAACCACGACGACCCCGCGGACTCCGTCGCGCCCGCGGCGTCGGTGATGGAGCCGCTCAGCGAGACGACGCCGGCGCGCACCTCGGCCCCGAAGACCCAGCGGCCGGCGCCGATCATGGCCCCGACGTGACCGTAGAAGTAGCCGGCGAAGGGGGCTCCGACGACGGTGCCGGGGGAGCGCTGGAGCCGCGCGCTCCACTCGCCCCAAGCGAGGTCGGCGCCGATGCCGGCGCGCATCGGTCCGAGGCGGAACACGTTGTCGTGCAGCGAGGCCATGCCGAGCGTCGCGCGGGCGCTGCCGGGCGCCCAACGGTCCGTGCGCAGCACCGCGCACGAGCGGCCGTGGGGGGCGCAGATGGAGACCTCGTGGCTGCTGCCGTCGACGCTCGTGACGCCGCCGCCGAGGTCGATGTCGACGTTGAGGATGTTGCCGATGGAGGAGCTCGTGAGCCACCCGGACCCGAAGCGGCGGCAGTTGCGCCGTCCCACCACGCGGCTGGTGCTCGACTCGTGGCAGCTCGCCTTCGCCTCGGAGCCGGCGAGGACCAACGCCAGCGCGAGCACGACGCTCCGTCCGACGGCGGTCACCATGGCGCCCTCCGCGCGAGCCGCGTGGGGCACTCGCCGGGGCTCGCGGCGGCGAAGCACAGCGCCTCGCGGCTGCCGGCGTCGAACATCGCCCGCGCCCGCACGCAGACCATCCCGGGCGGGTCGAGGTCCGCGGTGATGGGATCGAACTCGATGCGCTCCTGGGCGTGGGCGTGCGGGGCAATCCGCCCCGCGGTGATCTCGGCCCGTGGGTCGAAAACGACCATCGGCTCGGCGCCCGGCCCCGCTCCGTCGAAGACCGCGAGGGCCGTGAAGTCGAGCGGCGCGCCATGGTCGCAGCGGTTGCCGACGTCCACGACGGCGATGACGGCGCCGCCGTGGGTCTCACCGTCGCAGGCCATGTTCACCGCGACATCGACGCACCCCGCGGTGAACGCGTTGCCGTAGTTCGCGCCCCCGGGCGCCGTCACCAGCGACCCCGGCGCGTACGGCGCGCACGCCGTCAGCATCAGCACCGCCATCACCCCCGGCCACGTTCGCGTGTTGCGCACGAACCGGGGGCATAGCGAGCGACGTGCCACGCCGCCGACGCGTTCCGAGCGCCTACGCCGTCGCGGTCTCGGCGGACGACGTCGCCGGGGCTCGTGCCGACACCGCGGCCGCCGCACGCACGGCGTCGCGGATGCGTCCGCGGAGCACGGCGTCGCCGGAAACGGCCTCGCGGGCGCGCTCGCGGCCGTTGCCCAGGTGCTGGCCGCCGAAGGAGATGTGGGTGCCGGCCTTGTCGAGCACGCCGCGCTCGCAGCCGAGGTCGACGAGCTCGGCGGCCCCGTCGATGCCCGAGCCGTAGCGCACGTCGAACTCGGCCTCGCGGAACGGCGGCGCCATCTTGTTCTTCACGACCCGGACGCGCGTGCGGGAGCCGTGCACCTCGTCGCCGCTCTTGAGCGTTCCCGTGCGGCGCACGTCGAGGCGCACCGTCGCGTAGAACTTCAGCGCGTTGCCGCCGGTGGTGGTCTCGGTGCTGCCGAACACCACGCCGACCTTCTGGCGGATCTGGTTGATGAAGAACACGCACGCGCTGTTGCGGTGCGCCACCGCCGTGAGCTTGCGGAGCGCCTGCGACATGAGCCGCGCCTGCAGGGCCATGTGCTGATCGCCCATGTCGCCCTCGAGCTCCGCCTTCGGCACGAGCGCCGCCACGCTGTCGATGACCACGAGCTCGACGGCGCCGGAGCGCACGAGGGCGTCGGCGATCTCGAGGGCCTGCTCGCCGTTGTCGGGCTGCGAGATGAGGAGCTGCGTGAGGTCCACGCCCAGCGACTGGGCGTAGGTGGTGTCGAGGGCGTGCTCGGCGTCGATGAACGCCGCCACCCCGCCGCCGCGCTGGGTCTCGGCGATGGCGTGCAGCGCGAGGGTGGTCTTGCCCGAGCTCTCGGGGCCGTAGACCTCCACGATGCGGCCCTTGGGGTAGCCGCCCACGCCCAGCGCGAGGTCGATGGCGAGGCTGCCCGACGGGATCACCGCCACGGGCTCCCGCACGTCGTCCTCGCCGAGGGTCATCACCGCGCCCTTGCCGAACTGCTTCTCGAGCATGCCGATGGCCGCGCGCACCGCGCGGAGCTTGTCCGTCGTTCCCATGGTTCTCACCGTTGCCTTTCGCGGACCGGACGCGTCGTGCGCCGGTCGGAGCGAGGCATCGCGAGCGGCGTGCCGTGCGAATGCTCGGGAATTTCAGGGGTCCGCCAGGGGTGGCGGGTGGCGGCGGGGGTGGCGGCGGGGGTGGCGGCTCAGCCGGTGAACACCGCCGCGAGGGCCAGAGCGAGGGACGCCGTGTTCGGGTCGTGCTCGCGCTTCGCCTTGCGTGCACGCGCCTTGGGCGCCGGCAGCGGTCCCGCCTCGAAGGACGTCAGAGCCTCGCGGAGCTTCGCCCTCGCCTCGTGCATGCGCCAGGCGATGGTCCCTTCGGGGACGCCGAGGACGGCGCCGGCCTCGGGGTAGCTCAGCCCCTGCAGCGTCGTGAGGGCGACGGTGCTGCGCAGCAACGGCGAGAGGCGGTCGAAGGCCCAGAGGAGCTGAGCGTAGCGCTCGCGGAGCTCGAGGGCGTGCTGCGGGAGCGCGGTGGCATCGGCCGCGACGCCGAGGGTGACGCGCGGGTCGTCGGGGTCGACGGTGCGACGGCTGGCGGTGCGCTCGCGAACCTGCAGCGCGCGGTTCACGGCGATGCGATAGATCCACGTGAAGAACGCGCTGCGGCCCTCGAAGGCGTCGAGGCGCTCCCACGCCCGCAGGAACACGTCCTGCGCGACGTCGTCGGCGTCCGAGGCGTTGGCCGTGAGGTGCAGCGCAAGGGCCCGCACTCGCGGCCGAAACCGCCGTACGAGCTCCTGGAACGCCCGCGCGTGACCCTTGCGCGCGGCGGCGACGAGGGCGTCCGTCGGCACCGGCGGCGGGCCGTGCGCCACCACGGGGAACGCCCGGGGCGGGGTGAAGCGAGTGCGGCGTGGTTCGGGCATCGGGGTGTGCGATCCGACGGACGGGGGCATCCTTGGGTCTCCGGGGACGGTTTCAACAAGTTGCCATTCCGGTCCCACCGGAATTCCAGAGATGTGAATTGCTTGAATTTTAGGAATTCCGCTCGTGGCGAATTCCGGTCCCACCGAAATGTTGAAATGTTGAAACCGTCCCCGTCGCATAATTGCCCGCTGTGATCCACGCGATCCCCCCGGAAGACTGGCCCGGCGCCGACGAGGCCGGGCGCTCGCGGCTGTTCTCGCCCGTCGACCTCGGCCGCGGGTGCACCCTGGCGACGCGCACGTGGGTGCCGGCGATGGTGCCATGGCGGGCCACGGACGACGGTGACGTCACGCCCGCCGTGCTCCGCTGGTACGGGCGCTTCGCCGATGGACGCCCCGGCGCCCTCGTCGTCGAGGCCACGGGCATCCGCGACGTCCCGTCGGGACCGTTGCTCCGCATCGGCCACGACCGCTACATCGACGGACTGCGCGCCCTCGTCGACACCGTGCGCGAGCGTTCCCACGGGGAAACCAGGGTGTTCCTGCAGATCCTCGACTTCCTGGCGATGCGGCGCAGGCCCGAGCCCGGGGCGTACTTCGGGCGGTTCCTGCGCCTCGACGCGGGGCACCGCACGCGGCTCGCGGCGCTGACCGGCGACGCCGGCTGGGAGCAGGCGACCGGCGACGACGTGCGCGCGCACCTCGCCACCCTCGACGACGCCGGCCTCGACGCCGTGCTCACGGTTCGCGAACGCGAGGATCTCCGTCGCGGGTACCGCGAGCGCGTCACCGACACGTACCTGCCCCACGTGCGCGACCTGCCGAAGGTGCTCCCGGGGCTCTTCGCCGCCGCGGCGGTGCGCGCCGAGGCCGCGGGCTTCGACGGCGTCGAGCTGCACTACGCCCATGCCTACACCATGGCGTCGTTCCTCTCGGCGCTGAACGACCGCGACGACGGCTACGGGCGCACCCTCGACGGTCGCGTGCGCCTGCCCCGGGAGGTCTTCGCGGCGGTGCGCGGCGCGGTGTCCGATCGCTTCGTGGTGGGCTGTCGCATCCTCGCCGACGAGGCCATCGCCGGCGGCAGCACCGTCGCAGACGCATCGCACTTCGCCCGGGTTCTCTCCCGTGACGGCATGGACTTCGTGTCGCTTTCCAAGGGTGGCAAGTTCGAAGACGCCAAGCAGCCCAAGGTCGGTGAGGCGGCATATCCCTACACGGGTCCGAGCGGGCACGAGTGCATGCCGACGGTGCGCAGCGACGTGCGTGGTCCCTTCGCGCGCAACCTCGGGCTCGCCCGGGAGGTGCGCGCCGCCCTGCGCGCCGACGGACTCTCGACACCGGTGGTGGGCGCCGGCGGTATCGTCGGATACCGCATGGCCGAAGAGGCGCTCGCCGCGGGCGCCTGCGACGTCGTCGGCGCTGCCCGGCAGAGCCTCGCGGACCCTGATTGGTGGCTCAAGGTGCGCGAAGGGCGCGGCGTCGAGGTGCGTCGTTGCAAGCTCACGAACTACTGCGAGGCCCTCGACCAACACCACAAGGAGGTCACGTGTCAGCTCTGGGATCGCGCGGTCGTTCCGGGAGAGGGCGACGTGCCGCGCGCGAAGGACGGACGGCGCCGCCTCGAGGCGCCACCGTGGCATCCACGATGAGCACGCCATCGCACCTGGACCGTTGTCATCGTTGCCGGATGGATGGCAGGTCGTCCGGTCGTGGAGAACCTCGACGGCGGCCCGGGCCTTCGGCTCTGGCGGAGGGCGCGCCCGACTGCACCGCAGTGATGGAGCCGTAGGCCGAAGGCAGCGAACCGGGGCGAACCCGGTCACTAGAAACTCAGCGGATCACTGAATGCAGACACCACCGGGCGGAGTGCAGATCCCACGGAGCGGGTTGCAGCACGTGTCGCCGGCGGCGCAGGTGGTCGTTCCGCAGGTCGTTCCCGTGGCGACGCAGCGCGCGCCGGTGGCGTCGGCCACGCACGCCGTGCCCGCGGCGCAGCGCACGGTGGCGCAGCGGGTGATGCAGGTCGCGCCGGTCGGGCCGGCCTGGCACATGTAGCCGGCCGCGCAGCGCAGCGTCGTGCAGTCGGGCACGGCATTGCACTGCCACTGGCACGCGCTCGCCTCGCACGCGAAGTGGCCGCCCGCACAGTGCCGCACGGGCAGGCGCTGCTCGGGACAGTCGTCCTCGGCGGCGCAGTACGAGCCCGCCCGGGTGAGGCGCGCGACCACGTGGCCGGACTGCGAGAGCGTCAGGTGCGCGCCCTGCAGCGTGTAGGCATACGCGCCGTAGAACGGGGCGGTCTGCGCCGAAGCGCGGTCCGGCGAGGCCAGCGTCACCGTGCGCGAACCCGCGGTGTAGCGGCCCTCGACGCGCACGCTCGACGGGCACGGCGCGCGAATGCACCGAATGCCCGTGTCGGCGTCGGCGAAGAAGTGGTGGCCGGCGTTCTCCGGCGTCGACGTGAACACGAGCCCCTGGAACGGCCCGCTCGCGCCGACCCACGCCCCTTGGAGGCTCTCCCACGCGCGGCTTCCGATCTCCTCGACGGCCACGTCGGTGCCCGCGGCGCTCGAGGCGGCGTCGCCGAGACAGCCGGCCGCCAGCGAACCCGCCATGACGACGACGGCAAACCCGATGAAAGAAGCGCGCATGGTCCGTGTCTCCCGTTCGCGTCGGGGCCCAGGACCGACGCTGCGAACGGGCGCCATCTAGCACCGCCGGGGGCGCGGCGAAAGGTCCGCACCGGTCAAATCGTCACGCGCGGCGGAGGGTGGGCTCGCCCAGGCCGGCGACCAGCAAGGCGAGCGTCGCCCCGAGATCGCGGAGGCCCGCCTCGACGCGCACCGGCGGCGCCGCGAGCCAGGAGAACACCAGCACCCGGATGACCGCGAAGAGCGTGCGCACGGCGAGCCCGACGTCGAGGTCCGATCGGAGCTCGCCCCGCGCGACGGCGCGCTCGACCTCCTCGCGAATCACCGCGACGAAGCGCGCGTTGCGGGCCTCGTGCTCCGATCGCTCGGCGTCTTCGAAGGTCGGAATGCGCCGCACGTAGCGGAGCGAGAGCTCGGGGTGGCGGGCGTAGAGTTCGAAGAGACCGCGCAGCCGGTCGACCAGGGCCGCGGTGAACGACCGGCGCCGGGAGCGGCGTATCCCCTGCAGCGCTGCGTCGACGTCGGCCCCGTAGACGAGCGCGAGGGCCTCGTCCTTGTCGCGCACGTAAAGGAACAGCGTGCCCGTGGCGATGCCCGCCCGCTCGGCGATGGCGCGCGTCGTCGTCGCCTCGAAGCCGTGCGCTCGAAAGAGCTCGCCCGCGGCGGCGGTGATGCGACGGCGCTTGTCTTCCTTCTTCGCCTCGCGGCGGGGCAGCGGCGGCTCGGCCATGCGGTCCATGGTAGCCGCAACGGCTTGACCGTGAAACTGACTGCGCTCATTATGAGCACGGTCAGTTTCATCTCGCTCCTGGAGTCTTCATGGCCTGCATCACCACCGGCGACGCGCGGCTCCACTACGACGACGTCGGCGCCGGGCCGCCCGTCGTCTTCCTGCAGGGCGTCGGCGTCGGCCGGTGCGCGTGGGCGCCGCAGCTCCGCGGGCTCGCGGGCTCGTTTCGGTGCATCGCCGTCGATCACCGCGGCATCGGCGGCAGCGAAGGAGACCTCGCCGACCTCACCGTCGACCGCATGGCCCGCGATGCGCTCGCGCTCGTCGACGCGCTGCACCTCGACCGGGTGCACGTCGTCGGGCACTCGCTCGGCGGCGTCGTCGCGCAGCGCCTCGCACTCATCGCTCCGGAGCGCACTCGCAGCCTGTCGTTGATGTGCACGTTCTCGGGTGGGCGCGACCTCGCGCGTCCCTCGGCGCGGCTGATGTGGCTCGGACTGCGAAGCCGTGTCGGCACGCGTGCGATGCGCCGCGCCGCGTTCGCACGGCTGGTGATGCCCGACGCGCTCGTCGACGAACGAGGCCTCGAGGCCGTCGCGTCGGAGCTGGAGGGCGTCTTCGGTCGCTCCCTCGCCGCGCCGCCGCCCATCGCCGACCGTCAGCTTGCCGCGTTGCGCGCCCACGACGAGCGCGGGCGCCTCGGGGAGCTCGCACCAATTCCAACATGGGTGGCGGGAGGGCGCTTGGACCCCATCGCCGAAGCCCCGTGCGTGCGTGCCCTCGCCGCGGCGATCCCCGGCGCGAGGTACCGGGAGTGGGCGAACGCGTCGCACGCGCTGCCGATCCACCTCGCCGACGAGGTCAACGCAGCGTTGGCGGAGCACCTCGCGAGGGCGTGAGCCTCGGGGCGGCTCTACCCCCATCCGAACAGCATCCCGCCTACCAGATCGTCGGCACCACCCCGGCCTCGCGGATCCGCTCGTCCTTCGTCGCCAGCGTTGCCGCGAGCACCTTCGCCGTCGCGACGATGATGCGGTCTGCCGGGTCGCCGTGCATCGCGTCGCCGAAGAGCGCCGCCTCGGTGGCGATGTCGTCGTCCACGGCGACGACGCGAAGGCCCGGAAGCGCGCCCATGGCCCGCAGCGCGACGCGCACGTCGGTGCGCAGCGTGAGGCGGCCGCGGGCGACGAGCATGGCGACCTCCCAGCAACTGATCGCCGAGACGGCGAGGTTGGCCTCGGCGCCGAGCCTTCGCCGCAGCTTCGGAGGCAGCTTCGCGCGGTCCGCGGCCCACCAGAGCCACGCGTGCGTGTCGAGCACGATCACGCCGACTCCCACGCCTCGTCGATCGGAGAAACGAGGTCTCCGGAGGCGACGATGAGCCCGTCGAGGGGCGCCTCCGTCGCGTGCACCGGCACCACCCGAGCGACCGGTCGACCCCGCTTGGTGACCAGCACCGTGGGGCCTCCCGCGGCGACCTCGTCGAGCACCGCGAGACACGTCGCCTTGAACGTGGCCGCCGCCATCGCACGCTCTCGCTTCATGCTCATGGTCATGACCATGTGGTCATCTCATGGCTCTCGTCAACACCATGCCCGACCCCGTCACGGCCGCTCACGCCCCGCCCGGCACCCGGTAGCCCACGGCCTCGGCGAGGTGCGGCGCGCCGACGTTCGTTTCGCCATCGAGGTCGGCGATGGTGCGCGCGAGCTTCATCACGCGGTGGATCGCCCGCGCGCTGAGCCCCAGCCGGTCGCTCGCGTCGGTGAGCAATCGCGTCGTCATCGCATCGAGCACCGCCACCTCGCGAAGCTGCCGCACCGTCAGCCGCGCGTTGCAGTCGCCGCTGCGCTCGACCGCGCGCTTGCGGGCGAGGTCGACGCGCTCGCGCACTTCGCGGGAGCTCGGTCCCTGCGCGCCCTCGGCGAGCTGCGCGGCGCGCACCGGCGGCAAGTGAACCAGCAGGTCGATGCGGTCGAGGAGGGGCCCGGAAACCCGCGCGCGGTATCGCTTCACGCGCTCCTCGGGGCAGTCGCAGCGGTCCGACGGATCGCCGGCGTAGCCGCAGGGGCACGGGTTCATCGCCGCCACCAGCGTGAAGCGCGCCGGGTACCGCGCCCGCGATCGCGCCCGAACGATGGTGATGTGCCCTTCCTCCAGCGGTTCGCGCAGCGCCTCGAGGCTCTCCCTCGGGTACTCGGGGAGCTCGTCGAGAAAGAGCACGCCGTTGTGCGCCAGCGCGATCTCGCCGGGCCTCGGAGGATCGCCGCCGCCCGCGAGCCCCGCGGCGCTCGCCGTGTGGTGCGGGGCGCGAAACGGTCGATCGCGCAGCAACGACACGCCGGGGCGCAGCGTTCCAGCGACGGAGTGCACCGCGGTGACCTCCATGGCCTCGCGGAAGGTCAGCGCCGGGAGCAGCGCCGGAAGGGCCCGCGCGAGCATGGTCTTGCCTCCGCCGGGAGGTCCCATGAGCAGCACGTTGTGGCCGCCGGCCGCGGCGATCTCGAGGGCGCGCTTGGCGTGCGACTGCCCGCGCACGTCGAGGAGGTCGAGCACCTCGAGGGCCTCGCCGGGCGTGGGCTCGCGAAGCTGCGTGGGGTCCGCGAGGGCGAGCGTCCCGTCGCCGGAGAGGAAGTCGCAGACGCCGCGCAACGTCTCCGCAGCACGCACCTCGATGCCCTCGACGACCGCAGCTTCGGCGGCGTTCTCCGCGGGAACGATGGCCCCGCGCACGCCGCGATCGCGGGCCGCGAGCACCTGCGGGAGCACCCCGCGCACCGGACGCACGCTCCCGGTGAGCGACAGTTCGCCGAGGAGCAGCCACGCGCCGAGGTCGTCGGCCACGAGGTCGCCGGAGGCCGCGAGCGTCGCGATGGCGATGGCCAGGTCGAAGCCCGTGCCGGCCTTCTTCACGTCCGCCGGCGCGAGGTTCACCGTCACGCGGCGCAGCGGAAAGGGGTATCCCGCCTGCTCCATGGCCGCCCGGACGCGCGTGCGGGACTCGCGCACGGCGGCCTCGGCGAGGCCCACGAGGTCGAAGGCGGGAAGGCCCCGGGCGATGTCCACCTCGACCTGCACCGGGTGCGCGTCGAGGCCGAGGAGCGTGCTGGACTGGGTGGTGGCGAGCATGGTGCAACCGCCTCGTCCACGCGGCGTGCCGCGCGGTTTCCCGGGGAATTCGACGCGCCGCCAGGGGTGGCGGGTGGCGGCGGGTGGCGGCGGGGGTGGCGGTGGCGCCGGACCCGCGGGCGCGTCGTTGGGCCTTCGGCGCGCGCAGACCTGCGGTAGAGTGCGCGCCCAACGGGATGACCATCGACCCCTCTGCAACATCCACGGTCGCGGCGCGGCTGGGCATCGGCCCCGGCGACATCGTGGGCGGGCGCTACGAGCTCGTCTCGCTGCTCGGCGAGGGCGGCATGGGCGCCGTCTTCAAGGCCAAGCACACGGTGCTCGGGCGCATCGTCGCCATCAAGGTGCTCAAGCCCGAGGTCGCCTCGCACGAGCAGTTCGCCGGGCGCTTTCTCCAGGAGGCGCGCAGCGCCGCGGAGCTGCACCACAAGAACATCGTCGAGATCAGCGACTACGGCGTCGACGGCGAGCGCCCGTACATGGTGATGGAGTACCTGCGCGGCGAGTCCCTCGACGACTTCATGCGCCGCGAGGGGATGCTCTCGCCGGACCGCGCCATCACCCTTCTAGAGCCCGTGCTGCGCGCGCTCACCATGGCGCACGAGCGCGGCATCGTTCACCGCGACATCAAGCCCGACAACATCTTCCTGGTCACCGACGAGGACGGCGGCGACGTCGTGCCGAAGATCGTCGACTTCGGCATCGCGAAGCGCCAGGCCGGCGAGGACAACCCGCAGCTCACCGCAGCGAACACGGCCCTCGGAACGCCCGCGTACATGGCCCCGGAGCAGGTCATGTCGTCGAAGAACGCCACCGGCGCGGCGGACCAGTACGCCGTCGCGGTGACGCTCTTCCAGGCCCTCACGTCGCGCTACCCCTTCGACGCCGAGACCATCAACCAGTTCATCGTCGCCAAGGCCACGCAGGACCCGCTCCCCATCACCGCGTTCCGTCCGGACCTCGACCCGGCCTTCGCCGCCGTCGTCATGCGCGCCATGTCGCGCAAGCCCGAGGACCGCTTCCCCACGGTGGCCGCGCTCCGCGAGGCGCTGCTCCCATTTCGCACGCTGCGCTCGAGCGCGTCGGCGCCGACGTCGGGGGACGCTTCGCGCCCGGCGCCGATCACCGTGGGCAATGCGAACGCTGCCGTCGCCGCAGCGATGAGCGCCGTCGCCGCGGCCCCGACGATGGCCTCGGGGTCGCCGCCCGGACTCCCGCCGTCGGCGACGCTCTCGCAGCCCGCGCCCGCCCACGGGAGCGGCGTGAAGTGGGTCGTCGTCTCGGCGCTGCTCGTGGCGGGCGTCGGCGTCGCCGGCGTGGTGCTTCGCGGGCGCCATCTTCCGCCGACGGTGCCCGACGCGGGCGCGGTGGTTCCGCCCGTCGTCGCCGATGCCGGGGCGCGTCCGTCGGCGCGGCCGGTGGTGTTCTCGGTGCGCGTCGACCCGGCCACCGCCGTCATCACCCTCGACAGCGAAAACGTCGGCGTCGGACGCGCCGAGGTCATGCGCCCCGCCGACGGTCATCGGTACCAGCTTCAGCTCACGGCGCCGGGCTACGCGACGATGACCGAGGTGCTCAGCGCCGACGGGGACGTGAGCCTCGATCGCCGCCTCGTGCCCCTCGCCGCCGCGCCCGTTCACGGTCACGGCCACGGCCACGACCCGGTGACGCCGGAGCCCGCGCCGCACCCGGGTCCGACGCCGACCCCCACGCCGACGCCGACGCCGGAGCCTGCGCACCCTGAACCGAGGCCCGAACCGAGGCCCGAACCGCGCCCGGAACCCGCGCACCACGACCCGCCGCCGAACGATCCGCGGCATCCGAACATCGACCGCTCGAACCCGTTTCAGTGAACGTTGCCGCAGTGCGGCAGGGGGACGGTTTCAACATTTCAACATTTGCCGCGACGGCCGGAGCAGGCCGCGAAAACACTGCGTTTTTGAGATGCGAAGGTGACTTGGCAACAAGTTGAAACCGTCCCCCCCGTTGCGTCGGTCTTCGATGCGTCGGTGATCGACGCGCGGCCAGCGACCGCTCGCGGTTCCCAGGCCCGGTCGTCCGCGGCCGGTACGTTCGCGGAGCGCAGAGCCCGGCTGCTCGTCCGCCGGGCGTGGGCGTCACGAGCAACATCTCCAGCGAACCCGCTGGTCGTCCGCCGGGCCGGGAGGCGAAGGGTGGCGCTACCCGTCGGCAGAGCGGACGCTGCGCCGCGTGCGAGCGCTCAGCCGAGCCCCTGCAGGTACTCGGCAAGCAGCAGCTTCGAGTTGCCGAGCGTCGGGAAGTACACCTCGACCTTGAGCTCCGCGCCCTGGTGCACCGCGCGCACGGTGCCGGCACCGAAGCGCGCGTGACGAACCCGCAGGCCCTGACGCCACTCGGGACCGTCCTCGCGCACGAGCACGAGGCCGTCGGCGCGGGGCACCTCTTCGCGGTGTGCGCGACCGTGGGCGCCATCCTCGCGCTCGATGCGGTAGCCGCTGCCGTGGTCGTCGTCCCACGCGGGGCGGCGCACCGGAGGAGGCGCGGCGAGCACGTCCTTCGGGAGCTCGTCGAGGAAGCGCGAGCGGCGGTTGGCGCGGGTCTGGCCGAAGAGCTGACGCCGCTCGGCGTAGGTGAGCGTGAGGTGCTCGCGGGCGCGGGTGATGGCCACGTACGCGAGGCGGCGCTCCTCCTCCATCTCCTCGGGGTCCGAGCCGAGCTCGGTGCCCTTGTACGGAAACATCCCGTCCTCGAGGGCCACGATGACGACCTGCTTGAACTCCAGGCCCTTGGCCGAGTGCACGGTCATCATCGCGACCTTGGGGCTGTCGTCGGCGGCCGCGGCCTCTTCGCTCAACGTCACGCGCTCGAGGTAGCCGCCGAGCGACGGCGCCTCGTCCTCGTCGGCGTAGGCCTGCATGGAGCCGAGAAGCTCCTCGACGTTCTCGTGCCGGGTCTCGTCCTCGACCTCGCCGCCCTCGCGAAGCATGCGCGCGTAGCCGGTGCGCTCGAAGACCATGCGGCCCACGTCGCCGGGGCGGTCCATCATGCCCACGGCCTCGTCGTGGAGCTCGTGGAGCAGCGCGCGAAAGCCCTGCAACGCCTTGCGCGCGGCGGCGCCGAGGTCGCCGGGGAGGTCGTCCTGCGCGAGCACCTGCCACACGCTGTCTCCGCGCTGCGTCGCGTGCGCCACGAGCCGGTCGATGGACGTCTTGCCGATCTTACGCGCAGGTGTATTCACCACGCGCAGCAGGCTCACGTCGTCGTGGGGGTTGAGCAGCAGGCGCAGGTACGAGAGGACGTCCTTCACCTCGGCGCGCTCGTAGAAGCGCGTGCCGCCGTGGATGACGTACGGGATGTTCGCCGCGCGCATGGCCTCCTCGAGGGGCCGGGACTGCGCGTGGATGCGGTAGAAGACGGCGATGTCGCGGGCCTCGGTGCCGCGCGCGAGGGCGGCGGCCACGGTGCCCGCAACGCGGCGAGCCTCGTCGCGCTCGTCG
>CAIMWA010000081.1 GCA_903845045.1 uncultured delta proteobacterium | reverse complement strand
GTGCAGGTCGGAGTGCTCGTCGAGGGGTGGAGCTCGCCGCGCTGCAAGCTCCTCATCGACCTCGCGCCGACGGTCTCGCGGGGCCGCGCGACGCAGAAGTTCTTCCGCGTCGCCACGCGCTCCGGCGACGCCGAGGCGCGGATCTACATGCTCCTTCCGCGGGACCTCGAACGCACCCCGGTGCTTCCGATGGACCTCTTCGTGAGCCTGCGCGACGTATACACCTGCGGCGAGCTGCTCGGACCGGCGGAGACCAACGCCGCACCGAGCGAGCCCATCGACCCGCTCGCCGCAACGCCGGTGGACGGCGTCGTGGTCAAGAAGCGAATCCTCCTCGCCGGGCGCGTGGAGAAGCCGACGCTCGACCCGAGGAAACTCCGCGACGTGCGGCGCGTGCTCGAGAGCGCCGAGGGCTTCGACCCGGAGAATCCGTGCGGCGTGCAGCGCGCGCGATGGCTCCTCTTCCGCCACCGGCTCTTCACCGGGCGCGGCGAGTCGCTCCTCCGATGGCTCGACGTGGCGCCGACGCGCGAGGGCTGGATCTGCTTGCTGGCGCGCGTCTACCCCGAGCGCGCGGGCGAGTGGTTCCTGCGCGAACGCGACGTAGTCGATGCGGAGCGGCCGTGCAGCGAGGACGCGACGAACCTCCGCGACGCGATGCTTCGATCCGACGGGCCGGCGAGCCTGCGCGATGCCGTCGCGGGGTGGCGGGCGGCGACGGGCGTTCCGGCGGAGGTCGAGGCGACGCTGGAGCAGATCCTGCTCGTGCGTGAGCGGAACGCGCGCCTTCGGGACCTCGTCACGCGCCTGAAGCGACGACGTCGGCGCATCGTGGAGCGCTGGACGGGCCTCGATGGAGATGCCGCGGAAACCCTCGACGAGCTCGGTGCCGCCCTCGGGATCACGGGCAGTCGCGTGCGACAGATCGTGGCCCGCTCGGCCGAGACGCTCCTGTATTTCATCGCGACGGACGTCCACGAAGACCTCTTCGAGGAGCAGCTCGCGCCGTGGCGTCGAGCGCGCGCCGCGGCGAAGCTGCTCGCCGACGAAGCCCGGCGCGGTGCCGTCGATGCCGCTGCGTCGGCTACAGCGGTTGCGCTCGAGCCCGCGAACGACGACGAAGACGCGTCACCCGCCGAGAACGACGACGACGGGTAGCGAAGCCCGCCACCGAGGGCACGATGCCGACGCTCGGGATGCGCCGGCGGCCCGGTGGTCACCGCTTCCGACGTCTGGGGCGCTCGTCGCGCGCCTCCGCCCCCGGGGCCGCTTCGGCCTCCAACCTCCGCTGCAGCGTCGTCGGCGTCTTCATCGGCCTCGAGGGCACTGGCGTCGTCGCGGCGCGCGGCGGCCCGACGACGCGGGGCTTCGCCTTCCGACCCACCGAGGCCTTCGGAATGAGCTTTCCGCGAGCATCGGGGACGTCCACGTACTCGACCTTCGCCAGCGCCCGCTTGTCGTCGCGGTGCTCGAGCCGGAATCGCCCGGGACCGTACGGCCACGCCATGCGCACCGCGAAAAGCGCTGCCGGGACGACGTTGTCGAGGAGCTGCCGATGCTCGCCGCGGCCCTCGCCCGGAACCACCCGCCAGATGAAGACCTCGACGGGCTTCCCGGAGGGGCGAGTCCTTCGCGCGGGCGCGTCGGCGGGCGCGTGGTTGGAGGAACTGTCCATGGCGAATGCTAGCCGAAGGAGCAACACAGAGCAATACTGGAGCGGTGTTTCAGCTTCGACGGGGCGCGTTTGGAACAACCGATCACATGCGAAGGAGCACGCGATGGAGCAATGAAAGAGCATCTCGAAGGAGCAACGCTAG
>CAIMWA010000080.1 GCA_903845045.1 uncultured delta proteobacterium | reverse complement strand
ACCGCCCGCGCGCCCTTGCCCGAGATCGCCTGGTACGTCGACACGACGATGTGCTCGAGCACCGCGAGGTCGTGCAGCGGCTTCAGCGCCACGAGCATCTGGATCGTCGAGCAATTCGGGTTCGCCACGATGGCTCCGCCGCTGCGCGGGATCCTCGCGCCGTTCACCTCGGGCACGACCAGCGGCACGTCCGGGTCCATGCGAAACGCCGCGCTGTTGTCGACGACGAGGCAGCCCTTCGATGCCGCGATGGGCCCCCACTGCCGCGCCACCGACGAACCCGCGGAGAACAGCGCCAGCCGCGCGCCGTCGAAGACCTCCGGCGACGCCGCCTCGAGGCGGACGTCGACGCCGCGAAAGCGCACCGTCCCACCCGCCGACCGCTCCGACGCCACCGCCCGGAGCGAGCGCACCGGAAAGGCACGCTGCTCGAGCACCCGGAGCATTTCCTGGCCGACCGCGCCGGTCGCGCCGACGAGCACCACATCCATCGCATCACCCATCGCGAAACCACTCCTGCGCGGAAGGGGCGCCGTGCCTTCGCGGCGACGGCACCCCTCCGGGCGTTCTCGGTGCGTCGTTCAGTTCAGCGGCGCGGCCGGTCGCGGCCACCGCCTCGGCGATCGCCGTCGGGGCGGCGCGGCGCCTCGGTGTGGGCCTTGTCCATGCGCTCCTTGGCCCGGTCGCCCTCCTCGCCCTCGGGGAGCGGGAGCAGCGCGCGGCGCGAGAGGCGGATCTTGCCGGTGCCGTCCTCGATGGAGAGCACCTTGACGTCGACCTCCTGGCCTTCCTTGAGCACGTCGGCGACGTTCTCGACGCGGGTGTGCGCGAGCTCGCTCACGTGCACGAGGCCCTCGGTGCCGGGGAAGATCTCGACGAACGCCCCGAAGTCGACGACGCGCTTGACGGTGCCCTTGTAGGTGGCCCCGATCTCGGCCTCGGCGGTGAGCCCGCGGATGATGTCGATGGCGCGCTGCACCGCCACGCTGTCCGCGCTGGCGATGTTCACCGTGCCGTCGTCCTCGACGTCGATGGCGACGCCGGTCTGGTCGACGATGCCCTTGATGGTCTTGCCGCCCGGGCCGATGACGAGGCGGATCTGCGACGGGTTGACCTTCAGCGTGGTGATCCGCGGCGCGTACTTCGACAGCTCCGTGCGGTGCGACGGCAGCGTCGCGAGCATGCGGTCGAGGATGTGGAGCCGCGCATCGCGGGCCTGCTTGAGGGCACGCTCGAGGATGTCGCGGGAGAGCCCCTCGATCTTGATGTCCATCTGGATCGCGGTGACGCCCTTGGCGGTGCCGCAGACCTTGAAGTCCATGTCGCCGAGGTGGTCCTCGTCGCCGAGGATGTCCGTGAGGACGGCGATCTTCTCGCCTTCCTTGATGAGGCCCATGGCGATGCCGGCGACCGGCGCCTTGATCGGAACGCCCGCGTCCATGAGCGACAGCGTGCCGCCGCAGACCGTCGCCATGGAGCTCGAGCCGTTCGACTCGGTGATCTCGCTGACGATGCGGATGGTGTACGGGAACTGCTCCTTCGACGGGATCATCCGCATGAGCGCGCGCTCGGCGAGGTTGCCGTGGCCGACCTCGCGGCGCCCGGGGCCGCGCATGGGCTTCGTCTCACCGACGGAGTACGGCGGGAAGTTGTAGTGGAGCAGGAAGCGCTTCCACTTCTCGCCCGGGAGGCCGTCGATCTTCTGCTCGTCCTGCGCGGTGCCGAGCGTCGTCGTGACGATGCCCTGGGTCTCGCCGCGGGTGAAGAGCGCGCTGCCGTGGACGCGCGGGAGCAGCCCGACCTCGCTCGAGATCGGACGCACGGTGACCATGTCGCGGCCGTCGATGCGCACGCCCTCGTCGCAGATCATCGTGCGCATCACGTTGCCCTGCACCTCGCCGAAGGCCTCCTTCACCAGGCCGACGGCGTCGGGAAACTCCGGAGTCAGGGCCTCGACGACCTGGCCCTTGAGCTCCTTGAACTTCGCGTAGCGCTCCTGCTTCACGCGCATGCGCGACGCCGCCGCGAGGCCCGAACCCGCGATCTCGCGGATGCGGCCGAACATCGCCTCCGTCGGGCGCTTCGGCGCGAACTTGCGCTTCGGCTTGCCCACCGCCTCGCGGATGCGCTCCTGCAGCTCGAGCACGTCCTGCACGCTCTTGTGGCCGAACATGAGCGCCTCGATGAGGTCCTCTTCGGTGATCTCGTCGGCGCCGCCCTCGACCATCACGATGGCGTCCTTGCTGGCCGCGACCATGATCTCGAGGTCGCTCTTCGCCATCTCGTCGAAGGTCGGGTTCGCGATGAGCTTGCCGTCGATGCGGCCCACCCGGACGCCCGCGATGGGGCCGGCCCAGGGGATGTCGCTCATGTGCAGCGCCGTGCTCGCGCCGATGAGGGCGAGGACGTCGGCCGGGTACACCTTGTCGAAGCTGAGCACCGTCGCGATGATCTGCGTGTCGCACTTGAAGCCGTCGGGAAACAGCGGGCGGCACGGGCGGTCGATGAGGCGCGAGACGAGCACTTCGTCGTCGCGAAGCCGGCCCTCGCGCTTGAAGAAGCCGCCCGGGATGCGCCCCGCGGCGAAGGTCTTCTCGATGTAGTCACAGCTCAGCGGGAAGAAATCGATGCCAGGGCGCTCGTCGCTGTTCGCGCACGCCGTGACGAGCACGATGGTCTCGCCGGCGCTGACGATCACCGAGCCGTGCGCCTGTTTGGCGATGCGGCCGGTCTCGAGGGTGATGGTGGTGTTTCCGAGCGAAACGCTCTCGCGGATGATCGACATGGAACTCCTCTGCATCTCGCCGGCGCGGACGATGGACGGACGGAGGGGTCGATCGGGTCGTTCGGTGTCCTCGGTTCCTGGGCGCGCCGCGCACGCACACGAAGCGAAGACCGGAGCGACCTCCTGCGATCGGACCGCGGACCCGTGCACGCGCGCGCCGGCGGGCGAACGTGACGGGCGGCGGCAGACCCTCGGCGGCTCCCCCCGCGCGTCGCCACGCGGGAGGAACGCGCAGGCGGCTCTACTTCCGGAGGCTCAGGTCGGACAGGATCTTGCGGTAGCCCGCAACGTCCTTGCCCTTGAGGTAGTCCAGCAGCCGGCGGCGCTGCCCGACGAGCTTGAGGAGCCCGCGGCGGGAGTGATGGTCCTTCTTGTGCGTCTCGAAGTGGCCGGTGAGCTGCGAGATTCGCGCGGAGAGAAGCGCGATCTGCACCTGCGGCGACCCCGTGTCCGACTCGGAGGTACGGAACTTCTCGATGATCTCGCTCTTGGTCGACGTGTGAAGCGGCATGGGCGTTGATTTCCTCAGATCGAAAACGGGCGCGGAGTATCTCCGCTCGGGCCCTGGTGTCAAACCCCCCGGCGTTGTGTTAGTGCCGGGCCCTCCGTTCTGCAGACCCAACGCGCCAGCGGGCGCCTGATGCGAGCAATCTCCCTATGCTGGAAGGACTTCGTCGACACTCCAACTCCCTCTTCCTCGTCGTGCTGGTGGCGTCCGTCGCCACCATCTTCGGCGTCGGATGGGGGCCGGGCTCGCAGGGTTGCCAGCAAGGCAGGCTGCAGGTCCCGTACGCTGCGAAGGTGTACGGCCGCACGCTGAGCGAGAGCGATTTCGTCGCGGCGATCAACACGATCCCTCGCATCATGCGCGCCTCGGAAGAGAACCCCGCGGTGTCCGGCGCCGTGCGCCAGGGCGCCCTCGACGGCCTCGTCGAGCGGGAGCTCCTCGCGCACGAGGCCGAGCGCCTGGGCGTCCGCATCACCGACGACATGGTGAACGAGGAGTTCCGCAACTGCCGGTTCTACGCCTCCGTCGGCGTCGGCGCGGAGCCCATCCTCGGCGTGCAGTCGGGCCGGGTAGACATGGCGCCCACGGCCTGCGGCGGCGTCGGCGACCAGTTCGACTTCGCGCAGTTCGAGCGCGTCGCGCGGCGCATGTTCCGGCGCACCGTGGCCGACCTGCGGCAGACGATGGTGCGCGAGATGCTCGCCGAGCGCATGCGCCAGATCGTCCGCGCGGGCGTGCCCCTCTCCGACGAGGACCTCTGGCGCGACTACCAGCGCACGCACGACCAGATGGCGGTGCGCTTCATGCGCTTCGACCTGAACTTCTACCGCTCGCTGGTGCACGACGACGACGCGGCGCAGGTGGCGGCGTGGTCGGCGCAGCACGGCGACGAGCTCGGCCGCCAGTGGGAGCGCCGGCGCGAGAGCATGCGCGGGCTGCACCGCGAGTTCCGTGCGCGGCACATCCTCGTGAAGTACCCGGAGAACGCCACCGACGCCCAGAAGGCCGAGGTTCGCGCGCGCGTCGAGGCGATCCGCGCGCAGCTCGTGGCGGGCGCCGACTTCGTGCGCCTCGCGCGGCTCTACTCCGACGACCCCGGGAGCTGGCGCGAGGGCGGCATGCTTCCCTGGACGGCGGTGCAGGGCAGCAATTTCGACCCGGTGTTCGTGCATGCCGCTACGTCGGTGCCGGAGAACGGCGTGACGCCGGTGACGGAGACGGGCTTCGGCTGCCATCTGATCCAGCTCCTCGGCTACCGCGAAGGCGACGTCAACGAGACCGACGGCAAGCGCGAGCTCGCCCGTACGCTGTTCCGCGAAGCCCGCGGCGCCGAGCTCTCCCGTGAGGCCGCGCGCGCTGCGCTCACCCAGCTCCGCGCTGGAGCGACGCTCGACGCGGCGGCCACCGCGCTGCACGACGCCGCGGTCCGCGAGTTCTACCGGGGCGACGTTCCCGCGGCGCTGCCCCTCGCCGGCGGCGTCACGCTCTCGCCGGCGGATCGTTCGGACCTCGGCGCGCCGACGCTTCGCGACAGCGAGCTCTTCGCCCGCAACGGCTTCGTCGTGAGCGACGTGGAGCGCGCCGAGATGCTGACGTCGGTGGCGTTCACGCTGACCACCGAGCACCCGTTCGTGAACGAGCCGGTGCAGGCCGGCGACGACTGGTTCGTGCTGCGCTTCAAGGACGGCAGCCGCACCGTCGCGACCCGCGAGGAGTTCGCGCGGCAGCGCCAGGAGCTTCTCTCGACGGTGGCCCGCAGCGCGCTCGTCGCACGGCAGCGCGACGCGATCGTGCAGTACGTGACCCGGCTCCGCTCCGACGCCGAGCACGAAGGACAGGTTCGCATCGGCAACTCGCCGCGGCTCCGCGCTCCGGCGCCCGACGCCGAGGGCGACGGCAACTGAGGTTGCGGGCGGCGCCCACCACGCCGCCCTCGCCTCGTCCCTCGGCGCTCATGAAGATCGACCGCGCGCGCGTATGCACCGAGGCGGGGTTCGCGGTCCTCACCGCGGGGCTCGCGTCGCCGGTCTTCGCGGGCGCGCACGCCCCTCTGCAGGATCTGCCGCAGCACATCGCCGCGGTGTCGGTGCTCCGCCGCCTGCTCACCGGAGGGAGCCTCGACGCCATCTTCGAGGCGACGCTCTCGCGCACGCAATACCTGCTCGTGTATGTGCTCGGCGTCCCGCTGTCGTTCGTGGCCGGCGCCGAGGGGAGCCTGCGGCTGCTTGCGGCGCTGACGCTCGTGGCGATCCCCTACGCCATGCGCTTCGCGCTGCGCCGCACGGGCTCCGACGAGCGCCTCGCCGCGCTCACGTGGCCGCTGCTCTGGAACCCGCAGTTCTTCCTCGGGTTCCTCAACCTCATGATCGGGGTGCCGCTCGCGCTCGTGGCCATCGGCCTCTTCGCGCCGGTGCAGAGCCGCGCCCGCCGCGGCGTTCAGATCAGCTTGGCGTCCCTCGCCCTCGGCACCTTCTACGCGCACCTGATCCCCTTCGGCGTGCTCGGCCTCGGCGTGCTCGCGCTGGTGCGCGTTCCCCGCCGCGCGACGCTGCGGGCAGACCTCGCGGTTGCTGCGCGGGAGCTCGCGTTCCTCGGACCGGCGCTGCTCGCGGCGGTGGTGTGGGTGCTGCGCACGCCGGCAGCCGACGCCGCGGTGCGCGCTGGTGGCATCGGCACGGGACCGCGCGCGGAGTGGCCCGTCGTTGCGAGCCTCGCGCGGGATCTCAGCGGAACCTTGCTCGATGTTCCAGGTGACCGCGACGAGCGGCTGCTCCTCGCGTGGGGGCTCGGCGTGCTGGCGGCCGTCGCGCTCGCGTCGCGTGATCGCTCCGGCGACGACGGTTCCCGAGCGGCGCGCTGGCCGTTGGCGGCGGCGGCGCTCTTCGCGGGTGCCTACGTGCTCCGACATCGCACCTTCGCCGCGCTCTGGGGACCAGAGCTCCCGCCCGAGGAAACCTGGGGAGAGATCGCGTTCCGCGGCGCCATGCTGGCGTCGGCCGGCGCCTTCGTCGGGGCCGCGCGCTGGCCCACGGCAGACAGCTCGACGCCGTTTCCCGCCGCGCCGTCGGTGGCGTGGGTTCCGCTCGCCTGCGCGCTGCTCTACCTCGTCACCCCGACCAGCTACGGCTGGATCTGGCCGATCCACACGCGCTTCGCGTTGGTCGGTGCGCTGCTCGTCCCGCTCTGGATCCCGCGCCGTTCGCTGGGACGCGGCGGCTGGCTTCTCGTCGCTGCGATGGGGCTCGCGTCGCTCGGCCTCGCGGTGGATCTTCGGCACCGCTTCGTCGAGTGGAACGCCTCGGAGCTCGGCGACCTCGACGAAGCGCTGGCGCACGCTCTGCCCGGTCGGCGGCTCGTGGCGATCCTGGCGCCCACGGCGAGCACCTGGGTTCCGAACGTCCCTACGCTGCACGCCGCCGCGTACTATCAGGCCCGTGGCGGCGCCGTGGCGACGTTCTCCTTCGCGGACTTCCCGCAGTCGCCGTTCCGCTACCGCGAGGGACCGGCGCGGCCTCCCCGGCTCGCCCCGCGGTGGGAGTGGACGTCGTCGCTCGCCAGCGCCGATCCCGGGCGCAGCTACTATGACTACGTGCTCGTTCGACGCGGCGCGATCGACGAGCCCGCGCGCGATCCCACGGCTTACCGCACCGTGTACGCTGGCCGCGACTGGGTGCTCTACGAGCGCATCGAAGAGGTGATTCCGTAATGGAGATCGTCATCGCGCGAGGGCGCATCGTGCCCTTCGCCGAGCTCCCGAACCGGAGCATCGCGCTCGACGGGTACGTGCTCGGGCCCCGCATCGACGCGGAGCACGAACGCTACAGCTTCGACCACCACGGCGACTGCGTGAGGCACGCGACGCGGAGCACGGCCGAGCAGGTGCACGACGCCATCGCGCTGGGCTTGAAGCCTCGCGAGCTGAAGGTGTTCCTCAACGACGTGGACCTCGACACCGCGCTCGCGGTCTGGCTCCTCCGCCACATCGATCGGGCGCAGGAGCCGCTGGTGAACCGCCTCGTGCAGTGCGCCGGGCTCCTCGACGCGCACGCCGGCGCTTACCCGCTCGCGGGCGACATGCCGACCATCGTCGAATGGCTCTCGGAGCCGGAGCTCAAGGCGCGGGCCGACGGGAGCTACTACGCCCTCGACGACGGAGGCCTCCGCGCGCTCCTCGACGACGTTGGCCGGCGCATCTCGGTCTACGCCGATGGCGCGTCGCACGCGTACACCTCGCATTTCGTCGTGGACCATCGCTATCGGGTGCTCCGCGAGGGCACCGGCTGGGAGCTCGTCGAGAGCCTCGGATACCGAGCGCACGCACGCCTCTTCGCCGAGGGACACCAGCGCGTGGTGATCCACAACGAGCTGCCCGACGGCTCGCACGCGTACACCGTGGCGAAGCGGTCGGAGTTCGTGAAGTTCTTTCCCGTGCGCACGGTGCTCGAGGCCCTCGACGCGCGCGAGCGGGGCTGGGGCGGCGGGAGCACCGTGGGGGGCGCCCCGCGCAACGCCGACGGGTCTCGCAGCCGCCTCGCGACCGACGAGGTGTTCGACATCGTCGAGTCCATCGTGCGTGCCTCGCGCGAGGCCATCGCCGACGATTGACACACCCGGTAGCGCGCTTCATGTTGCCCGCTCCGCGCGCCTCCCGCGCAGCGTGGCAAGGAGTGGTTCCCATGGCATCCGACAATGTGAAGATCGTCACCGACCGCACGTTCGACGCCGAGGTCCTCAAGTCCGATGTGCCCGTGCTCATCGACTTCACGGCGACGTGGTGCGGGCCCTGCAAGGCGCTTGCGCCCATCGTCGACAAGATCGCCGCGAGCTATGCCGGGCGTCTCAAGGTCGCGAAGCTCGACATCGACGACTCCCCGCAGACACCTGAGAACCTCCACATTCGCGGCGTGCCGACGGTGGTGCTGTTCAAGGGCGGACTCGAGGTCGGACGCAGCGTGGGGCTCGCCCCCGAGTCCAAGCTCGTCGCCCTCGTCACGCCGCACCTCGGCTGAACGCGTAGGCTCAGTCGTCGTCGAGGAGCTCGATCTCCTCGGGGGTTTCCGATCGAGGAACCCTTCGCTCCGCATCCAACATCTTCGCCGCCCGGAGCAGCCGCGGGTCGATGCCATCGTCGGCGTCGGCGGCATCGGCGCGCGCCGGCCTCGGAGCGGACATCCGCGGCGGAGGCTGCGAAGGCACCGACGGGAGCGGCAGGGAGATGCGCTGCACCGGCAGCGCTGCGACGGGAACACCGCCCGGCGGACCCGACCGCACGGAGACCTCCGGAGGCGGTCCCGACATCACCGCGAGCACGGCCGCGGCGGGGTTCGGCAGCAGCGGCAGCGACGCCGTCGCCGTACCCAGCCGCCCGTGTTCGGGGCGCGGCGGAAAGTTCGCTGCCGGCGACGGCGCCGGCGGCAGCGCGACGCTCGCCGGAGGATCCTTGGTGACCGTCGGCACCGGCGTCGGCGCAGCGCGCACGGCGACCTGCTCGGGCCGAGGCAACGGCGGGTCCGCGGGCCGCTGAGCGAGGCCCACCATCGCCGACAGCGCGTCGAGCAGCATGCGGCCGCCCGCGGGACGTCTGCCGGGCTCGCGATCGAGGAGCGTCGCGATCGCGCGCCGGACGTCGGGGGTGAACGCGGTGAGCTGCGGACCGCGGTCGGGCGTGGCCCCGCCGATGATCTCCGTCGCCATCGCGCCGAGGGCGTAGAGGTCGGCGCTGGCCGTCGGTCGGCGTCCCGCGAGCACCTCGGGCGCGACGTACGGCATCGCATCGGGCTGCGCAGCGCGAACGCGCTCGACGAGGCGGTCCGGGGGGATGCACACACCCAGCACGCCGTCGGCGAGCAGGAGGCCTCGCGCCGTCACCAGCACGTTCTCGGGGCGAAGCAGGCCGTGCGGCGACGCCGTGTGCATCGCTTGGAGCGCGACCACGAGCGACTGCACGAGCCGGAGCGACTCGTCCGCCGAGAAGGGCGTCCCACGGGAACGTCGAGCCTCGATGACGGCGCGCAACGAGACGCCGTCGACGAAGGGGCTGATCACCGCCACGCATCCCGGCGCGGTCACGACCTCCGAAGGGAACACGCACCCGGCGATGGTGCGACGCACGAACATCTCGCACTTGCCGTGGAAGTCGCGTCGCTCGCCCTCGTTGAGGAGCAGCAACGTCCCCATGACCTTCACCGCCACGTCGGGTCCGCCGGCAGTGTCGGAGGCGCGCCAGGTCGCGCCAAAGAGCCCCTCGCCGAGCGGGACCGTGAGTCGGTAGCGCTCGCGAAGCCAGTCTCCGGCCGACAGCTTGAGCTGCGGATTGGTCAGCGCGCTGAGCGTCTCGACGTCGTCGTCATCAACGCGAGGCGTCGGCGGCCGCACCGGCACCGGCGCGGGCCGAGGCGGCACCGACGGGAGCGGACGCGCCGCCGCCGGAGGAGCGACGCGCGCGGGGCCTCCCGAGGGCGGCGTCGAAGGCGCAGGTGGCCTGACTGCCGGAGCCGGCACGCGAGCGCCCGGCGGAGGCCCGAGATTCAGTCTCTGCGGCGCGGTCCGCGTCGATGCCGCTGGCGGGGCCGACGGGGGCGCCGAACGCGACGGCGGCGGTCCCGGCGCGGGTCGCGCACCAGCCAGCGAGGCCTTGCAGACGGTGCATCGCGCCGCGGTCGGATCGAGCCTAGCGTTGCAGTACGGACATTGGGTCAGCACGGCCGTTCGGACCGCACGCTACCACGTCCCCTCAGCGGCCCGTGGAACCGAAGCCTCCGGCGCCGCGCTCGGTGGCCGCGACCACGTGATCCTCGACGACCTCGACGCGTCCCACGGGCGCGATGACGAGCTGCGCAACGCGCTCCCCGCGCGCCACGACGAGCGGCTCGGCGCCGAGGTTGATCAGGAGCACCGACACCTCGCCGCGGTAGTCGCTGTCGATGGTCCCTGGCGCGTTCACCAACGCGAGCCCCTCACGCAACGCTCGGCCGGAGCGAGCGCGGACCTGCCCTTCGAAGCCGTCGGGAATCGCGAGCACGAGCCCCGTCGGCACGAGCGCTCGCGAGCCGGGCAGCAGCGTCATCGGGGCGCCTTCGGGCAGCGCCGCGCGCAGGTCCAGGCCCGCGGCACCCGAGGACTCGTACGACGGGAGCGGCAGACCCGCGGCGTGCGCGAGTCGCTGCACCGCGAGCTTCACGGGGCGTCACCGTCGGGGGCCGCGGCGTCGCGTTCGCGCAGCTTCTGGAGCGCGTCGCGAGCGGCCTCCTGCTCTGCGCGCTTCTTGCTCGTTCCGACGCCACGGGTGCGGAGGTGCGGGTCGGCGATCATCTCGACCTCCCAGGTGCGCCGATGGTCCGGGCCCTCGGCGCGGACCACCTCGTAGCGCGGCGCGAGTCCGTGGCGTCCCTGGAGGATCTCCTGCAACCGTGTCTTGTCGTCGAGCTCCGGCGGGCGGCGTTGCAGCGCCTGGTCGATGGCCGGCGTGAACAGCCGATGAACCAGCGAGCGAACGGTGTCGAGCCCGCCGTCGAGATACACCGCGGCGAGCGTCGCCTCGAGCGCATCGGCAAGGAGCGACGGCTTCGTACGCCCGCCGGTGCGCGCCTCGCCCCGCCCGAGCCGAAGCGTCGCGCCGATGTCGAGGGCCGTCGCGATGGAAGCGAGGGTCCCCTCGTTGACGACGGCGGCGCGGGTGCGCGTCAGGTCCCCCTCGCGAGCGTCGGGGAGCCGGGTCCAGAGAAGCTCGCTCACGCAGAGCGAGAGCACCGCATCGCCGAGGAACTCCAAGCGCTCGTTGTCGCGCATGCCCGCACGTCGAGCGCTCTTGCCCTCGTTCGCAGCAGAACGATGCGTCATCGCGACCTCGAGCAGAGACCGGTCACGCCACACGACGCCCAGCGCCGCTTCAAGGGTGGTCAGGGGTTCGTCGGCCACGCGCGAAGGCCGTGTACCACCGCCCGGTGGTAATTGTCTCCCCGATGAACGCTTGGTTCCTCTTCGCCGCCGCCTTCGTCGCCCTCGCGGCCCTGCTCTTCGCATGGCTCGAGGGCGCCGCGCGGCTGCTTGCGCGACGCTTCGCCTTCGACGAGGTCGACCTCGTGCCGACGTCCGACGGCGCGCTCTTCGTCCTGGGTCACGTGCGCCCGCGCTCGGCCCCGCGCGATCTGCCACCGGTGATCCTGTGTCACGGCCTCGCGATGAACCGGCACACGTTCGCGCTGGACCCCGAGCGTTCGCTGGCTGCTTGCCTCGCGCGTGATGGACGCGACGTCTGGATCCTCGAGCTCCGCGGCGCGCACGGCGATACCCGGGACCGCGTGCAGTCGGAGCACAGCTTCGACACGTATGCCCGCGTCGACCTTCCCGCGGCCATCGCCGAGGTGCGCGCCCGCACCGGCGCGCGGGAGGTCGACTGGGTCGGCTTCAGCATGGGCGGCATGCTGGCCTACGCACACCTCGGCGCGCTTCGCGGCGACGGCGTTCGACGCCTCGCGACGCTGGGTTCGCCGGCCGGCTTCCGGGGACACCCGATGCGCGCGGAGGTGCGGCTGCTCCGGCCGTTCTTCGGACTCCTGCGGCTGTTTCGCTTCGTCCCGTACCGCGCCGCGCTCCTGCTGGCTGCCCCGCTCGTCTGGCGCTCGATGCCGCCGGTGCTGACCCGAGGGATCCGCCCGGCGAACTTCTCGACGGAGGCGCTGCGGGCCACGTTGGCGAGCAGCTTCGGAGACACCCCGAGCGGCGTGACGCTGCAGTTCGCGCGGTGGATCCTCGACGAGCGCTTCGACAGCGAAGATCGGTCGTACGACTACGCGGCGGGGCTCTCGTCGTTGCGCGCACCGCTTCTCGTGATCGCGGGATCCCACGATCGTCTCGCCCCGAAGGCGAACGTGTTCGAAGCCCGTGCCGCGGCTTCGGTGGAGACCCGGTTCATGGTGGTCGGCTCCGCGGACGGCGCCCGCGAGGACTACGACCACATCGACCTCGTGCTGGGGGACCGCGCTTGCGACGAGGTGTTTCCCGCCGTCGTCGAGTGGCTCCGGGCTGCCTGAGCGCGGTCAGCGCGGCACGGCCAGGACGTAGACGACGAACACCGAATTCGGCGGCGCGTCGGGGCGATTGCCCTGCGCTACGCCGACGCCGACGGCCCTCGAGGACTCGTCGAGCAGCGGCTCCAGACGCTCCGCGCCGTCGATGCGGGGACCGAACGCGGCGGCGACGCTGAGCCGACGGAAGAGCAAGCCCTCGCGCTGGAGGCGGCCCGTGACGTCGCGAAGCGCCTCCTCCTGGGTGTGCAAGGGCTCGTGGAAGTACGCCTCGGCCGCGGCGCGCGCCGCGTCGCTCAGCGTCGCACGCTCCTCGAGCGCAACGAGTCCTCGTCCCTGGCGCGCGATGTTCACGGCGCGGAGCAGCGAGCGCGCCGCCGCGCCGGTGTCGATGGTGGACGCGACGGTCACGAAGTCCTGCGTGACGAGAAGCCCGCCGCCGGCGGGGTCCGCGACGACGCCGATGCCCACGTGCGTGACCTCGGCGTTGAGCAGGTTCGCGCGGTGGCCCGGGCTCGCGAGGAATCCCTCGTGGATCTCTTGCGCTCCATAGCCGCGGGCGACGTTCTCGAGCGTCAGCCCGCTTCGGAGCCCCGCCGCCACGAGGCGATCCGCGACGGTGCCGTGCGTCGGCGAGGTGTGCGCGACGAAGTGGTGCTCGGCCATGTCGCGGCTGTGCGCGCGCGCGGCATCGCCGAGCGCTGCGAGGGCCTGCAGCGGCGGCGCCCCAGCGCGGGCCCGGGCCTCGTTGAGGAGCGCGAGGAGCGATGCCTCCACTGCCGTGGCGTCGGCGGCCTGCGCCTCGACGGCACCTGGCGGCGGGACCGGCGGCGGCGTCGCGTCGACGTACACCGGAAAGTTCGCCAGCACGGTGCTGCCTTCGGCGCCGCTCGCCTCGACTTCGACCTGCCAAGTGCCGGCGGCGTCGAGGGGACCGCGACCGAGGAAGTCGGGGCCGTCTCCGAGCGGGAGCTCCTCGACGCGCCCCTCGGGGTGCGTGATCGAGAGCACCGGAGCGTGCAGGCCCGGCTCCAACGAGCCCTCGAGCGCCAGGCGAGCGCCGCGATGCGCAGACCGCGGGACCGGCGTCAATCGCAGCCGTCGTCGCGAGAGCAGCGCGACGAAGAATCGATCCGCGCCCCGCGACGCCTCCGCGACGCCGAGGTGCGTCGGGTGGTCCTGCGCCGCGATCTCCTGCAGGCCGCGCGTGGTGTCGTCGCCGAGGGGCGCCCCGGCGCTTCGATGCACCGTCACGACGGTCGGAACCGGGTCCGCGAGGCCTGCCCGCCACGCCAGGGCCTGCACGGCGCGCGCAGAAGGGGCCCGATGCGCAGGGTCGTCGGCGATGCGCTCGGCCACCGCCTGCGCGGCCTCCATCAGCGCCGCATCGACGACCCACGAAGCTCCGGGAGCTCCCGCCGCCACGCGCAGTTCGCGGGTCCACCCGTCGGCCGCCGGGGACGCCACGAAGGCGCGCGGGGCCACGTACGACGACGCGCCGTCGACCGCCGACGCGGGGAGCCGTGCGTGGGCACACGCCGCGACGCACAACGCCGCGACGGCGGCCCGCTTCATCCGTTCCCTCGAACTTCCTCGGCGAGGCCTTCGCCTTCGCGTCGGTACGTACGGCTGCACGCCTTGCACTTGAGCGCCGGGTCGAGGCGCTCGCCGCAGCGACAGATCCAACCCATGAACCGCGCGGGAACGCCGCCCACCATGGCGAACGGCGGCACGGTCTTGGTCACCACGGCCCCGGCGGCGATGAAAGCGCCCTCGCCGATGTCATGGCCGCACACGATGGTCGCGTTGGCGCCGATGCTCGCGCCGCGCCCCACGCGCGTCGCGCGGTACTCGTCCTTGCGGGGGAACGCCGCGCGCGGGTTCACGACGTTGGTGAAGACCGCGCTCGGTCCCACGAAGACGTCGTCGGAGAGGTGCACGTCGTCGTAGAGCGACACGTTGTTCTGCACGCGCACGTTGTCGCCGACGGTGACGCGGTTGCCCACGTAGCCGTTCTGGCCGAGGGAGCAGCCCTTGCCGATGCGGGCTCCGGGCATGACGTGACAGAAGTGCCAGATCTTGGTGCCGTCGCCGAGCACGGCGCCGTCGTCGACGATCGCCGAGGGGTGGACGAAGTACGGGGAAGCCATCGCGGGAGTCTCCAGGAAGAGGGGGGAACGGTCAGAGGACGATGGGCGCGCCGCCGCGGCGGAGCGAGGCTTCGGCGGCCGCGAGCGCCTCGACGACGCGGACGGCCTCGGGGCCTCCGGTGCGCGGAGCCTTGCGATCGCGGACACACTCGACGAAGTGCCGCACCTCGAGGCGCAGCGGCTCCTCCATCGGCACGCTCGGGATCAGGATGTCGCCGTCGCGCAGCGTCAGGAACGCGTCGTACGTCTGGTACTCCTGCGGCCGGTCGAAGCCCTTGTCGTGGATGCGGATCTTCTCCGTCGGGTGCGTGTCGTCGAACACAAGCATCTTCTTCGAGCCGACGACGGTGAGCGACCGGTTCTTGTGCGGGTCGAGCCACGAGAGCTGCACGTTGGCCATCACGCCGGACTTGAACGCGACGTTCACGAAGACGACGTCCTCGGTGCCCGGGCGGAGGTACGCGTGGCCGCGCGCCGCGACGCTCTCCATGGGCGCGTCGACGAGCTCGAAGATCATCGAGAAATCGTGCGGTCCGAGGGACCACAGGGCGTTCTCGTCGGTGCGGATCTTCCCGAGGTTCACGCGCTGCGCGTAGATGTAGAGCACGTCGCCGAGGGCGCCGCTCTTCACGATCTCCGCGACGCGCCGGAACGCGGGGTGGAACACCATGAGGTGCCCGCACATCAGCACGCGCCCGAGGCGCTCGGCACGCTCGGCCACGGCGCGCGCGTCGGCGACGGTCTGCGCCAGGGGCTTCTCGACGAAGACGTCCTGGCCGGCGTCGAGGGCGCGCAGCGCGAGCTCCGCGTGCGACGACCCGGGCGTGGCGAGCACCACGGCGTCGACGTCGCTCATGGCGAGGAGCTCGTCGTAGCTGCCCGTGATCTTCGCGCCGGGGTACTCGCGGCGCAGGCGCCCCTGGATCTTCTCGTCGGCGTCGCAGACCGCCGCGAGCTCGGCGCCCTCGGCCGTGGCGAAGTTGCGGACCAGGTTCTTTCCCCAGTACCCGGCGCCGACGCACCCGATGCGAACGCGGGCGCTCACGCGCGCCCCTCGACGACGCGCACCGCGTCGCGGACGGCCTCGGCCACGGTGTCGACCTCGGCGAGCTCGAGCTCGCTGTGCACCGGGATGGAGAGAACCTCGGCGCACGCGCGCTCGCTGTGCGGGAACTCGCCGACGCGGTGCCCCAGGGCCGCGAACACCTTCTGGTACGGCATCGGCATCGGGTAGTAGACCTCGCTGCCCACGCCCTTCGCCTTGAGGGCCGCCGAGAGCGCGTCCCGCTTCGGGTGACGCACGGTGAACTGGGCGTAGACGTGCCGGCCGTTGGCGTCCTCGGCGGGGAGCACGAGGTCCGGCGAGGCGTCGCGCAGGGCCACGCGCAGGCGCTCGGCGTGGGCGCGGCGGCGAGCGAGGCGCTCCTCGTAGTGCGGGAGCTTCGCGCGGAGGATGCCGGCCTGCAACGGATCGAGACGGTAGTTGCCGCCCGGGAGATCGTGGACGTTCTTGGCCGTCGCGCCGGTGATGCGCACCTTCTTCATGAGGTCCGCCAACGCCGGGTCGTCGGTGACGCACGCGCCGCCGTCGCCGGCGCACCCGAGGGGCTTGGCGGGAAAGAAGCTGAACGATCCGATGGTCGCGAGGGACCCGGTGCGCCGTCCGCGGTGCTCGCCGCCCGCGGCCTGCGCGACGTCCTCGACGACGTGGATGCGATGGTCCCGCGCGATGGCCATCACCGCGGTCATGTCGGCGACGCGGCCGAAGAGGTGCACCGGCACGATGGCGCGGGTGCGCGAGGTGATGCGCTCGGCGATGCGCGCCGGGTCGAGGTTGAACGTCGCCGGGTCGATGTCGGCGAAGACCGGCGTCGCGCCGGTGCGCTGGATCGCGCTCGCCGTCGCGAGGTAGCTGAACGCCTT
>CAIMWA010000079.1 GCA_903845045.1 uncultured delta proteobacterium | reverse complement strand
CGCGCGGCGGCGGCGGCAGCCATCGAGCGCGTGCTCGCGGACCCCCGGATGCGCCGCCCGGCGACGATGCACCGAGGCGCCGACGTGCTGCGGCTGTGCGCCGAGGCGATGCGGGTGCTGGGCGCCGGCGGCGGCGCCGAGGCCGAGGCGGGCGAGCGTCTGGCGCGGCGGGCCGAGGTGCTCGCGGGCGCGGTGCGAGGGACCTGGCGCGGTGCGCCACGAGAGGAAGCGACGACGTGACGACGGGACGATGGAGCAAGCCGGTGATTCCGCGGTCGGTCGCGCTGGTGCTGTCCGGAGGCGGCGCGCGCGGCGCGTACGAGGTCGGGGTGCTCTCGTACCTCTACGGCGAGCTCACGCGCCTGCGCGGCGGCGTCGTGCCCCGCATCGACGTCATCTGCGGCACCAGCGTGGGCGCCATCAACGGGTGCTTCCTCGCCGCGCACATGGCCGACCCCGTGTCCGGCGTGCGCCGCCTGGTCGACCTCTGGACCGCGATCAACTTCGAGACCGTGCTGCGCTTCGACCTGCGCCACGCGCTGCGCCTTCCCGCGGTGCTCCGCGGCGGCGACGAGGCCACCGGGCTCTTCGACGTGCAGCCCATGATCGACCTCGTCACCCGCGAGATCAGCTGGAAGATGCTCGCACGCTCGCTCAAGCGGGGCCTGCTCCGCGGCGTGTCGGTGAGCACGACGGAGATCGCCACGGGCCGCACGACGCTCTTCCTCGACACGGCGCCGGACGTGCCCATTCCGTCGGGCTTCGCGCCGCGCGTGGTGGTGCAGCACGACGTCATCGGGCCGCAGCACGCCCTCGCGAGCGCGGCCATCCCGCTGATCTTTCCGCCGGTGCGCATCGGCTCGAAGCTCTACTGCGACGGCGGGCTGCGGCAGAACACGCCCATCGCGCCGGCGATCCGCCTCGGCGCCGAGCGCATCCTCGTGGTGGGCCTCTCCCGCGAGCCGCGCGGGCCGGTCATCGACGAGTCGTCGAAGGAGGGTCCGCTCAAGGCGCCGAGCGCGCTCTTCCTCATCGGCAAGATGCTCAACGCGTTCCTCCTCGACCACGTGCAGGCCGACGCCGAGCTGCTCGGGCGCATCAACCAGATCCTCGAGGACGGCGAGCGCGTGGCGGGACCAGGCTTCGGCGAGCGCCTCAACGCCGAGGCCATCGCCCGCGGCGGCGAGCCGTACCGCCGCGTCGAGACGCTCCTCGTGCGCCCCAGCCAGGACATCGGACGCCTCGCGGCGCAGCACGTCCGGCGCGGGCGCGTGTCGGGCTCGCTGGTGGCGCGGCAGCTCATGGCGCTGCTCGACTCGCGCATGAACGACGAGAGCGACCTCGCGAGCTACCTGCTCTTCGACGGCGCCTTCGCGCGCAAGCTCATCGACCTCGGCCGCGCCGACGCCGAGGCCCAGCGCGACCGGCTCCTCGCGTTCCTGGAGTGACGACCGCTCGGGGACGGTTTCAACGATTCAGGAGTCCGGTGACGCCGGAATTTCGTCGGCTGCGCGCGCTCGACAACCAGCCTTTCGCGTTGCGGCAATCCGGGTCGCACCGGAATGGCAACTTGTTGAAACCGTCCCCTTGAAGTGTAGCGCGCTCCGTCGATCACGTCCCGCACGACGGCGCTCCCGGCGTCGGCATCGACGGCGTCGGTGCCGAGCCGTTGACCAGCCCACGGTGCTGATGTACCGCGATGGAGATGCGTATCGGGGTCGTCGCCGGGTGCTTGATCTTCGCAGCGGGATGCGTGACGTCGCCGGGGCTCTCGACGGCCGTCGACCGGTCGGGGGATGCGGCGGTGGCAGATGTTCCTGTCGTCGCGGATCGAGGGAACGCGGCGATGGACTCGCAGTCGGTCGACGTTCCGGTGATCGTGGATGCGCCGATCGGTACCGACCAGCCTGCGGTCGTCGACATGCTCCCGGCTGCCGACGCCATGGACGTGCCGGTCGTGACCGACGCTCCAACGGTCGCATCGGGCACGTGCCCCTCCGGTACCGTCCTGAT
>CAIMWA010000078.1 GCA_903845045.1 uncultured delta proteobacterium | reverse complement strand
GCCCTCGCGCTCGGCCTCGTCGTCGGTCTGGTCGGGGTCGTCGAAGCCGGACGTGCTCTCCGCGAAGCTCTCGAAGGACGCCAGCATCCCGATCTGGAAGTGAGCGCTGAACCTCCGCTTCACGAGCTCCGTCACCCGCTTCTGCATCAGCGCGACGACGAGCTTCTGCTTCAGGTCCGGCACCGCGAGCGCGTCGTCGTGCTCGGCGACGCCCCCGCCGCGCCACTCGCGACGGTACGCGAGCTTCGAGATCTGCTCGTCGCCGGCGCGGGCCGTGGCCAGCCGTCGCACGATGAACGAGTGGGCGTGCTGCTTCTTCCCCTCGTCGCCCGCCGGATGTTCCCCGTACAGGGGCTTCGCGAGGTCCTCGAAGCCGAAGAGACGAAGCTGGTTCCCGAGCTCTGCGAAGTCGGTCTCCAGCGGCGTCGCGGAAAGGAACAACACGCGGTCGAAGCGCCGCGTCAACGGCGCGTCGCGGATGAGCGGCGGCTCCAGGACGCCTCCGAGCACCGTCGCAAGGAGACGGTTGCGCGTCGATCCGCTCCCGGGGCCGTGCTTGAGATTGTGGGCCTCGTCGACCACGACGAGGTCGTAGTGCGGCACCAGGCGGTTGAGGGCACGGCCGTACGCCTCCTTGAAGCGCTCCTTGTCATTCGTACGCGCATCGATGTCCGACGCGACGAGGTACGGAGCGACAGCGAGCAACTGCTCGCGCAGCGCGAGCCAGCTCTTCTTGTCGTCCATCTCGGCGTCCTTGAGCCCGACGCTGAAGCTGGTCAGTCGAAGGAAGACGTCCCGGTCCGGGTTGCGCGTCGCCTTGCGGGCCCAGTCGACCAGGCGGTCGCAGGAGACGAACGGCGCGGCAGGCTGATCGTCGAGGGATCGGACGCGCTGGTCCCGGACGCGCCACGAACGTCGAGCGAAATTCTGCAGCTCTCGCTCGCACCATTTCTTCTGGATGTTGGCGCGCGGAGCGATGTAGAGCACCCGGAGCCCGGGGTTCATCGCGCGCATGAGCGCAACGACGCCCAGCGCGACGTACGTCTTGCCCATGCCGACCTCGTCGGCGAGATAGGCGACGCCGCGCCGCGCGAGGATGTTGTGGATCGCGACGACGCCGTCGAGCTGGGCGTCGGCTACGGACCTCGACACGCCGCCGTTCGCGAAGTCGATCCACCGCTCGACCATGCTTCGGTCGACGCCCTGCAGCTCGATCATCCCTGGCCTCCCCGGTCGTGCCGGTCGAGGAACCAGCGATCAAACCACACGACGAACGCCTCGCCCTCGTCACCACAGCCCGCGATCACCGCCTCGCGCAGCCCAGGGACGGCCATCTTCGCGCGTAGCGCCTTCAGCTCCACCGGGTGATCCGCGAGGAACGACGAGCTCGACGCCTCGAGCTGCTGGAGCAACCGGCGTGCGGAGAGCAGCGTGGCGTAGCGGACCGCGAGCCGTGACGTGTCATCCGTCGGCGAGGCATCGCCGGGGGATCCCGGTTCGTCAGTCAGACGATCGAGGAGCGATGGCAGGGAGTCGTGCTTGGCGCCGAAGAGACGGTACTCGGCGTCGAGCGGGCGCTTCTCTGCGATGGCCTTCTCGATGGCCTCGCGAAGTCGCTCGAAGGCGTGAAAGACCCCCGCGAAGCGATCGAACATCCCAGACTGCGTGGCGAGCGCCGGCAGCCCGCCGATGCCGCCCACGCGGCGTACGTCGGCTCGCTCCAGCACCGCTTGCCGCTGCGCATCCGAGAGCGCCGACCAATACCGGAGGATCTCCTCGAGCGTGAGGTGCAGCAGGATCGAGGGCTTCTGGGCGACCTCCTCCTCGTGCACGATGATCCACCCCGGCTACGCGTCGGGTGCGACGACACTCACCAGCGACGTGCGAGGCAGATGCTCGGCGACCTGCGCGGCGAGCGTGGCCGGAAGATCGACCCAGGCGCCGGGCTCGAGCGGCTCGATGGCCTCGGGCAACCGCGCGCCGCCGACCTGGAGCGAGAGCCGCGGCGATCGGGTGGGTGCATCCCAGAACGCCGTCAGCCGTCGTTGACCCCAATAGAAGCGAAGCACGAGCGGGCACGCCTCACGGTCGTCGGGCTCCTCCTCCCGGGCGGAGGAGGTTGCACCGAACTCGGAGGGTTCGCGTTCGATGGGGGCGAGGAGTGGACGCAGCAGCGGTTGCGCGCTTTCGTGCACCACGGCCACCTCGAAATTGCCGCTGTTCCGCGGCGAGTGCGCAGCGCCGGTGAGGTTCACTGAACCGAGGATCACGAACTCGCGATGCTGCCCGTCGGCCTTCGACCAGAGCCGATAGACCTTCGCGTGCACGGTGCGACGCAGGTCGTCGGGCCCCTTCGCGCTCCGGCGCAGGTACGACGGATCCACGAAGCGCGCCCACGCGACGTTCTCGAGCCCTCCGATGGCGTCGAAGGTGGGCTTTGCACACGCCGCCGCGCCGTCGTCTCCCAGCGGCAGGAACACGCGCGTGGTCTTCGGCGCGAGCGCGGCGTGGAGCTCGCGCATGGCGCGGCCGTCGTCGAAGAACGGAGAGATGACCTCGAGATGGTAGGTCTCCGCGGTGAGGCGCAGCTCGCTCTGCAGGAACGTCGCGAACGCGGCCTGGCCGTAGAAGAGCCGCGGCAGGTACCGGCCGCTCTGGGTGCGCTGCTTCGCCGGCTCGACGGTGCGGAGGAACTCGATGATGCGGTCGAGCGCGTCGTGCTTCGTCTCCGGGACCTTCACCTCCTTGCGGACGGCGGCGAGAACGCCGAGCAGATCGTCCCGGTAGCTGCAGCGCGCATCGCCGGAGACCTCGTCGATCCAGGCGCACTCGACGTTGGTCCAGTGCCCGGATTCGGTGAGGTTGGCGGAGAGCGCGCCGGCGACGAGGGCCTCCGCACCGTCCCCGTCGTCGACGAGGGCGAGGATAAGCTTTGGGTGGAAGCATCCCTTCGTCGCGCCGGAGGTGCTCGCGCGCCGAATGCCGATGTGGTTCCCGAGCGACCCGCCGCCGCGCCCCGGGTTCACGGCGCCCCGATCGAAGTACACGGCGACCGGCGTCGAGCGAAGCTCCTCGTCGAGCTGCACGATGCGCACGGTGTCCTCCTTCGAGAAGCCGCGCGCGAAGAGCAGCGGAAGCACGTGGAGCTCGAAGAAACCGGGGTCGAAGGAGTACGTCGTGAAGACCGCGGCGAGCACCCGCCGACCGGCGAGCCGCTCGGTGATGGCCTCGCCGAGAGCCCTGCGCTCGAACGCCTCACCCGGCATCGGACACCCCCAAGTCACCGCGGATGTCCGCACCGATCCACCGCACGGCGTCGATGAAGTAGGAGTTTCGCCAGAGCGTCGGCAAGCTCTCCCGCGTCGGCAGCTTCACCGGGTGCTGGAACAGCCGGGCGCGGAGCTCTCCCCCGCGGTGATCGAGCCAGCCGGCGCCCCCGCGAGCCCGCATCACGGCGTCGTTCTGCGCGAGGATTTGATCGAGGGCCTCGCCGAAGTCGTCGTCGCGGAGCGCCTTCAGCGCAGCCGCGAACCGCGCCGGCGCGTCGGCACCGGCCGCCTGTGCGAGGGGCTCGGCACACCGCTCCACCGCGTCGGGGCGAAGGTGGCGAAAGGCACCGGCGCGCCACTCCTTCGCCATGGAGTCGAGCAAGTCAGGACGCTTCACGGACCGACGCCCGACGACATGGTTGAAGATCGCCTCCATCGTCGCGAGAAGCGGCTCCACCGCGATCACCCGGTCGAGGTCGTCGGCAAGTTCGCTCCCTGCGGGGAGCGCCGCGCGGTAGGCGACGATGTCCTCCAGGGTGCTCGACGCCCCCCACGCGAAACCCTTGCTGCCACTGCGCGCGTCGATAGCGCGCCAGAGCTCGCGCTGCTTGCCGTGGGTGGTGTCGCAGGCGTCGTTCACCTCGACGAGAGCCGCGTTCATGAGGTGCTGCTCGTTCGCTCGACGTGCCGGTCCGAGCATGTCGCCGAGCTTCGCGGCCAGCGCCTGATCGCGACCCCGGGGATCGAACTTCTTGCCCTCGTCGCCGACGCGCTTGACGAGATCGGCGACGAAGCCCTTCCCGAGCTCGTTCAGGTACACCGCCTCGATCTGATCGCGCGTCGCCGGCGTCGGTCGCACGTCGGCCTCCTCCACGAGACCGCTTCCCCGCGCGGCCGACGTGTAGAGCCCCCAGAGACCGTAGGTCCGCTGCTCCGCGAGGATCTGGTGACGATCGGCGTGGCCGATGGTGACCGTGGAGTCCTCCTGCAGCCGTCGCTTCACCCGGTTGATGCCGCGGATGTCGGTCGCCTGGTGGGTGACGTAGCGCGCGTACGCGGCGATCTGCTCGAAGCGCAGAAAGCACGCGAGGCGCTCGCGCTCCCGTGCTTCGTGGTCACCGACCCGGCGCGATGCGAGGGACCGCTCGGCGAGCTCGAGGCCCAGCAGCAGCACGCTGAAGCCACGAAACGACGTCGTGACCGTCGTGAGATGGGCGACGAAACGCCGGCCCAGCGCCGTCCAGATGGGCTGGATCCCGAGCGGATCGCGCGAACCCTTGACCTCCGCGTTGGCATCGAGGTCCGTGAGGAAATAGAGGGCTTCGCTCATCGGGTGCCCCGTGCTCCACGACCCCGTCGCATACGCCGCTCGGCGCCGAACCGTTCCATCCGCGTCACGCTCCTTCTCCGGTGCGGCGCCCGCCCCCGCCCGACCTTCGAAGAGGAAACAATCGCCTCGACGCAAGATCGCTCGAAGCGGCCACGAGCCTCGTGCCGTCGTCGAGGGCGTCGCAACGCGAGAGCTGCAGCGAGCGGATCGGATCCAGAGCGATCGTGGCGCTGCGAAGGGATCGACCGGTTACGGACGCGAGGATGACGCATGATACTTGCCGGCAGGATAACGCGACTCGGCCACCCGAAGTCACGTCATCCGACGGCCGTTCGGACATTGACTGTCACTCGTCGGCGAGGGTGATCGGCACGCTTCGTTCGCCGGGGGCACCGTCGAAACGATGCACTCGCGACCGAGTCTGCGGCATCCACCGGCTCGAGGCCGCTCTCCGCGGGAAGCTCTCGGCGCCCGTCCGCTCGACGGGCCGCGTGATCGGTGGCACCGCCCACGACCCCACGATGGAGGTCGCCATCCGCAGCGACGGGTGCGACGTCTGGATCCACCGTCACCGCCCCGTCCTCTCGGCCATCACGGACCGCTTCACGGACAAGTGGGCGATATAAGTTGTTGAAACGACGTCAATATTCGACTCCGACGCCCAACCTCTATCGGCCGCGCGCCGCTCCTTGGCCGTGAAACTGCGCGACGCCTCTTCCACTTGTCCCGCCCCGTCGCTCCGATACCATCGCCGACGGTGTGACCGTACCCGGCGATCCCACAGCGGCCCTGTACTCGGCCCTCGGCGCGGACCTCCTGCGCAGCAACCTTCTCGGCGCCCCGCTGCCGAAGCTCGGCGGGCGGTACATCCTGGAGAGGATCGTCGGACGCGGCGCGTCCGGGGTCGTCGTGTCGGCGCTCGACGACCGCCTCGGCCGGCCCGTCGCGCTGAAGCTCCGCGTCACCGGGAGCGACGCGACGATGCTCGACGAGGCCCGGGCCCTCGCGCGCCTGGACCACCCGAACGTCGTGCGCGTCCACGACGTGGACATCGTGAGCGGCACCTTCGACGGCACTCCGTTTCGCATCTGGCTCGTGTCGATGCAGCTCGTCGCCGGGCGGAGCCTGCGGAGCTGGCTCGCCGAGAGGCCGAGGTCCCTCGACGCCATCGTACGCGCGTTCGTCGAGTCGGGCCGCGGTCTCGCGGCGGCGCACCGGGAGCGGATCGTCCACCGGGACTTCAAGCCGGACAACGTCATCGTGCGGGAGCACGACGGCGTCGCCATGGTGCTCGACTTCGGCTTCGCGATCCCGATGCGGTCGAGCCGCGGCGACGCCTCGGACTCGACGCCGCTCATCGCCGGCACGGATCCGTACATGGCGCCCGAGGCGCACGCGGGGAACGCGACGCGACGCAGCGACCAGTACGCCTTCGGTGTCTCGCTCGTCGAGGCGCTCACCGGTGCGCCGACCCCCGCACACCGGCGTCCGCGATCGGTCCCTCGCGGGATCTGGTCCGTCGCCGTGCGCGCGACCGCGGCCCGTGCCGAGCAGCGCTTCGCCGACATGGAGGCGTTGCTCGACGCCCTTCTTGCCACCCGATCTCCGCGGACAGGCTCGTGGCGGCGCGTCGCCGTCATCATGACGCCGCTCGTGGCGGCCGGCGTGTTCGTCAAGATAGGGGGCATCGATGCGACGCCCATCACGTGGTGGTTGAACGCAGACCCCGACGCGACGACCGCGGGCATCGTCGCATCTCGGACCGATTGCCCGACCGAGGCGGGTGACTATTGGTTTCGGCTGCGTCGTACGCATGGAGGCCCTGCGGACGACATCACCGAGGGGGTTTTCCATCTGAATTTGCGCGCGCCGCCGTCCTTGGTCCGCGGCACCCTTTCGCGCACCGGTCATGCGCTCCCTCGCTTCGATGTGTTGAGCGTCGATCCCGAGCCCGCGTGTCTCCGGCGGGTCGTGGTCGGGACGATCGGACGCCAGTACGTCTTCCGGGTCCATCTCGAAGACGACCGCATCACGGGAACGTTCGAGTCCACCTTGGTCCCAGGCGGCGTCAATTTCGGCGGCGTTGTGGAATCGATGCGTCGGTGAGCCGTTTCGCCCTTCGGTGGCGGAGTTCTCGTACCCCACTTGCGGCGCTCGTGCGTGACGCACCGCGGGTTGCGTGGAGCGGAGGTCGTCCCGTGGCGGCGGTGGGATCGTGACCCACCCCAGGTCACTTCGTGAGCTCGGCGCGTGCGCCGCGACCTCGCCGGGCACGCCGGTGCGTCCGAGGTCCGTTGCGAGCCACCGCTGGTCTTGAATGGCTTTGTGGCGCTGCTCCACCGACCCGCGATGGGTTGGTGGAGTCGTCAGCCTGCGTGGCCGCGCCGTGCCATCCCCGAGGTTCCATGCGTGCGTCGTCATCCGCCAGGAGTGAACGTGAACGGGAGCGAGAGATCGACCGGAGCGCCCGTCGGCGTCGGAAAGACCAACCCGCGAAGGCGGGACACGATGCACGCCCCAACGTCCGGAGCGGCGCGCGGGAGCGGACCGCTCGTCCCTGCGGTCGTGATTCTGCCCGTCATGCCGATGGTTATGGTGACGTCGAGGTGACCCGAGAGCGTCGGGTTTGTGCGAAGTTCCCGCTCATAGCAACCACGAATTCCACCGATCTGACCACGAATAAGCCGTATCACGGCGTTGTTGTCGATGTTCCCACCGGCACTTCCGACCCGATCGCCTGGGGCGAAGTCGACGGTTCCGTAAATCACGCGCTCTCGCACGATTTCGACACTACTCCCAAGACCGCTTTGGCTCACCGGTGTATCCGGCTCGAGCGGCCGCCCTTGGCCCAAGTGCATTACCTCGCGACGGACTGGATGGGGCGCTTCTCGTTCGACTGGACGATGAACAGCGTGTTCGCGCGGAATTGCTCCCGTTGCGATGTCACTCGGGCGCATCGTCCATGCTTCGGTCGACGTTGTGACAGGTGTCGCGACCTCCGAGGTTGATGCGTCCACGGTCACTTCCTCCGAGGTGCTTCCTGAGCGAACGGCGATCGACACGCCGAGTGCGACGGTGACGACCACGATCGCTGCAACGGCGACGGCGGTCGGAGAGTATTGGAAATCGCGCTTCAAGAACGCTTCCGATTCGGGCTCTTCCGATACGCGCTCTTCCGACTCGACCTGCTCTCTGGGCGGCATTGGAACCCGCT
>CAIMWA010000077.1 GCA_903845045.1 uncultured delta proteobacterium | reverse complement strand
GAAGGAGGGCTTCGACATGTTCACCGCGATGATGCACTCGGTGCACGCGGGGGTGATGTCGAAGCTGTTCCACGTCGAGGTTCGCCGCGAGGAGGAGCTCGCGCAGATGGAGGCCCAGGAGGAGCGTCGCTACCAGGAGCGCCAGCGGCGCATGGTGGCCACGCACGCCGGCGAGTCGGGCGTCGACGAGGGATCCGACGCGGACCTCGTGTCGGCGCTCGCGAACCTCGGCCTCGATCCGTCGAAGGTTCAGGCCGTGCGGGCGCGCGCGCCGAAGAGCCGCAGCACCGGAGCGTCCGTGCCCGGGGCTCGCACGTCGGCCGCTCCGACGCCGCCGACGGACACCGCCGCCGCTCCCTCGTCGACGGACGCCGCGTCGGCCGACGGCGCGGCCCCGGTCTCGACGGAGAACCTGCAGCCGGTGCGTCGCGGCGGTCCGAAGATCGGCCGCAACGACATGTGCCCCTGCGGCTCCGGCAAGAAGTACAAGGACTGCCACGGCGCCGCGGCCCCCGCGCCGACGGAAGACAAGCCGGCCTGACCCGGGGCGCCCTCGTGCGCCGCCGCCGACGAGGCTCCCGCGGGAGCCCGTCAGCGCCCCACCTTCCGCTCCAGCTCGCCCCACCGCATCGAGAACACCACCGGCCGCCCGTGCGGGCAGTGCCCCGCGAAATCGACGGCGTCGAGGGAGGCCAGCAGCGCCCGCGCCTCGGGCACCGACATCTCGTCGCCGGCGCGCACGGACCCGTGGCATGCGAGCGTCGCGAGCACGAGGTCCACGGCCTTGCTGAAGTCGTTGCCCTGCTTCGCGACCTCGGCGACGACGTCGCGGGCGAGGCGCTGCGGATCGGCCTTCGCCAGCATCGCTGGCACGCCGCGCACGGCGACGGTGGTGGGTCCCAGCGGCGCGAGCTCGACGCCGAGGGCGGCGAAATCGGCGGCGCGCTCCTCGACGAGGGCCACCTCGCTCGCGGTCATTTCGATGCGCTCGGGCACCAGCAGCGGCTGCATGGCGACGGTGCGCGAAGCCCACGCGGCGCGCAGTCTCTCGAAGGTCACCCGCTCCGCCGCGGCGTGCTGGTCGAGGAGCACCATGCCGCCTTCGCCCTCGCACACGAGGTACGTGCGCTTGAGCTGTCCGACGTAGCGGAGCGCCGCGAAGGTCGCCCCGCCGAGTTCGTCGTGCGGAGCCTTCGGGGCCAACGGCCGCGCCACTGCGAAGGACCCGAAATTCGAGGGTCGCGCGGGCTCCGCGGGGCCTTGCGGTGACGCTTTGTTCGGCGGCGGAGCGTACGGCGTCGGCGCCGGTGCCGCAGGCTTCAACCGGGCCCACGGATCGGCCGGGACCGCGGGGGCCGCGGGTGGCGCGAGGCGCTGCGGAGGCACCGGTGGCACGTCGCGCGGCGGGGGCTCGGCGACGGGCGCGGAGCCCGCGAGGTGATCGGTCCAGAACGTCGCCGGACGCACGGCGGCGCGGGTCCACGGTGCGTTGGCGGCGGCCTCGCGGAGGATCGACGTGACCGCCTCGAAGACCCCGCCCTGCGGCGAGAAGCGCACCTCGGTCTTCTGCGGGTGCACGTTGACGTCGACGTCCTCGGGAGGCACCTCGACGAGCACGGCGCCGGCGGGGTAGCGCCCGCCGTCGAGCATCGAGCCGTACGCCTGGGCCACCGCGCGCAGCAGCACGCGGTCGCGCACGTGGCGGCCGTTGACGTAGAGCATGAGGTGCGTCGCGCCGCTGCGGGCCTTCTCCGGCGGACCGAGCACGCCGAGCACCGACAGCCTGCCGCGGCTCCCGCGCAGCACCGCGAGGGAGTCGTCGGGGAGCACCTCGCGCACCCGCGCCACGGGGTCGTTCTGCCGCAGGTACTCGCGCACGACCTTGCCGTCACGACGGAACGCGAAGCGCACGTCGGGGCGCGGAACGGCCAGCCGCACCAGCGCCTCGAGGCACGCCGCCGCCTCGGTCTGCGGGGTGCGCATGAACTTTCGACGCGCGGGGGTGTTGTAGAAGAGGTCCTCGACGGAGACCGTGGTGCCCTCGGCGCAGCCCGCGGGACGCAGCACCGCCGGGGCGCCTCCCTCGACGAGCACCTCGTGGCCCTGCGCCGCGCCGCGGGTGCGGGTCGTGATGCGCAGCTTCGAGACCGACGCGATGGAGGGACGCGCCTCGCCGCGAAAGCCGTAGGTGGCGACGCCGAGCAGGTCCTCGGCCGAGCGGATCTTGCTCGTGGCGTGGGCGAGCACCGACAGCGCGAGGTCGTCGGGGCCCATGCCCGCGCCGTCGTCGGTGACCGCGATGCGCCCGAGGCCGCCGCCCTCGATGGACACCGTGACCGCCGTGGCCCCCGCGTCCAAGGCGTTCTCGACGAGCTCCTTCAACACCGACGCGGGGCGCTCGACGACCTCACCCGCAGCGATCTGGTTGGCCACCTCGGGAGGCAGCAAAGCGACGGCAGACACAGGACATTTCTACCATGCGCGGCGCCGCGCGCGCGATTGACCCTCCGGCGAGCGCGATGCTAGCGTCCGTCGGGCGGTCCAGGTCGGTGGCTGCTGCGACCCCATGAAGTCCTGTCCCAAGTGCAACAGCCAGTACGACGACAACGTCGTGTTCTGCACGAAGGATGGATCCCCGCTCAAACCGGCGGCCACCGCCACGCTTCGAACGCCGGGGCTCACCCTCGGCGCGGGGCGCGGTTCGGCCCTCGGCGCAGCACCGCTTCGCGCCACGGGCGGCACTCGCGGCGGCGCCGCCCTCGCCGTGGCACCACCGCCGGTGGATCTCGGTGACCCCACGCCGGCCGACGGCCTCACCCGCGAAGTCGCCATTCCTCCGCCCGACGACGTGGTGCCGGGCAGCGAGCAGGATCCCTATGCCGACAGCCCCACGGTGGCGGTGACGGCGCCGCCGGTGATGGTGTCGCACCCCCCCGATGGTCCCGTGCGAACGGAGCGTGCCCCGCCGCGCCCGCGGGCCGTGCCGACCACCGCCGAGGCCGCCGACACCG
>CAIMWA010000076.1 GCA_903845045.1 uncultured delta proteobacterium | reverse complement strand
GAGCGCGTCGCAGAGAAAGTCCGCCACCACGGCGTGCTCGCGCTGGTCCTTGACGCTCGCGCGAAGCGCCGCGATGCGTGCGTCGTCGTCCCCGGTGCGACGCGGGATGCGGCCCGCGAGCGCGGCGCAGCGGACCTCGTCGCCGGTCCGCGCGACCAGCACCTCCGGCGTCGCTGCGACGAGGCGTGCGTCGCCCCCCAACGGCACCACGAAGCGCGCGCCGGCCTCGACGGGCATGCGCGCCACGAGCTCAGCGTTGCTCCAGCCTCCAGGGCGTGTCCAGCGCTCGCAGCGCGCGGCCACGAGCTTCTCCGCCTCGCCCCGCGCCATCGCAATCAGCGCCGCCCGCACCCGCGCGTCCCACGCCGCCCGCGCCGCGGGGTCGTCGACCGGGCGCGTCGGGCCGCCGCCCGACACCAGCCTACCAACTGGTAAGCAACGGTGCCGGCCCTCGGCCTCGCCCGGCGCGCCGACCCAGCACCGCCAGCGCTCGCCGCCACGATCGAAGAGCGTCCAACGCGGCAGCACGAGGCGCGCCCGCGGCAGCCCGGCCCACGGACCGCCGACGCCGGAGACCGACGGGTCGAAGCACTGTCCCCCGAAGAGCCGCGGGAGCGGGGCGTCTGCCGGAGCGTGGACCTGCAGCGCATGGAGGATCTCCCGCGCGGGATCGGCGAGCGCTGCGAGGTCTGCGCCCTCGAGGGTGACGGCCGCGCCCCAGGCTTCGATCGCTCCGTCGTCGCGCGCCGTCCAGTGCAGCTCGGCGTCTGCGTCGATGGCCGGGGCCCGCTCGACGACGGCGACGAGGGGACCGGAGGGCTCCGTTCCGGGGCGAGGGGTCACGGCGGCGCCACCGTGGCGTCGCGAGGGCGTGCCGTCAATCGCTTTCACCGTCGCTTGGCACCGTCGGCGGCACCGTGTAGCGATGCCGTCGATGGCGCACGGCACCCGGGTCAACTCCTGCTTTCCGACGGGGCTCGCGTACCCGGGCATCATGCCGTTCCTGCGCACCGCGCGACCGTCGCTGCTCGGGCTGGCCGAGGAGCTCGACGCCGACGCTCCGTGGCACGCGCTCCCCATCGCCCTCATCGACACCGAGACCACGGGCATGGACCCGAACCGCGGCGACCGCATGGTCGAGATCGCCGTCGTGCACTTCCAGGACGGCGTGGTGCAGCACCGCTTCGGCTCGCTGCTGAACCCCGGCATGCCGATCCCGAAGGAGGCGTCGGAGGTGCACGGCATCACCGACGCGCAGGTGAAGGGGCAGCCCACCTTCGGCGCGATCCTGCCGCAGGTCGTCGAGCTGCTCCGCGGGCGCGTGCCCGTCGCGTACAACGCCCCCTTCGACCGCGGCTTTCTCCGCTCCGAGGCGGCGCGCGCGGGCGTCGAGCCGGCGCCCGATCCGCGCATGCCACCGGCGCTGCGGGGCTGCGAGTGGTTCGACCCGTTGGTCTGGGCTCGGGCGGTGCAGCGCGGCGAGCGCGTCTTCAAGCTCGGCGACGTGGCCGCCCGCCTGGGCGTGGACCTCTCCAACGCGCACCGCGCCACCGACGACGCCGAGGCCGCGGGCCACGTGCTCTACAAGCTCCTCCCGAAGGAGCGCGGGCTCACGTACCGCTCCCTCGTGCTGGAGCAGCGCGGCCTGAAGGCGGGTCAGGGCAAGGGCTGGCGGCGCTAGCGCTTGGGCCGCAGGTCGCGGCGACGGATGACGTCGCGGTAGCCCTCGCGGGCGCGGATGAGCGACACCTTGCCGGGTCCGTCGAAGAGCACCTCGGCCGGACGCGCGCGGAGGTTGTAGTGCGACGCCATGGCGAAGCCGTAGGCGCCAGCGTTGCCAATCACCACGAGGTCGCCCTCGTCGGGCATGGGGAGCATGCGCTCCTCGGCGAGCACGTCGCCGCTCTCGCAGATCGGTCCGACGATGAAGCTGCGCAGCGGGGCTCCGTCGCGCTCGGGGATCATCGCTACCGGATGGTAGGATTGGTAGAGCGCCGGGCGGATGAGGTGGTGCATGCCCGAGTCGACGCCGATGAAGAGCCGGTCGCGGGTGCGCTTGAGCGTCGTCACCGTGGTGAGCAGCACGCCCGCCTCGGCGACGACGTAGCGCCCGGGCTCGAGCAGGAGCCGCAGCGGCTTCTTGCGGCCCTTGTTCAGCGCCGCGAAGCGGTCGGTGACGGCGGCTCCGAGGGCCGCGAGGTCCAGCGGCGACTCGTCCGGGCGGTAGGGAACGCCGAAGCCGCCGCCGGCGTCGACGGTCTCGAGGTCCGGCAGCACCGAGGTGAGCGCGAGCAGCGGGTCGAAGGCCTCGAGAAAGAGCGCCGGGTCGAAGATGCCCGAGCCGATGTGCTGGTGCAGTCCGACGATGCGCAGTCCGAAGCGGGCGGCGACGGCGCGGGCCTCGGGCAGGTCCTCGGCGGCCAGGCCGAACTTGCTGTCGGGGCCCGCGGTGATGACGTGCGGGTGGTGGCCGCCGCCGACCTCGAGGTTCAGCCGCACCGAGACGCGCGACCCGGGGAACATCCGCCCGTAGCGGCGCAGCGCCGAGATGGAGTCGAGGTTGAGCAGCACGCCGGCGCGGTGCACGGCGCGCAGGTCGTCGTCGCTGGGGTTGCTGCCCGAGTAGACGATGTCGTTCTTGCGGTGGCCGCACTCGAGGGCGAGCTGCACCTCCCACGGCGACACGGTGTCGACGCCGAGGCCCATGGAGCGCACCACGCGGAGCAACGTGGGGTTCGCGTTGGCCTTCATCGCATAGCGCAGCCCAGCGTCGGGGAACGCCCGGGTCAGCGCGCGGCACCGGTTGCGGAGCACGGGCCCGGAGTACGCGTAGAGCGGCGTGCCGACGCGCTCGGCGAGGCGGCGCGCGCGCCCCGGGGCGAGCCAGGAGTGCCAGCCGTCGGCCATCACGACACCGCCGCGAAGAGCGCGCGGTGCAGCGCGCGAACGGCCTGCTCGCCCTTCGCGTCGGGCACGAGCAGCGAGAGGTTGATGGCGCTCGCGCCCATGGTGAGGAGCTGCGCGGGGATGCCCTCGTCGGCCAGCACGCCGAAGACCTGCGCGCAGGGCCGGGGGTCCTCGAGGAGGCCTGCGGCGATGATGCACACGAGGGTCTGCCCGTGCGCCACCGTGACCTCGCCGAAGGAGCGGAGCTCGCGGATCGCGGCGTCGAGGCCGTCGTCCTTGTCGACGGTGCAGCTCACGGACACCTCGCTCGTCGAGACGAGGTCGACGACCACCCGGTGCCGCGCGAAGACCTCGAAAATCTTGGCGAGAAAGCCGTGCGCGAGGAGCATGCGCGTCGACACGACGTTCACCGTGCGGATGCCGCGCTTGTGGGCGAGGGCGCGCACGCCGCGGGCGCTGCGGTCGCCGTCGGCGGTGATGACCGTGCCCGGGTGCTCGGGCGTGAAGGTGTTCTTCACCCGCACCGGGATGCCGCGCTTGACCGCCGGGTGGATGGTCTTCGGGTGCAGCACCTTGGCGCCGAAGTACGCGAGCTCGGCGGCCTCGTGGAACGACAGCACGGGGATCGTGCGGGCGTCCGGCGCCACGCGCGGGTCCGCGGACATCACGCCCGGGACGTCGGTCCAGATCTCGATCTCGTCGGCGTGCACAGCGGCGCCGACGATGGCCGCGGAGTAGTCGCTGCCGCCGCGCCCGAGGGTGGTGACGCGCCCGTCGAGGGTGCGCCCGATGAAGCCCGTGACCACCGGGACCTTGCCCGCCGCCACCAGGGCCTCGATGGCCGCGCGCAGCAGGTCGGCGCTCTCGAGCAGCGGCTCGGCGCCGCCGAAGTTCGCGTCGGTCACCATGCCGAGGTCGAAGGCGTCGGCGTGCACGGCGTCGACGCCCCGGAGGCGCAGCGTCGCCGCGATGGCGCGGGCCGAGATGCGCTCGCCGAAGCTCTCCACGAGGTCCATGCGCTCGGCGTCGGCCTCGCCGCGGGACGCGATGACGCCGAGGGCTTCGCGCAGCCCGCGAAGCTCGGCCTCGACGAGGCCGTGGTCGAGGGAGAACGCGTCGAGCAGGGTCTTCACCCGGGCCTCGATGGGTCCGGCGTCGACGGTGCCTTGGGCGGCCGCGCGGCCCGCGGTCAGCAGCATGTCGGTGACGCGCGAGGCGGCGCTTACCACCACCACGGGCGCGAGCGGCAGCGCTCCGAGCACGATGTCGCAGAGGTTGGCGATGCGGGGAGGATCGCCGACGGAGGTCCCGCCGAATTTCATGACGCGCATGGTCGTTGGCGCGGGGAGTACCAGAACGCCGGCGGTGCGCGCCACTCCGCGGCCCGCGCCGGGAGTGGTGGAAGCGTCGCGGCCTTTGGTGTTCACTCCGCGCAGCCGCCTCCCCCACGGCGCTGGAGCCCCCGATGACGCGACGATTCGACCAACTGGTAAGCGACCTCCGCGAGGTCTCGCTCATGGCCTCGATCCAGAGCACCTTGGAGTGGGACGAGCAGGTGATGATGCCTCCCGGCGGCGCGTCGCATCGCGCGGACCAGAAGGCGTGGCTCGCCCGCACCATGCACGCGCGACAGACGAACCCGGCCTTCGGCGAGGCGCTGGTGGGCGCCGAGCAGGAGCACGCTGCGGACCCATCGAACGGGGAGGAGGGCGCGCTGCTGCGCCAGGCCCGTCGCAGCTACGACCGCGCGGTGAAGCTCCCGGGCTCCCTCGTCGAGGAGCTCGCGCGCACCACGGCGCACGCGCACCACGCCTGGGTCGACGCGCGCAAGGCCAACGAGCCCTCGCGCTTCGCCCCGTGGCTCGGGCGCATCATCGACCTGAAGAAGCAGCAGGCGGCGTGCCTCGCGGGGCCCGGCCAGGGCACCTACGACGTGCTCGTCGACGAGTTCGAGCCCGGCGAGACCACCGCGCACCTCCGCGAGATCTTCGGAGCCTTGCGCGCGCCGCTGGTGGACCTCGTCGGCCGCGTCGCATCTTCGGGCCGCCGTCCGCCCGTGGAGGTGCTCGCCAAGCAGTGGCCCGTCGCCGCGCAGGAGGCCCTCGGGCGCGAGGCCGCGAAGGCCCTCGGCTACGACTTCGAGCGCGGGCGCCTCGACGTGAGCGTGCACCCGTTCTCCATCTCCCTCGGCCCGGGCGACTCGCGCATTACCACCCGGTATACGGCCGACCGCTTCGAGGGCGCGTTCTTCGGCGTGATGCACGAGACCGGGCACGCGCTCTACGAGCAGGGCCTCCCGTCGGACCGCTGGGGCACGCCGCTCGGGGAGGCGGTCTCCCTCGGCGTCCACGAGTCGCAGTCGCGGCTCTGGGAGAACCTCGTGGGGCGCAGCCGCGCGTTCTGGCGCTACTTCTACCCGAAGGCCGTGGCGGCCTTTCCCGAGGCCCTCGCCGGCGTGCGCGAGGAGCAGTTCGTCGCCGCGGTGAACGCCATCGCGCCGTCGGAGATCCGCGTCGAGGCCGACGAGGCCACGTACAACCTCCACATCCTCCTGCGCTTCGAGATCGAGCAGGCGCTGATGGACGGCTCGCTGCGCCCCGACGACGTGCCCCAGGCCTGGAACGACGCGCTGCACGCCATGCTCGGCGTCCGCCCGTCCTCCGACGCGCGCGGGTGCCTGCAGGACGTGCACTGGAGCGGCGGCGCCATCGGGTACTTCCCGACGTACACCCTCGGCAACCTGTTCTCGGCGCAGCTCTTCGAGGCCGCGAAGCGCGACCTCGGCGACCTCGACGGACAGTTCGAGCGCGGCGAGTTCACCCCGCTCCGCGAGTGGCTCCGGCAGCACGTGCACCGCCACGGGCAGCGCTACACGCCCCAGGAGCTCCTCACCCGGGCCACCGGCGCGGCGCCGTCGGTGGAGCCGCTGCTGGCCCACCTTCGACGCAAGGCCGCGGAGGTCTACGGCGTCTGACCGTTCCCTACCAACCGGTAGGGAGCGCGTTCAGCGCGCGCGGTGCGTGAGCGAGATGCCGAAGCCCTGGGCGTCGGTGCCGTAGGGCATCGCCGTCGGGAGCGTCCATTGGACGCCGATCTCGAGGGCCGGGAGGGCGCGCCAGCGGGCGATGATGCCGAAGGGCATGTGAGGGTCCGCGGCGACGCCGTTGAACACGTTGGGGAACTGCACCCCCGTCACGACGCCGAGGGCGAAGATCGACGCGGGCACCCAGTAGATGCGCACCGGCACCGCGAGCACGTCGCGGATGTCGGCGGCGTCGCTCAGCACGAACTGCGCGGTGACGCCGGTCTCGATGCGGAGCTTCGCGCGGGGCAGCACGAAGCGGATGGGCAGGCCGACGCCGACGCTCCAGGTCGTCGCCTGCGCGATGGGAACCTGCCAGAGCGCCTCGACGCCCATGTTGAACGCGCGGTCGTCGCCGTCGGCGAAGGACCATCGCAGCGACACCCAGGGGTTGCCGATGGACCGGTTGCCGGTCTGGAACACGTCGTCGCGCCCGACGCGCCCCATGCGGTCGGCCGCCAGGAGGCCGTTGAAGCGCAGCGAGGCGCCCGCATCGAGCTCGAAGTGACGGCCGAGGCCGGCGTTGAGGTCGAAGGAGAGGGCGCCGCCGGTGTTGCTGCTGAAGGACGATCCGAGGCTGCTGGTCGCGACGCCGACGCCCCACTGCAGCGTCACGAGCCCGCCGGGCAGCGAGGTCGGACGCGTCAGCAGGTCCGGGAGCGGGTGCGACGGAGCGGGCGACGGGCGGACCTCCAGCGGGGCGTAGACGCGCACCGGCTCCGGCACCTCGGACGGAGCGAGCGCCGGCGGCGGCGCCCATTGGGCGTGCGCAACGGGCGCGAACCCCGAGATGGCAGCAGCGAGAGCGGCGGCGGAGATCGGCGCGAGAGCGGTCCTCACACCGTCATGATCTCCTTCTCCTTGTGGGCGACGATCTCGTCGGCGGTCTTCACGGCGGTCGCCACGAGGTCCTCGGCCTTCTTCCATGCGGCGTCGCCCTCGTCCTCGCTCACGTCGCCGTCGCCGACGAGCGTGTCGATCATGTCCTTGGCGTCCTTGCGGTTGTGCCGGAGGGCGATCTTGCACTCCTCGCCGTGCTTGCGGGCGTGCTTCGCGATGTCGCGGCGCCGCTCCTCGGTGAGCGACGGGAGGGGAATGCGGATGAGGTCGCCGTCGACCTGCGGGTTGAGCCCGAGGTCGCTCTCGCGAATGGCCTTGTCCACGGCCTTGGACTGGCCGCGCTCCCAGACCTTCACCTGGATCATCCGAGGCTCGGGGACGGAGATGGTGGCCATGTTCGCGATGGGCGTCGGGGTGCCGTAGTAGTCGACCCGCACGCCGTCGAGCATGGACGCGTTGGCGCGGCCGGTGCGCAGCCGCGAGAGCTCGCGACGCAGCGCCTCGTGCGCCTTCGCCATGGCCGCCTTGAGCTCCTCGAGAACTTCTTCAAGCATGGGAAACGTTGCTCCTGTGGGAAGGGCGCCGGGGCCGCCGCGGCGGCGATGCGGCGCGGACTACTGCGGCGTGACCTGCGTCTCCAGCGAGTAGGCGCCGCTGTTGTGGTTGGCGTAGCCGTCGACGAACACGGTGTACGTGCCCGGGTCGAGGGTGGTCTCGATGAGCGAGTGCTGCGCGTCGCCCGCGTCGTCGTTGCACGCGCGCTCGGTGTTCGCCTGCGCGCAGTTCTGCCGAAGGTAGAGCGCCGCGTCGAAGCCCTGCGTCGTCGACGTGAGCGAGAGGCGCACCGCCGAGCGACGGCGGATGACCAGGCGGTAGAGGTTCTCGGGGCTCCGCGCGCCGCCGGCGCACGAGGCCTGGAAGTGGTCCTGGCCGGTGGTGGTGCCGGTGACGGTGCGGCCCGGCACGAGGAGCGTTGCGGCGCGGCAGAGGCGCTCGACCTCGGCGGCGCTCTCGACGCGGGAGTTCAGGCGGAAGCGCCCGAAGTGCCGCGGCGCCGAGCTGTCGACGACGACGAAGTACTGCCCGGGGTCGAGCACCTGGTCGAACGCGTGGTTCTCGCCGAGGGCGCCCGGCTGGCACGTCGCCTGGGCGAGCGGCGCGGCGTCGCAGGAGCGCGTGACGGTGATGGTCCCCTGCTCGCGGAGGTCGCTGTTCTCGAACCAGAGCTTCACGCGCGAGCGCGCCGTGACGTTGAGCCGGTACACCACGTCGTAGCCTTCGGTGGGCGCGCCGCAGGGCGAGTGCACGTCGTCGTGGGCCTGGAAGGTGTTGCCCTCGACGGGCGTTCCCGGCGTGAGCGGCTGCGCGTCGGCGCAGGTGTCGCCCGGCACGGTGCCGCCGGCGACGGGCGCGAGGTCGGCCTCGAGGGTGTAGTTGCCCGCGGCGTTGGCCTGGTAGCCGTCGGTGAACACGAAGTACGTGCCCGCGGGCACCACCGTGTTGATGCGGGAGTGCTGGATGTCCTCGGCGTCGTCGTTGCACTCGACCTCCGAGGCGGCGTCGGCGCACGCGCGGCGGAGGTAGATCACGCCGTCGTAGTCGCTCTCCTGGTGGAGCTGCAGCCGCGACTCCTGCGGAACCTCGAGGCGGTAGACCTTGTCCGGTCCGCGCGCGTTGGCGCCGCAGCGGGCCTGGAAGACGTTCATGTCCTGCGGGCCGAGGGTGCCCGTGACGGGAGAGTTCGGCGCGAGGGTCGCGGCGTTCTGGCAGACCTCGGCCATCGTCGGCACGTCGGCGGTGGTCACGTTGAGCGTGAACGTTCCGGCGTTGTGCGCGAAGCCGTCGACGAAGATGAAGTACGTGCCCGGGTCGAGGGCGGTGGTGATGCGCGAGTGCGACGTGTCGCCGTCGTCGTCGTTGCACGCGCCCGCGACCTCGCCGCTGGGGTCGTCGCACGTTCCGCTGCGGATGTAGACGGTGCCGTCGTAGCCGGCGCCCTGCTCCACGGCGACGGTGACCTGCTGACGGCGCTCGAGGGTGATCTGGTAGACGAGCTCCGGCGCGCCGGTCTCGCCCTCCTCGCTGCCCACGCAGGACCCGTCGTTGTGCGCCGTGCCGCGCCGCGTGTCGCCGGTGACGGGCGTGCCGGGCGTGATCGGGATGGGGCTCGCGCAGGTGCCCGGGCCGTCGGGCGCCGCGCCGCCGGAGGAGGCCGATCCGCCGGACCAATTCGAGAGGAGGTACGAGCCGCCGCCGTCGGCCATGCGCAGCGCGAGGGTGTAGCGACCGCGCACCGTCGGGCAGAACTGCACCGTCGCCTGGGCGTCGCGGGTTCCGTCGACGGCCACGCGCTGGTTGTTGGCGTCGAGCACCTGGAGCTCGACGTCGCGGGGGCCGTGCGTGAACGCGACGAAGGTGTGGCACCGCGCGTCCAGCTCCACCGGAAAACGCGCCGTCGCGCCCGCTGCGAGGGAGCCCTCGGAGAGCGCGCCGAGCTGGCTCACGCCCATGGTGGTGAGGGTGTTGTGCACGGCCGCGAAGCGGTGGTGCAGGCTGGCGGTCGCGCTCGTGCAGCCCGCGGCTGCGAGGAGCACGAGGCCGTTGAGCGCGCGGTTCGAACGAAGCATCGTCACGGTGTTGCACTCCCGCCGCGGGCGAAGTCCGAGCCTCGCGGGCGCGCTGTTATCGCACGGTCCGCCGACGCGTCCAACCGCGCGGCACGGCGTCAGCGCACGCGCACGAGGAGCCCGGGATCGGCGGCGGACGCCATGACCGCGGACCAGCCGTCGGGCAGCGCCGGCGGCGCCCAGCGGAACAGCCACGCGGCGTCGCGGGGCGCGAGGTTCACGCAGCCGTGGGACCGCGGACGACCGAAGAGGTCGTGCCAGAACACGCCGTGCAGCGCCTGGTCCTCGTGGAAGAACATCACCCAGGGCACGCGCGAGGCCGTGTAGAGCGCCGTCGCCGACGCGAGGTCGGCGTTGTCGACGTTGGACATGTCGGTGGTCGCGAGCTTGGACCACACGCGGTGCTCGCCGACCTGCGTCTCGAAGCCGGGACGCCCCGTCGAGACCAGCGTGGCGAACACCGGCGTCGGGCCTTCCCACGCCACGAGCATCTGCCGCACCCGGTCGACGTCGACCCAGCGATCGTGGGCTCCGACCCCTGCGGGAGGCGCCGCGGACTCCGGGCGCTGCAACAGTGACGCACGCACCCACCCGGCGTCGAGGCGCGCCATGCGCAGCCCGTGGACCATGCGCTCCTCGCGCACGTGAACGGCGTCGCGCCGGGTGAATTCGGTCATCGTGCCGGCCGGGCCGTGGTCGTGCAGGGCGCTCTCGATGGTGCGCCACGCGCGGGTGTTGGCGCGCAGGAACGCCACCGACGCGAGCGTCTCGCCGGGCTCGTAGAAGATGCCCGCACGCTCGCTGGGACGGGCGAAGGCCAGGTCCCGCATGGACACCCAGCGCCCGCTCGCGGACCGCACGTACGCCGCGCCGCCCTGCCGCGCCGTGCCCACCACGGCCACGGACATGCCCCGCTCGAGCTCCTCGGCCCAGTCGTCGTCGGCGACGTCCTCGAGGCGGCGGTAGGTGCGCACGCCCGCGTGCGTCGCGAACGCGTACTGGAACGGCACGACCTCGCCCGGGCGCATCGGAGGCTGCGGCGTCGCGCGCGGGGGCTCGGAGCTCAGCGTCGCGCCGTCGCCGCAGATCCACGCGTCGGCTTCGAGGCGCAGCCAGGCCGAGCGGCACCCGCGCCCCTGCGTCGCCTCGTGCACCGCGAGGCGCGCCCCGCGCACGAGCGTTCCACGGCGCAGCGACTCGGAGTCGGGCCGCGCGCGCACGACCTCGCCGTCGCGGTCGATGCGGGCGCTGCGCGTCGCCGCCGGGAGCACCGTGCCGTCGGCGCGATCGTCGACCGCCGCGAGGCGCTCGGCGGCGATGGGACCGCTGATCTGCGCCCTGCGGGGAGGCACCTGTCCGTGGCCGGCGCGCGAGGCCGCGAGCGTGAGCACCACGCCGGACCACACCGAAACCGCGCCCCTGCTCGCCATCGCCATGGCCGTAGCAGACGCGGTGGGCACGCTCCAGATTCCGTCAGTGCAGACCTTGCCGCGCGAGGCGCAGCGGATGCGTCGCGGGGTGCGTCAGCGCGCGACGATGACCGTCGCGTCGTCGTTGTTCCGGCCGAAGCCGTCGAGAAGGAATTGCGCCAAGGCGAGCGGGTGCCGCGACGCGTGCTGCCTCGCGCCGTCGAGGTCGAGGCGCGAGCGGAGGCCGTCGGAGTACAGCACCACGACGTCGCGAGGGCTGAGCGGGACGAGCTCTTCCATCGGGTCGGCGCCGCGCCGCGAAGGCGCGCCGAGGATGCGCTGCTCGCCGCTGAACGATCGCCCCTGCGCGCCCCGCACCGACGTCGTGACGTTGCCGGCGCAGGCGTGCCGGATGGTGCCGAGCGCCTCGTCGACGTGCACGACGGCCATGACCGCGCCGCGGGTGCCGCGGAGCGCTGCGTCGATGGCGCCGAGCACGCGTCCAGGCGCCGCATCGGGGGATGCGTGCAGCACGTCGATGGCGCGCCGGGCGGGCTCGCGCGCCTCGGGGCCGTGGCCGACGCCGTCGGCGAGCCCGAGCACGAGGGTGTCGGCGGTGCGCCCGAACCACGCGTCGTCGCCGCTGCTGCGCTCGCCCGGATAGTTGCGGCCGAGCACGGCGACCTCGCGCCGGCGTCGCACGTCCCTCGCGAAGACGCGAGCGCGGACGCACGTACCGACGTCGAGGCGCACGTCGAAGTCGACCTCCTGGGCGAGGCGCTGCACGCCCGAGAGCCCCGCGCCGAGGCTTCCGCCGCCGCGCGCGCCGCCGTCGAGGGCGTCGAGGGCGTTGCGGATGCCCGCCCCCCGGTCGGCCGCGATCACCTCGACGCCGGGCACGCCGTCGCGCGTCGCGTCGCGGAACGCCACGAAGCCGTCGCGCGCGTGGCGGAGGTGGTTCATGCCGAGCTCGCTGACCACGAGCGCCAGCCGCCCGCAGCACACCTCGTCGAAGCCGCGCGCGCGCCCTTCGGCCCGCGCAGCGTCGCGGATCACGGCCACCGAGGCCTCGTCGTGCACCGCCGTCCGCGGTCCGTCCCCCAGCCACCGATCGATCAGAACCGAGTCCATTTCGTGACGACGACCACCGTTCCGCGCCCCGGTGAGCTGTCGATCTCGAACTCGTCCACGAGCCTCCGCGTGCCGGAGAGCCCGAGGCCCAACGATCGAATCGTACTGAACCCACCGGCCAGCACCCGCTCGATGTCAGCAATTCCGGGGCCGCGGTCGCGGAACGTGAGGCGCACCCCGCGGCGCAGGCCGTCGGCGACCTCCTCGACGCGGGCCTCGCCGCCGCCGCCGTGCACCCACGCGTTGCGCGCGAGCTCCGACGCCCCGGTGGTGAGCGCCGCCGTGGCGAAGGTGTCGAAGCCGCGCTCCTGGGCGAGCTTTCGCACGCGACGGCGAACGTCGATGACGTCGGCCTCGCGGACGATCGGATACTCTGCCGAGCTCTCCACCCGCAGCGTCACGCGGTGTCCTTCGCGCCGGCGACGGAGCGCCGCACCGCGAGCAGCGCGATGCCGTCGTCCACGTCGAGGGCCGTCTCCACGCCCTCCATCGCGTAGCCCATGCGCACGAGCGTCGCGGCCACCTCCGGGCGCATCCCGACGAGCACCGTGCGGGCGCCCATGAGGCCGGCCATGCGCCCGGTGTCGGCGAGCACGCGCGCGACGTAGGTGTCCACCTCGTCGAGGGACGAGATGTCGATGACGAGGCCCTTGGCGCCGGTGCGCTCGATGGCCTGCAGCACGTCCTGCTGGAACGCATCGGCGATGTTGTCGTCGAGCTCGACGTGCACCGTCGTGAGCAGGTTCGGACCGACGCGGAGGATCGGAATGGCCCCGCGCATCAGCCCTTCGCCTCGGTGATCGTGCGGCCCACCATCGCGAGCGCGAGCTCGATGCCCTCGCTGAGGCTGCTGCGCGTCTGCATCGCCGAGATGTCCACGCCGAGCTGCACGATGGTGCGCGCGACCTGGGCGCTGATGCCCGTCAGGATGGTCTTGGCGCCGAGCAGCCGCACCGCCGCCGTGGTCTTGAGCAAGTGGTCGGCGACGCGGGTGTCGACGACCGGGACGCCGGCGATG
>CAIMWA010000075.1 GCA_903845045.1 uncultured delta proteobacterium | reverse complement strand
CTGGCGCGCGTGGCGGGGCGCTACACCGACATCTTCGCGGCGCTGCAGCGCGCGGGCATCGCGCAGAACCAGCTCGTGCAGGCCTGGGACTTCACCACCGCGTCGGAGCGCTGGCTCACCGGACAGGTCACGTCGATGCGCGACGCCGCGCTGACCATGGTCGGAGCCAACGGCCTCGGCTTCACCATTTCGCAGGTGGAGGAGAACTTCAACGCGAACATCCTCCGGCGCATCAGCGGCACCGTGCGCGTCCCGTCGTTCCTCGCCGGCACCGGCGACGACGTGCACCTGCAGCGCGGCGCCGACGGCATGCCGCAGTTCACGCGGGTGGTCGACGTGCCCTTCGTCGCCATGGTCCCGCGCGTGGCGATGACGCGGGGGCCGCTGCCGCTGCTGATCTACGGGCACGGGCTGCTGGGCAGCTCCGCGGGCGAGCTCGGCGGCGCGGCGGAGACCGACAACTACGTGCAGCACTTCATCAACGAGCAGGGCTTCGTCGTCATCGCGACGAACTGGACCGGGCTCAGCTTCGCCGACGTCACCACGGCCATCCACGGGCTGTCCGACTTCAACTACCTGCCCGCGGTGGGCGAGCAGCTCGAGCAGTCGCTCGTGAACGCCATGGTGCTCTTCCGCACCGGGCGCGCGCAGTTCGGCGGCAACGCGGCGTTCCAGGTCAACGGCGCCTCGGCCTTCGACCCCGCGCGCTCGTACTACTACGGCATCTCCCTCGGCGGGATCATGGGCACGAGCTTCATGGGCTACTCGCCGGACTGCACCCGCGGCGTGCTGAACGTCCCGGGCGGCAACTGGGGCCTGCTGCTGCAGCGCTCGTTCAACTTCGCGCTCTACTCCCTCGCCTTCAACGACTACCGCGACCCGGCGGAGCAGCAGGTGCTGATCCACCTCGCGCAGTCGCTCTTCGACGCGTCGGATCCGATCAACGTGGCGCCGCACCTGCTCCACGACCGGCTGCCCGGCGTACCCGAGAAGAACGTGCTCTTCCAGGAGGCGGTCAACGACGCGCAAGTGAACAACCTCGCGACGGAGTCGGTGATGCGCACCATGGGCGCGACGCTGATGATCCCCACGCCGCGCACGCCGTACGGCTTCACCACGGCGATGGCGCCGCTGCCGTCGGCCTTCACCATCTGGGACGAGCACCCCACGCCCGCCCCGCCCGGAACGAACCAGCCGGCGATGAACAACACGACGCACGGCTCGCTGCGCCAGCAGCCGGCGCTCATCCGTCAGATCGCGGCGTTCCTCACGCCCACCGGCCAGGTCACGCAGACCTGCGACGGCGCCTGCGACCCGCAGTAGCGACGCTCTCGACGCCGGCGCGGCGCCTCAGGGCAGCCAGCGCCGGAGCACCTCGGCGAGGCCCGCCAGGCGGATGGGCTTGGCGATGTGCTCGTCCATGCCCGCGGCGAGGCAGCGCGCGCCGTCGCCCTTCATCGCGTGCGCCGTCATCGCGAGGATGGGCACGCGCCGTCCGATGCCGGCCTCGCGGGCGCGGAGCTCGGCGGTCGCCTCGAAGCCGCCCATGATCGGCATCTGCACGTCCATGAGCACCAGCGCGATGTCGGGGTGCGCGGCGTACTTCTCCAGGGCCTGGCGGCCGTCGTCGGCGAGCACCGGCTCGAAGCCGAGGCGCTGGAGGATTCGCGCGGCGACCTCCTGGTTCACGGGGTTGTCCTCGACGAGCAGCAGCTTGCGCTGACGGCCGAAGGGCGCGAGGGCGGCGCGTGACTCCGGGACGCGCAGCGGAGCCTCGCCGTGCGCCTCGACGGGAAAGCGCAGCCGGAAGCCGAAGGTGCTGCCCTTGCCGAGCTCGCTCTCGAGGGAGAGCTCGCCGCCCATGAGGCGCACGATGCGGTCGCAGATGCTGAGCCCGAGGCCCGTGCCGCCGTAGCGCCGCGTCGTCGATCCGTCGGCCTGCGCGAACTGTTCGAAGATGCGCTCGTGGTCCTCGCGCGAGATGCCGATGCCGGTGTCGCGCACCGAGAACTGCACCTCGGCCTCGACGGACGTCGCCTCCACGAGGTCCGCGGTCACCTGTACGAAGCCGCGCTCGGTGAACTTCAGCGCGTTGCCCACGAGGTTGATGAGCACCTGGCGCAGACGGTTGGGGTCGCCGCGCAGCGACGCGGGGATCGCCGGGTCGACGTTGGCGCGGAGCCGCAGGCCCTTGCGCCGCGCGCGCACCTCGAGCGGGAGGATCACCTCGTCGACGACGCCGTGCACGTCCATGGGCACGCTGCCCAGGCGCACGTGGCCGGCCTCGATCTTCGAGAAGTCGAGGATCTCGTCGAGGATCGCGAGGAGCGAATCGGCCGAAGCGTGGGCCATCTCGACGCAGCGCCGCTCGTCGCCGCCGAGGCCCTTCTCGAGGGCGATCTCGAGCATCCCGATGACGCCGTTCATCGGCGTGCGGAGCTCGTGGCTCATGTTCGCGAGGAACTCGGCCTTCGCGTTGGCGAGCTGCAGCGCGGCGTCGCGGGCGGCGCGGAGCTCGTTCTCGAAGCGCTTGCGCTCGCTGATGTCCGTCACCGCCGCGAGCACGTACTGCGCGCCGCCGATGGCGATGGGGTTCAGCGCGACCTCGATGGGCAGCTCGGCGCCGTCCTTGCGCACGCCCGCGAGGTCCCGCGTGCGGCCCATGGAGCGCGCCGCGCGGTCGGTCATGTACCCCGCGACGAGCGCCCCGTGCGCGCCCCGGGACGCCGCCGGGACGAGGAGGTCCACGGGCTTGCCGAGGAGCTCGCCGCGCGCGTAGCCGAAGAGCCTCTCGGCCTGCGCGTTCATGTGCGTGACGGCCCCGGTCTCGTCGACGAGGAGCATGCCGCTGGGCGACGCCTCGACGATACGGTTCGACACCTCGCGCACCTCGATCTCGGCGCTGAGGTCCCGGCCGCTGACGTAGACGCGTCCGCTCTCGGCGTCGGCGATGGCGCTCCAGCGCAGGCTCGTCCAGCCGCCCTCGCGCGTGCGGTGGCGGCTCTCGAAGGACACCGCGGCGGTACCGCTGCCCGCGCGCGCCATCTCCGCCGACGCGATGACGGCGTCGTCGGGGTGCACGAACGCCGCGAAGGAACGGCCCACGGTCTCCGCGGCGGTGCGGCCGAGCAAGGCCGTCCACGCCGGGTTGGCGCGGGCCACGGTGCCGTCGCGCTCGACGATGCAGAACACGTCCGGCGAGAGCGCGAAGAAGCGCTCGAGGAGCTGGTTCGGGAGCTTGGCGTCGCGGAGCGCCTGCTCGTAGGCCTCGAGGAGGTGCAGCACGTCCATCGCCGGGTCGTGCGGGGCGAAGTCTGCGAACGTGAGGCCGAGCTCGCGCACCTGCGCGGCGCGCGTGAGCCACGGCGAGCCGACGAAGACCGTCGTCGCGCCGCCGGGTTCGGCGAGGGCCGAGCCGCGCCAGAGCGTTCCGGTGCGCAGGTGCTCGACGACGACGAGTGCGTCGGGGTTCCGTGCGAGGTCCGCCAGCGACCGCGCCCCGTCGGGGCTGCGCACCACGAAGCAGTCGTGCAGCAGCGCGCCGGGCTCGGCCTCCGGCGCCACCTTGCGCAGGCTCGGACCGACGCCGACGAAGCGAAGCTCCGCGTCGACGCGGAAATGGAACGGGTAGAGCGCCGCGAGGGTCTCCTCGTCGAGGGCGCTGCGGAGCGCGCGCATCGCGGTCAGCGCGCCTTCCAACGCACGGCGAAGACGTCGTGGTCGGCGCCGTCGGCGCGCGACGTCACGAGATCGACGGTGGCCGGGGTGCCGAGCATGGTGCCGAGGCCGCGCACGAGCCCCACGACGAACGGTGCGAGGCCCGGGCGCTGCGTGTGGTGGTGCAGTCGGAGCGAGTCGGCGCCCACTTCGGTGCACTCGAAGCGCGGGGGCTTCAGCCGAGGGAACAGCATGCCCACGCGCACGTGCAGGTTGTTCAGGTTGCCGAGGAACTCGGGCAGCGAGCGCCCCGCCGACGCCATGAGGTCGGGGTACGTCTCCGTCGCGGCGTGGAGCACCCAGTACTCGCCGAAGGCCTCGAGGAGCTCGCCCGCGGGCACCTCGAGAGTCTCCGACGCCGCGCCCACGAGGCTGTACGTCACGTCGTCGGGGTAGGGCTCGTTGCTGATGAACCCGAGGCTCGTCACGCCCGCCCGCGCCTTGATGCGCTCCCACGCGGCGTCGCCGTGGCGCGCGCGCAGCATCGCCTCGAAGGATCGGTTCACCATGCCGTACATGGCGGGACTATCGCCGGGCTGGCGGGGCGAGACAACGCCCCTCGCCCCCCGTCGTCAGCGTTGGCCGAAGCCGCCGCGCAGGTCGAAGTGCTGGTTCGCGGTGCCCAGCGACGGCGTGCGGATGCCGAGCTGCGCGCCCGCCGGGAGGCCGTACGCCCCTAGCGACGCGGGGATGGGGAACGACGGGATGGGGATCGTCGGCAGCGCGTCGTTGAGCGAGTGCGAGACGTAGCCCTGGAGCACCGTGGTCATCGCCGCCGTCAGCGCCGCGCGGTCGCTCATGGTGATGGACTCGCTCTGCACGGACACGTGCGTCTCGTCGAGGGTGACGGAGCCGAAGCGCAGCGCGTCGCCCATGAGCGTGACGGCCCCGGACGCGCGGGCGCCGATGGAGATGCCGAAGGGCGGTCCGGCGCCGGGCACGGTGAAGGTCGCGTCGAGGGCGCCGAGGTCGAGGCCCACGCGGCCGTCGGCGCGCACGTACGCCACCGGCGGCAGCAGACCCGTGATGCTGATCATGGAGCCCGCGGGGAGCATCGACGACAGCGTCGACGCCGACACCGACTGGTCGAGCCATCCGCCGCGCCAGAGGGCGTGCAGGGCCTGGTTGAGCACCGCGACGTGCACGGCCACGGTGGCCGGCGTGCTGAGCGTGGGCTCCCCTGCGTCGCCCGGCGGCAGCGCGATGCCGAGGGACGCGCGCGCGTTCGTAGGCATCGACGTCGAGAGGAGCGTGCCGAGGCCGAAGGCGAGGCGCTGCGCCGTGGGCGAGAGCGACGAGATGCCGATGCCGAAGCGCAGCGGCGTGGCGGCGCCGCCGTCGAGGCGCGGGACGTTGAAGGTCGCGCCGAGGGACGACACGTCGAGGCCCCCGAGCACGCCGTCGATGGAGCTCGCGAAGCTGTTGGTGACGTAGTTGCGGAGCTGCGTGGAGACGAGGTCGCGCACGGTGCCGTTGGCGAGGCTCACGACGATGTTCACGATGGCCCCGGTGATGCCGCCGAAGCTCGTGGAGATGCTTCCCACGGCGGTCGACACCGAGCCTGGGCGCACCACCGCGTGCGGGTGTCCGCCGACGAGCGAGAGGTCGAGGATGAGCCCCACGTCGAGGGACGCCACGGTGACCCACCCCGAGGTGCTCAGCGTGCCGCCGACGCCGAGGTTCACGCGCACGTCCTGAAAGTGCGCGGTGGCGCGCAGGCCGCCGTCGACGAGGGTGAGCGTGGTGCTGTTGGGGCCGTTGATCTGGCTCCCGAGGTAGTTCACCGACGAGCGGAACACGCACACGCACGCGCCGAAGACGCACACGTTCTGGTCGCAGGAGTCGGCCTTGAGCGGGTTCGCGGCGCGCAGCCCGGCGTCGAGCTGGTCGCGCAGCCCCTGGCTGTTCAGCACGCGCTGCAGGATGTCGCCGATGGAGGTGATGGGATCCGTCGGCGCGCCGTCGTCGATGGCGTCCTGGCGGAGGAACAGCGCGACGCCGTCGTTGAGCGGAGCGGCCTCGCCGTTCCAGCGGTCGCTGACGAGGAACGCGCAGGTGCGGGAGTTCTCCTGGCCGTTGGTGTCGGTGGCGACGACGTCGACGAAGTTCATGCCCCAGCGCACGGCGAGGCTCGTGCTCGTGGTGCCGTCGGCGGCGACGTTGGCCGCCGCGCCGTTCACCGTCGCGCCGCGCACGCCGGAGGTGTCGGTGAGGTGCGTGTGGAACGTCACCATGGCGCCCGCCGCGGCGTTCACCATGGCGCCGTGCGCAGGGCCAGTGCAGTCGATGCCCGGTCCGCTCGAGTCGACGACGAAGGACGTCGTCTGCGTGAGGTCCCGGCCGCCCTCGGTCATGCCGTCGACGTGCACGGTGATCGTGTAGTGCCCCTCGGCGTCGTAGGTGAACACCGCGCCGGCCACGTTCGAGGCCGTCGGCGCGCTGGTGTACGAGAGCATGGGCATGGCGATGGCGTTGCCGAAGCGGTCGGCCACCAGCGCGTGCACCTCGACGGCGACGCCGCGCGCGTAGAGCGGCATGTCCGGCGTGCGCGTGATGGCCAGCGAGGCCGGAAGCGCCGGCGACACGGTGAACGGCACCGCCGATCCGACGGCGCCGGGGACCACGCACGCGGCGGTGTACGAGCCCGCGCGCTCGACCTCGGCGGCGAGTCCCGTGACCGTCGCGCCCATGCCCATGGGGTCGAGGCGCAGCGTCGGCGTCGTTCCGGCCACGGCGTTGCCGAAGGCGTCGGAGACGGCGCAGGTCGCGGTGACGCTCTCGCCGGCGGCGATGGCGTCGTGGTCGAGGGTGGTGGTCACCTGCGCGGCGTCGCCGGGCACCACGACGAAGTGCGCGGGCGTCGGGTCCGTGAGCCCCAGCGACGGGAACGCGCAGGCCGCGGTGGCGTCGCCCGCGTGGGCCCCCACGACGACGCCGGCGACGGTCTGCACGGCATCGGCGGGCGCGTAGGTGATCACCGGCACGAGGCCGCCGGGCGTCGGAACGACGTTCCCCGACGCATCGCGCAGCGTGCACGTCACGCCGGTGGGGCTGCCTGCGCGCACCGTCGCGGGCGCCGTGGTGTCGACGGAGGTCGGCATCGGCGGCGGCGTCGGAACGTCCGCGGCGACGTCCGGCGCGCCGGTGTCGGAGCCCGTGTCCGTGGGGGTGCCCGCGTCGAGGATGGGGAGCCCAGCGTCGGGGTCCGGTCCGCCGACGACGGAGAGCCCCGAGTCGCAGCCGACGACGAACACCGAGAGCACCGCGAGGCACCGCAACGCCGCGCCGAAGCGCACAGAAAGAGGCATGATCTCGCTTACACCGGAAGCCGCGGCGGCAACAACGGGACGGCGGCGGCGGTCAGCGTGGAGGGGTAGCTCGGCAGGAGGCGCGCTGGGTGGACTCGTCGGGCCGGGGCGGCGAGGCGCGGCGTACACCTCGGTGTACCCGGGGGTACACCCGGGTGTACCGACGGCGGCCCACGGGGCCCACGGGGACACAGTTACGTTGTTGCACTCACGCCCCAGCCGACGCGAAAGCTGTGTGATCCAGCGGACGGCGAAGGTTCCGCGGGAGAAGACCGCAAGGTCGCAGCGTCACCGCCGGCCGCGAATGCAAGAACGTAACTGTGTCCCCGCCCCTTCGCCGACGGCGGTCAGCGCCCGTCCGCCGGCACGCCCCCGTCGCCGCACACGCGGAGCACGGTGTCGGCGGTGCAGTACTGGAGCACGCAGAGGTGCACGCGCCCGCACGTCGCGCCGCCGTTGCAGTCGTCGTCGGTCACGCAGCGCACGCCCCCGTCGCGCCCGGCCTCCGGCGCCGCCACGCAGCCCGCCGCCACCACCCACGCCAGCACCCAGCCCGCTCGCCGCATCGTCCGCGACGGTAGCACCGCCCGGGTCAATCCGCGGTGCGCGCGTCGGGTCCGGCGTCGTCGACGCACACCGCGTCGGGCGCGGCGTCGGGGCCGGCATCGCACCTCGCGGCGTCGAGCATCGGCGCGTCGGTCGCGGTGCCCACGTCGACGACGGCCGCGTCGAAGGTCGACGACGCGTCATCGGCCCCGCCACCCGCTGCGTCGAGTCCTGGCGTGGCGGTGCCCGCGTCCGACGGAGCGGCCCCGGCGTCTTCGGTGTTCGGGGGAACGTCGGGGTCGGCGAAGCGCACGTCGGGAGCGAGCACGTCGGGCACCGCGGCATCTCTCGCCGGCGCCGCGTCCGCCGAGGTGCGCGTCGAACCGCTGTCCCCACCGACGAAATCGCTGTTGTCGGGGATCATCGGCTTCGACGTGAAGACGCACCCCGCCAGCACCGCGAGCGCGATCACGGCGACGCGGCTCATCGGTCGCTCCCGTCGGACGCGTCGGCCGCGGCGTCGGCGCCTCCATCGCGGCTCGCGTCGGACGCACCGTCGGCGCTCCCATCGGTCGGTCCGTCCGTCGACGCGTCGGCGCGAAACGTGGGGTCGCAGGCGCTGCCGTCGCGGTCCACCCAGCCCCCGTCGGCGCCGCCGCTGGCGGTGCGCGGGGCACAGTCGTCGAGGTTCGACGGAGGTGCCGCATCGGCCGCGACGTCGACGCCCCCGTCGACCCCCGTCGTGCCGCCCTGGCCCGCGTCCGAAGCCGCTGCCACCGCGGAGTCTTGCGACGGCCCGTACGTCACCCCGGCGTCGACGATCTCGCCGTTCACCGGGATCATCGGCCGCGACGTGAAGACGCAGCCCGCCCCGAGGAGCCAGACCAGACCTCCGACGACGGCCCACGACGTACGCACGGCTCGAAGCGCTGCATGCAGCGGGCCACGCATCGCAGGTCGGGAGCTCCCGACACCACCCGAGACACCGTCTGCGCCTCGGGTGCCCTGTACGCCCACGAACGGCACACTACGGCACACCAGGATCACTCGTCCAGGAGGCCGTATTCCTTGAGGCGGCGGTAGAGCGTGCGCCGGGGCATGCCAAGCACGCCTGCGGCGCGGACCTTGTTCCAGTTCACCTGTTCGAGGGCGTCGACGATGCGCTGGCGTTCGCTGGCCTTGCGCGTGGCCGTGTACCCCGGCGCCGGCGTCGCGGCGTTGGACGACGGCTCCGACGACGCCGTCTCGCGGACCGTGGATGGCCGCGGCAGCGCGAGGGCGTCGGCCTCGATGACGGGACCGTCGACGAGCACCGCGGCGTTCTCGAGCACGTGGCGAAGCTGCCGCACGTTGCCGGGCCAGTCGGCGGCGACGAGGCGCGCGACGGCCTCGCGCGAGAGGCGCTTGCGCGTACCCGGCTGACCCTCGGCGAAGCCCGCCAGAAAGTGCGCCGCGAGGGCGGGAATGTCGTCGGCGCGCTCGCGCAGCGGGGGCACGCGAAGGGTCACGACGCTCAGGCGGTAGAAGAGGTCGTCGCGAATGCGGCCTTCCTTGGCGAGCTCCTCGAGGGGGCGCTGCGACGCCACGATGACCCGCGCGTCGACGGGCTCGTCGTGCTCGCTGCCCACCGGACGAATGCGACGCTCTTGAAGCACCCGGAGCAGCTCGACCTGCATGCGCGGCGACATCTCGCCGACCTCGTCGAGGAGCAGCGTGCCGCCGTTGGCGCTGGCGAAGAGCCCGCGGCGGTCGCGGTCCGCGCCGGTGAAGGCGCCGCGCACGTGGCCGAAGAGCTCGCTCTCGAGCAGCGACTCGGGGATGGCGCCGCAGTGCACCACCACGAACGGTCCGCGAGCCCTGGAGCCGCCGTGGTGGATGGCGCGGGCGATGATCTCCTTGCCGGTGCCCGACTCGCCCTCGACGACCACCGGCACGTCGGCGTCGCTCACCCGCTCGACCAGCGCAAACAGCCGGCGCATGGACTCGGTGCCCGCCACCACGCCCGCGGGCGTGAAGCGGTGCGTGAGGGCGTCCTGCGCGCGCACGAGGGAGGTGCGCGTGACCTGCAGCTCCTGGTCCCGGGCCTCGAGGGCCGACTCCAGGTCGCGCCGCGCCGCCTCGAGCTCGCGGGTGCGCGCCTCGAGCTCCTCCACCACGCGACGATGCTCCACCGCGGCCGCGGCCTGCTCGGCGAAGGCCACCATGACGGCGACGTCCGAGGCCGCCCAGGCCACGCGACGACGCCGGCTCTCGACGAGCAGCACGCCGAGCACGCGCCCGCGAAAGCGCATCGGCACCGCTGCCACCGCGGTCACCCCGAGCTCGTGCACCGAGCGGAACTCCGCGAAGCGACGGTCGCCCTTGGCGTCGAGGGTGACCACGGGCTCGCCGTCGATCCACACGGTCTCGGCGATGGAGCGCGACACCTGGTCGTCGGGTCCGTCGCCCTGCCGCGGACCGATGCGCGCGCGCACCACGAGGCCCTTCTCCGCCGCGAGCAGCAGGGCTCCGCGCTCGGCGCCGGTGAGCTCCACGGCGCTGCGCACGGCCTGCTCGAGCACGCGCTCGGTGCCGTCCTCCTCGCCGAGGCGCTTCGAGAGGTCGAGGAGCATCAAGAGACGCTCGTCCGTCGCCATGAGCGTCGCGCCGCCAGCCACGGTGCCCGCCCGCGCGCCCGCGAGCCCCATGGCCGTCGCGCGCTTGATCGCCGCCGCGTCGATGACGATCTCCGACGCGCCCGGCGCAGGACCCTGCAGCGACGCCCGCAGCGCGGCGCGCCGCGGAACGCCCCAGAACGCCCCGCGAAGATCCGGCGGGAGCAGCAGCGCCTTCTCCTCGAGCACCTCGAGGGCGCGCTCGCGGTCCTTGCGCGCGTGCAGGTCGGCGCCGGTCGCCGCGAGGGCCTGGGCGCGCGTCGCCAACGCCTGCGAGAGCACCTCCCAGTCGCGCTGCTTCTCGGCCTCGACGATGGCCGCCGACGCCTTCTGCATGGCCTCGCGCGCCGACCCCGACGCGGCGAGGCAGCGCCCCTCGAGCATCGCCGCGCGGCACGCCCGGAGCCCCAGCGCGCCCGCACGCCCGGCCCGCGCCACGGCCTCCCGCGCGCGTTCGAGGTCCCCCGCGACACCGCGATCGAGGAGCACCTCGGCGGCGTCGAGGGCCGCGTCGGTGGCATCGTCGGACTGCCCAAGCGCCTCGAAGCGCGCCTCGGCCTCGGCCACGAGCGCCAAGCCCTCGTCGACCTCGCCGCCGCGGGCCCGGGTCACGCCCAGCATGAGCGTCGCCGCCGCGGCCATCTCGTGGGCCTGCGTGTCTCGCGCGAGGGCGAGCACGGCGTCGAGCTCGGCGCGGGCGCGGTCGAGGCTGCCGATGCGAATGAGCTGGCTCGCCATGTTGAGCCGCGCGTTGAGCACCGCCGGCTGCAGGCCCGCCCGCTGCGCCAATCGCAACGCCGCGCGGTCGTGCTCGAGCGAGGCCCCGAGGTCGCCGAGGCGCTGCGCCGCGTGACCGAGGTTGATGCGGGCCGTGACCATGGCGCGAAGGTCCCCGGCGGAGCGCGCGCGATCGAGGGAGCGCTCGTGCAGCGCCCGGGCCCCGTCGAGGTCGCCGACCTTCTCCCGCGCGATGGCGAGGTACGCGAGCAGCGTCGCCTCTTCGGCCGGAAGAGCCAGCGACGCGAAGGCCTCGCGAGCCTGCTCGAGGCGCGCCGCACCGCCCGCCGCGTCGCCCGCGAAGACCCCCGCGAGGCCGCCGAGGGCCAGCGCCGACGCGCGCTCCCGGGACCCCGTCGCGATGCCCAGCGCCTCCTCGCAGCGCGCCACGGCCACGGGGTAGTCGCCCCGCGCGACGCTCACCCGCGCGGCCTCGGTGAGGGCCTCCGCCGCGAGGTCGGCGTGCGCGGGGAGCGCCTCGGCGTGGGCGCGGGTGAGCCATCGCTCGGCCTCGTCGAGGTCGCCGGCGAGACGTCGCAAACGTCCCAAGAGCAGCGACGCACGCAGCGACGCGAGGCCCGTGGAGCCCGTCAGCGTGCGGGCCAGCGCCGCGGCCTCGGGCATGCGTCCCGCCTCGTGGAGCAGCTCCGCTTCTTGGAAGACCAGTTCGTCGCCGACGCCCGCGGGATCGTCGGCGCGCAACGCCGCCAGCAGCGACGCCGCGGCCATGGGAACGCCCTCGTGCCGAAGCTCCTCGACGGCGGCGGGCGCCAGCGTGCGGGCGCGTCGCATCTCGCCGGCGTGCATCCAAGCGCGGGCGCGCAGCGTCGCCGACGCCGACGCCGACTCGAGGGACTCGGCCAGACGCCGCGCCACCAACGCCCAGCGGACGTCGCCGAGGGCCGCGCGCACCGTCGTCTCTTGGGCCCCGCGGGCGAGGCTCCAGCGCCCGTCGGCCTCGCGCGCGAGGAGACCGTCGCGGCGCGCCTGGGCCAGCAGTGACTCGTCGCCCACGGCCCCGCGCACGCGCTCCGTCGACGCCTCGCCACCGAGCATCGCCACCACCGCCACGGCCGCGGCGACGCCCTCGGGGAGCGACGCGAGGCGCCGGGCCACCATGTCCCGCGCGCGCCCGCTGAACTCCGCGGCGTCGACGTCGGCGGGCGAAGCGGCGCCGCTGCGGGCGAGCACGTCGAGAAGCTCCACCACGGCCAGCGGAAGGCCCCCGGTGCGCTGCCGCACGGCCTGCACCACCGCGGGCTCCACGGCGCCGAGGGTCTGCGCGCAGAGGGCTCCGACGGCCGCGACGTCGAGGGGTCCGAGGTCGACGCGGGCCCCGGGCTCGAGCGCCGTCACCGACTCCGCGCGATCCGCCGCGGCGACCACCAGCAGCGGCTCGTCGGCCTCGCAAGCCCACGCGATGGACCGCAGCAGCGCGTGCACCGCGGGGTCGGCGCGGTGCAGGTCGTCGGCGAGCAGCAGCACCGGCGCCGTGCGCGCGGCCTCGCGGAACGCCAGCGTGAGGTCCTCCGGGGCGTTGGGCGCGATGCTGCGACCGGAGAGCACCGCGGCGCCCTCGCGAAGCCGACGCATGGGCCCCTCGCCGGGCTCGCCCTGCACCCGCAGCGTCTGCACCCCGCGGAGCTGCGCGCGCCACGCGATCTCGCGAAGAAGCGTGGTGCGTCCGCTGCCTTCGTCGGCGGCGATGAGCACCGGCGCGAGGCTCCCTTCGCGGCGCACGAGCCTGCGCGCCACGGCGTCGAGGAGCACGCCGAGCTCGGCCTCGCGACCCTCGGGACGAAGCACCACCCGCGCGGGCATCGACGCAGGACGCAGCGACGCCTCGGCGCCGTCGCCGAGCGCCGCGAGGAGGTCGTCCATGGTGGCGAAGCGACGTCCGGGCTGGTCGGCGACGCCACGATCGGTGAGCGCCCAGAGCGCGTGGAGGTCGTCGTCGACGAGCGTCTCGGGGGGCGGAGCGCCCGGCGCTGCGAGCTCACCGGCCAGCACCACGCGCAGCGACATGGCCAGCGCGTAGACGTCGGCGCGGGGATCGGGCGGCAGCGACTCGCCGGCGAGGAGCATCGCCTGGCGCTCCGGCGGCATGAACGCGAGGGTTCCGCCGCGCACGTGCGAGGCCGCGCCGAGGGCCCCGTGCGCGAGGCCGAAGTCGATGAGCACGACGTGCGACGCGCCCTTGGGAACGATGAGGTTCGCGGGCTTCAGGTCGCCGTGCACCACGCCGAGGCGGTGCAGCTCGCGAAGGGCCTCGGCGGCGGAGCGAAAGAGCCCGCGCAGGCGATCGGCGCCGGCGCCGCGCTCGGACTCGTCGAGGGGCTCGCCGTCGACGAAGGCGCGGGTGAAGAACGTTCCTCCGGGGTCGTCGGCGTCGGCGCTCGCGAGGCCGAAGTCGAACACCGGCGCCACCGTCGGCAGGTCGAGCTGCGCGAGGATCTGGAACTCGTTGACCAGCCACTGCGAGAGCGTCGCGTGGGCCTGCGCGTGCAGGCGCTTGAGCACCATGGTGGCGTTGCCGGCGAGGCGGTCCTCGACGAGGTAGACGCCGCCGCCGCCGCCCTCGCCCACGCGACGACGCAAGCGGTATCGGTCGGCCAGACGCACCGCGGAGCGCCCTTCAGTTCCCGTCCGCCGCGGGGGTCGGCGGGTCTTGCGGGGGGGG
>CAIMWA010000074.1 GCA_903845045.1 uncultured delta proteobacterium | reverse complement strand
GCTCTCGCCGGAGCAGCTGAAGGTGCTCTTCGAGGCCGTCGCGGACACCGGCGCGATGACCTTCGACGACCTGGTGCCGGGCGGTGACGCGCTCGTCGAGGTGATCCATCACGGCAAGAACAGCCTCCCGGTATTCAACCACTTCGAGAAGCGGTTCTGCCGCCCCGACGGCGACGCCGCCGACGTGCTCTGGGGCTACAACCACAACGGCGCCCTGCAGATGGCGGTCACGGGCCCCGGGTACTTCGTCGCGACGCTGACGGAGAAGTCCGAGGTGCTCATCGACTACGCGAAGGTTCCCCCGCGCAAGCCCGCGGACTGGCCCGCGATCATCGGACCCACGGCCCGCGCGGGATCGCTCGTGTGGGCGGGCATGACCGACGTGCTGCGGAAGGTGAGCGAGCACGTCTCCATCGGCGCGGCCTACAAGGCGGGCAAGCCCATGGGCCAGTATTTCGCGCTGTGCCGCGACGTCCCGCGGGTCTGAACGGCGCGCGGCGCTGGCTTCCGTCGTCGCGACGGGCGTAGCGTCGCCGCGTGGAGCCGCGAACCGAAGACACCGAAGAACTGCCGGCCGGGACGACGATCTCCGGCGGGTACGTTCTCGAGGGGCCGGTGGCGCGCGGGCGCACGCGCATCGTCTACGCAGCGCGCGCGCAGGACGGCGGTCTGGTCGCCGTGCACGTGCTCGACAGCGGCCTCGTCGACGGCCTCGGCGAGTGGCTGATGCAGAGCGCCGCGCTCCGGGCCGCGCAGCCGCACACGGCGTTTCCGCGGACCTTGACCACCGGCACCCTCGACGACGGTCGGCCCTTCGAGGTCACCGAGCTCCTCGATGGCACGTCCATGCGCGAGGCGCTCGACACCTCGCCCGGCGGCATCGACGCCCCCGCGGTGCTGCACGTCGTGAGCGAGGTCGCCGCGGCCCTCGACGCCCTGCACGGCCAGCGCCCGGTGGTGGTGCTTCGGACCCTCTCGCCGGAGCACGTCGTGGTCCTGCGCGACACCCTCGAGGTGCGGGTGCTCGGGCTCCACTACGCCGACCGGCCGCAATTCGAGGGGGTTCGTCCGGGCTACCGCTCGCCCGAGGAGCTCGCGGGCGTCACGTCGCTGGGCGCCCGCGCCGACGTGTTCAGCCTCGCGACCTTCGCGTACGAGCTGCTCACCGGCCGCGTCGCGTGGCCCCACGTCCCCGAGCTCGCCCTCGACGGGATGCGCGTCGGCATCCGCGACCGCGTGAGCGTGCTCAAGCCCGCGATTCCGGCGGAGGCCGACGCCGTGTTCGAGCGCGCGTGGTCGCTCTCGCCGGACGCCCGGCACTCGTCGGCGATGAGCTTCGCCCGCGCTCTGCGCAAGGCGGTGGACCCTGACGACACCGCCGGCAGCGCCCGGGCGGTCTTCGACGACCGGCCGACGACGCAGGTTCCCGGGCTGTTCGCGAAGCTCCGCGCGAGCACGCTGCTCGACGCCGGCGCCGCTGCGCAGTCCATCGACGCGCTGTTGTCCGCGCAGCCTCCGAGCCCGGCGCCGTCGGCCGCTGCACCGATCCGGCCGCAGGAGCCCGCGCGGAGCCTTCGGGCGCGGCGCACCGTCGAGGAGCCGACCACGAAGGTGGAGACGCCGACGGTGGAGACGCCGACGGTCCCGCTGCCGAGCGCCATCGAGGTGCCGGCGGGCATCGCCGAGACCCCGCGCGAGAAGGTCGAGGCTCCGGCGCCGCCCGCACCGTCGACGCCGGACACCGACACCGCCCCGCATCTCGCCCCGGCGCGGGACCGCGAAGAGACCCAGGAGACGCGCCTCCCGGAAGCATCGGCGCCCCCGTCGCCGCCCCCCGCCGAGCTGCAGCCCGTCGTCGTCGAGCCCGTCGACGAACCGACGCCGCTCGAGGCCCCGACGCTTCCGCCGAAGGCCGACGTCACCGCCGCGGCGCCCCTTGCGGTGCCGCCGACGCACGCCTTCGTCCCGGCCCCACCGGTGGCTCCTTCGGCCCCGGCGCCCCGGCACGAGGCACCGCGCCAGGAGCTCTCGCATCCCGTCGAGACCCTCGCGTCCATCGAAGTGTCGCTGCCGCCGGAGCCGTCACCGTCACCTCCCCGGCAGCCCCAGCCTGCGTGGCCGGCGCCGACGCCGACGCAGGCGCCGGTGCGCGATGAGCCGACGCAGATGCTGACGATCCCGCAGCCGTCCAGCGCGGCGGTCGCGTCGCCGCCGCACGCGTCGCCGTGGTCCACCAGCCTGCTCGTCGCGCTGATGTTTTCGCAGGCGCTGATGGTCGTCGGCGTCGCGCACGCTATCGCGTGGGCGCTGACCCGTCAGCCCTCACCGGCGACCGTCGTCGTCCCCGGCCCTTCGCCGACATGCGCGCCGTGTGCTGCGTGTCCGCAACCGGCGACGAACGTCGTCGAGCCGGGCGCCGCACCGGCGGACGACCCGCCCGCGCCGCGCGTTCTGCGTCCTGCGACGCGTCCCACGGGGCGCACGCAGCTCATTCGCGCGGTGCCTGATTTCGGGCGGGCGCGCTAGGCACCACGTCGAGCACCACGCGGTTCGCGGAGCGCAGGTACTGGGCCGCGACGCGCTGCACGTCGGCGAGGGTCACCGCGTCGTAGCGGGCGAGCTCGGAGTTCACGAACGAGGCGTCGCCGTCGAAGAGCTCGGTGGTCCCGAGCTGCTCCGCGCGCTCGAGGGGGCGCTGCAGCCCGAAGACGAACGCCGCGTGGATGTTGTTGCGGGCCTTCTCGAGCTCGCGCGCGGTGATGCCGTGCGCCATGACGTCCGCGAGCTGGCTGTCGAGGACGGCGCGCACCGCCTCGGGGGTGTGCCCCTGCGCGCAGATCGCCCACAGCGCGAGCATGTCCGGACCGCGGCGATCCTCGGTGTCGATCTCGACCTCCGAGAGCAGCTCGCGGTCGTGCACGAGCGCGCGATAGAGCCGCGACGAGTGCCCGCCGCCGAGGACGTTGGCCAGCACCTCGAGCGGATAGTGATCGGGCGTGCGCCGCGGGGGCACGTGCCAGACGATGTGGAACGCCGGCGTCTCGGCGAGCGGGTCGACCATGCGGTCGCTGCGTTCGCCCTCGTGGGGCACGTACTCCGGGTCCTCCCACGCCGCGCCGCGGTGCGTGCGGATGTCGTCGAAGGTTCGGTGCACCAGCGCCATCGCCGACGAAGGCTCGAAGTCTCCGGCGATGACGAGCACCGCGTTGTCCGGGGCGTAGTACCGCGCGTGGAAGGCGCGCACCCGGCGAAGCTGCTCGTCGGCGGCGACGCCCGGCATCTCGAGGTCCCGCGTGGCGCCGATGGTGCTGTGCGCGTAAGGAAAATACCCGTCGTAGAACAGCTCGTCGCGGCGCAGGAACGACCGCATGTACGGGCGGTTCTCGTAGGACTGCCGGCGCTCCTCCATCACCGTGAGGCGCTGGTTCTCGAAGGCCTCGCCGGTGATCGCGAGGGCGCGCATGCGGTCGGCCTCGAGCCAGAGCCCGAGCTCGAGCGCGTGCGCGGGGAGCTGCTCGAAGTAGTTCGTGCGGTCCTCCGACGTCGTCGCGTTGGAGTCGGCGCCGACGAGCGAGAGCAGCCGGTCGAACTCGCCCTTCGGCAGCGACGTCGTGCCCTCGAACATCAGGTGCTCGAAGAGGTGCGCGAAGCCCGTCTCGCCGCTCGGCTCCACGCGCGATCCGACGTCGTAATAGAGCGCCACGGCCACCGTCGGGACGGTGCGGTCCGGGGACAGCACCACGCGCATGCCGTTGTCGAGGCGCTCGCGGAGCACCGGGACCGACAGCGCCGACACCGCAGCCGCCGGAGCCGCGCTCGGCGCGGGAGCGGGAGCTTGCTGCGCCGACACGGCGGGAGCGCCCGCGAGGGCTCCGAGGAGGGTCAGCGCGGCGAGGCGATGCACCGTTGCGTTCATCGCGCGCAAGCTACCGGCTGCGAGCGCGCCGTGCCAGCGCCCCGCAGCCGCGAGGCGTGGTAGTGCAACGCCTCCGATGCGTGCTGTTGGACCTCGAGCCTTCATCCTCTGCGGCGCGCTCGCGTCGTGCTCGCACCGCGACCCCGCTCCGTCGCGCGATGCCGGCGTCGCCACGGCCCGGCCGGCGGCCCCGGTGCGACCGGCGTTCCCCGACATGGGCGCCGACGACGAGCGCCGCCACGCCTGTTTTCCGCCCGACTTCGTGACGACCCGGGCGCGCGTGCGCGACGGGCGCTTCGAGCTCTGCGGCCTGAGCCGCGGTGCGCCGCGCTGCTTCACCGTCGACCCGGTCACGACCTTCGTCGAGGCCGTCGACGTGGCCGACGCCCCACGTGCCGCCCCGTCGCAGCCCTGCCTCGAGGGCTCGGTGACGCGCACGGAGCTGATCACGCGCGGTGCGCGCGTCGACTCCCGCGGCGGAACGCTGTCGGTGCGATCGCCGTCCGGCGCGTCGCGCACCATCACCGCGCGCACCGTCGGCGTCTCGGCGCTCGACAACGCGGTGCTCGTGCCCTGGACCGATGGGTGGTTCGTCGCCGTCTTCGGCGTGCGGGCTCCGGACCTCGGCGCGTCGGCGCTCCTCGATCCGGGCCCCATTCGCATGCGCGGCCGGGCGGCGTACCTGCCCTGCCCCGCCGCGCCTTGATCGCTCAGCCGCGAAGCTGCTGCGCCAGGTAGTTCTGCTCGCCGATCTGCGCCAGCAGACCGAGCTGCGTCTCCAGCCAGTCGGCGTGCTCCTCTTCGCTCACGAGGATCGAGCGGAGCAGCTCCTCGGAGCCGTGATCGTTGACCTCGCGGCACAGCTTGATGCCGTCGTTGAGGCGCTTCAGCGCCTCGTGCTCGAGGGCCAGATCGAGCTTGAACTGCTCGGGAACGCTCTCGCCCACGTTCACCTTGCCCAGCCGCTGCACGTTCGGCACGCCCTCGAGGTAGAGGATCCGCTCGATGAGCTGATCGGCGTGCTTCATCTCGTCGATGGACTCCTTGCGCACGGTGTCCGCCAGCCGGAGATAGCCCCAGTTGCGGCACATCTTGGCGTGAATGAAATACTCGTTGATCGCCGTGAGCTCTGCGGTGAGCACCGCGTTGAGCACATCGATGACTGCCTGCTGACCCTTCATGATCCCTCCGCGCTTCGAACGCGGCGGGACCGTAGCAGACCGCTCGCGCCCGGCCCGCGAAATCCTCGCCGCTCAGCCCGTGAGGGCCAAGGGCAGCGACACCCGCGCGCGCCGCTCGAGCTCCAGCTCCTCGTCGACGAGCTCGGCGATGGCGTCGAGGCATCCCCCGCAGTCGGACCCCGCACCGCAGGCCGCCGAGACGTCCTCGACGCTCGCGGCGCCCGCACGCACCGCCGCCCGGATTCGACCGCACCCGACACCCTTGCAGAGACAGACGATCATCGCGCCGCGGACCTCCGTGCTGGGATGCACCGAATCATAGTGAGAGCTGTTCTCGCTTTCAAGGAGCGCTGTTGATTCGCTGACGAAAACGCGCCGAAGCGAGTACCTTTCGGTCGGTGGAAGGCCGGTCCCCGGCGTGGCTGCGCGCGCGGGGTGTGCGAGCGAGGTATGGGCGAGTCGAAGCATCAGTGGAACGCGCCGCGCGACGGGCCCGACCCGCTTCCGGGCACCGTCGTGAACGGCAAGTTCCGCATCGTCGAGGCCGTCGCCAGCGGCGGCATGGGCAAGATCTACCGCGCAGAGCAGCTCCCCCTCGGGCGCCCTGCGGCTGTGAAGGTCCTCCACGCCCGCTACACCGAGTCCGACGACGACGCCGAGTTCCAGAAGCGGTTCTTTCTCGAGGCGAGCATCCTGTCGCGGCTGCAGCACCCGAACATCGTGACGGTGTTCGACTACGGCCGCATCGAAGGCCTCGTCGGCGACGCCTTCTTCATGGCGATGGAGTTCCTCCCCGGCGAGACGCTCCGCGCGAGGCTCAAGCGCCTGCGCACGCTGCCGCCGGAGATGCTCGTGCCCATCATGCGGCAGATCGCCAAGGGCCTGCGCGAGGCGCACCGGCACGACGTCGTGCACCGCGACCTCAAGCCGTCGAACGTGATGCTGGTGCCCGACGAGTCCGGCGAGGAGACCGTCAAGATCGTCGATTTCGGCCTCGTGAAGGTGCTCCGCGACGAGTCCGAGGAGCTCACCAAGGACGGCTCGTTCCTCGGTTCGCCGCGGTACATGTCGCCGGAGCAGATCGCCCACGGACGCATCGACCTGCGGGCCGACATCTATTCGCTCGGCGTGATCCTCTACCAGTGCCTGTGCGGGGTGACCCCGTTCGAGGGCGAGAACTCGGTGCACATCCTGATGGCGCACCTGCACTCGCCGGTGCCGCCGGTGGGGGAGCGCGACCCGTCGGTGCGCGTGCCCCGGTCGCTCGGCCAGCTCGCGATGCGCTGCCTCGAGAAGGATCCGGCGGCGCGGCCGGCCAGCATGGACGACTTCCTGCTCGCGCTTCGTGGGTGCGAGGTCGAGATGGGGCTCGACTCCGGCGCCGGCATCTCCACGGAGCGCTCGATCCCCGGAGTTTCACGGGAGCTCTTGACGGACCCGGCCGCCGTCCGCGCGGTGCTCGCCCACGATGCGGACGCCACGCGCGCCGTTCGCTCCTCGGGGGCGCGTCGAGTCGCGCTGGCCGACGCCGCCCCTGCGGCCACGACGGAGCCGCCGTCGTCGGCGGAGCGCTCGCCGCTGGTGCCCGCGCTCATCGCCCTGGGGGTGCTGCTCATCGTCGCGGCTGCCTGGATCGCGACGCATCGGACCGAAGCGCCCCCGGCCACGACGGAGCCGTCGGTGCCGACGGTTCGCGCGCACGGACTCGAGGAGTACCGCCTCGAGGTGGTGTCGTCGCCGCCGGGCGCGGTGGTGTCCGAGCGCGGAACGGTGCTCGGCGTCGCCCCGCTTTCGGTGCTGGTGCGGAACGCCGCGCCCGCACGCACGCTCGAACTTTCCATGCCGGGCTACGACACCGCGACGCTGCTCACGCACCCCTCGGAGCGACCCGAGGCTCGCGAGGAGGTCGTCCTTCACGGCGCGCGCATCGCTCCCTCGGTGGAGGTGCTGCGTCCGACGCCCGCGCCAACTTCTCCCGCCGTCGACAACCGCGTGCGAAGGCCCGCTCACCCCGTGGCCGCGCCGCCGTCGGCGGACCCGGACATCCGCATGCATCGGTGAACCCATGAGGCAGACGATCCGACTCCGGCGCGCCGCCGGCGCCCTCGCCGTGATGCTCGCGGCCGCCCCCGCGCTTCGCGCCGACGACCTCGCCGACGAGGCAGACCTCCAGTTCGAGCTCGGCGCGGACCGCTATCGCCGCGGCGATTTTCGCGAGGCCCTCGAGCACTTTCTGGCGTCGAACCGCCTCGTCGCGAACCGCAACGTGGTGTTCAACATCGCGCGCTCCTACGAGCAGCTCGCGCGCTACCCCGACGCCCACCGGTACTACCTGCAGGCCCTCGAGGGCGAGACCGACGCGGGCGCGCGGTCGAACATCACCGCGGCGCTGCGTCGCGTGTCTCCCTACGTCGCGACGCTGCGGGTGACCACCGATCCGCCCGGCGCCACGATCTACATCGACCGTCGTGACCTCGGACCCCGCGGCAGCGCACCGCGGGTGCTCGCGTTCGCCCCGGGCAGCGTGCGCGTCATCGCCGAGCTCGCGGGGTACGAGCCCGCGGTGTCCGAGTCGGTGCCGCTGCGCCTCGGCGCCGAGACGCCCGTGACGCTGCCGCTGCGACGCATCCTCGGCGCGGTGCGCGTGACGGCGAACGTGCCGGGAGCCGAGGTCCGCAGCGACGACGATCCCGAGACCCTGCTGGGCGTCGTGCCGTGTGTGGTCCGGGTGCCTCCGGGGCGCCGCACGCTGACGCTGCGCGCGCCAGATTTCCGCGAGACCTCGGCCCCCGTCGAGGTGACCGCAGCAGGCGAGGCCCGCGTCGACGCGCAGCTCGCGCCGATCACCGGGAGCCTCGTCGTCGGCGCCGACGAACGCGACGCGCTGGTCGAGGTCGACGGCCGCCCGGTGGGCTTCACACCGGCCGTCGTCGAGGCGCAGATCGGCGTGCGGCGGGTGCGCGTGTCGCGTGCGGGGTTCCGCACCGTCGAGGAGACAGTCACCGTGCGAGCGGGCGCGCAGCAGCGCCTCGACCTCGCGATGCGCCAGGTCGAAGAGGTCACCGCCGCCTCCCGCGCGGCCGAGAACGTCGAGGATGCTCCGAGCTCCGTCAGCATCATCAGCGGCCAGGAGCTCCGGGCGATGGCGTATCCGACGGTGGCTGAGGCGCTGCGCGGCACCCGTGGCGTGTTCCTCTCCGACGACCGCAGCTACCCGACCGTGGGGTTTCGCGGCTACGGCCGGCCGGGCGACTACGGCAACCGAGTGCTGGTGCTCCTCGACGGCACGCCGCTCAACGACAACTGGACCAACAGCTCGTACATTGGCTACGACCTCCGCGCCGACCTCGAAGACCTCGCGCGCATCGAGGTCGTTCGTGGTCCTGGCTCGGTGCTCTACGGCACTGGCGCGTTCTCCGGCGTCATCAACCTCGTGAGCCGCGGCCGCGACGAGCCCACGGGCCTCGAGGGCTCGCTCTCGACGAACCAGGACGGCGTGGCGCGTGCGCGCGTCATGGGCCGCTGGCGCCCCAACGACCACGCCGGGGTCTGGCTCTCCGTTTCGGGCGCGCTCGGGCCGGGCCACGACCTCGAGCTTCCGGTCATCGCAGACAGCGCGTTCAACGGCACGGCGCGCGGCGTCGACGGGTTCCAGACGGGCACCGTGCTTGGGCGTTTCTGGTACCGCGCGCTCTCGGCGCAGTGGTCGTTCAACACGCGCAACAAGGACGTCGGCACCGGCGCCTACGAGACCGTGCCGGGCGTCGCGGGCACGTACCTCGCAGACACCCGTGGCCTCTTCGAGCTCCGCTTCGAACCGCGCGTCTCGGAGACGGTGCAGGTGCTCGCCCGCGCGGCCTACAACAACTACACGTTCCGCGGCGGGCTCACGTACCCCGACGACCGCAACAACCCCGGCCGCGAGACCTTCGACGGGAGCTGGATCGACGCCGAGCTCCGCACGCTCCTGGACCCGCGCAGCAACCTCCGCATCACCCTCGGCGCGCAGGGCCAGTACCACCTCCAGGCCGAGCAGACGTCGAGCCGCGCCCACGGCGGACCTGGCATTCCGCCGACCTTCGATGACGCTCGGACCTACGGCATCGCGGCCGCCTACGCGACCGGCGAGTGGGCGCCGGTGCCGGCCGTGCGCATCAGCGCCGCGATCCGCGGCGAGTACTTCTCGACCCTGGGAAAGGTGCTCCCGGCGCCCCGCCTCGCGTTCATCTTCCGCCCGTATTCCAGCGGGATCCTGAAGCTCATGGGCGGTCGCGCGTTCCGCGTGCCGAGCATCTACGAGCTCTACTACAACGACGGCGGCCTCACGCAGCTCGCCGCCCCGAGCCTGCAGCCCGAGACCGTGTGGTCCGGCGAGATCGAGTTCACGCAGCGCCTCGGCAACACGTGGTCGGTGCTCGCCAGCGGGTACGTGAACTACCTCGAGAACCTCATCGCGCTGCGCGAGGTGCCCGGAAGCGCCACCGTGGTGCGCTACGGCAACACGGCGTCACCGGTGCTCACGCTCGGCGCCGAGGCCGAGGTGCGCCGCGAGTGGCGCCAGGGATGGATGTTCAGCGCGAGCTACTCGTACCAGCGCTCGACGTACGTGCAGACCGCCGGCGCGGAGGCGCTGCGCGAGGTGCCCAACGCGCCGGAGCACCTGTTCTCGATCCGCGGCGCGGTGCCCATCGTGCCGACGCTGTTCACCCTCGGCACGCGCCTCACCTTCGAGGGGCCGCGCTGGGACCGCTTCGATCGTGCATCGGACCCCGCGCAGGGTCGCACCGACGCCGGGCTGCTCTGGGACGTGGTGCTCTCGGGCCGCGCCGATCGCTGGGGCGTGCGCTACGCGGTAGGCCTCTACAACGTCTTCGACTGGCGCTACACGACGCCCGTGAGCAGCGAGTTCGACGACCGGCTGCGCGGCATGCCGCAGCTCGGTCGGACGTTCCTCTGCAGCGTCACCGTGGCGACGCGCTGATCACGGCCGCGTGACCGCGACGGAGAACGCTCCGGTGTTCGTGTAGAACCCGTCGACGGTGAAGGCGTGCAGCCCGGCGCCGGCCGGGATCGACCCGTTGACCGTCGATTGCAGCCCGCAGTTGTCGTCGTTGCACGCGTCGCCGCCGCCCGCGGCGTTGCGAAGGTAGATGAGCGTGTCCCAGCTCGCTCGGCCGCAGGTCGTCGCCGAGAACGCGCCGCCGGTGGCCTCGGGGCAGGTGCGCCACCACCACGTCGCCTCGCCCGCCGGGCTGCCTCCGCAGCTCCCCGAGAGCGTGCCGGTGCCCGAAGTCGCGCCCGACGGCGTGGTCGAGCCCGCGGGCAGCAGCGTCACCGTGCCGCCGCCCACCGCGAGGTGCTGGATGCGGAGGTTGATGTTCCCCGAGGTCCCGCCGTAGCCGCCGACCATGACGTACCAGGTGCCCGGCGTGAGCAGCGCGACGGCCTGCGACTGCAGCGTGAACGTCGAGCAGCCGGCGCCGCCGAGGTCGTCGTCGCAGATCACGTCTCCCGCCGTCGTCGAGGCGGTGAGCGCCGTCGCGCAGTCCCGAGCGAAGTAGAGCACCGTGTCGAAGCTGCTCCCGATGGTGTCGGCGTAGACCATCTCCCGCGACGGACCGGGGATGTCGATGCGGTAGAACACGTCCGTCGTGACGCCGGATCCACAGGGCGGCGTGATCGAGGGCGTCGCCCCGACGTTGCTCCCGGTGACGGTCACGTCGCTCGCCGCGAGGGAGATGACCTGCGCGCCGGCGCAGGTGTCGTTGGCGGGGCCCGGGACGATGCACCGCGACGCGCGACACACCTGTCCTCCGGGGCAGACGTTGCCGCAGCCGCCGCAGTTGCGGCCATCGGCGGTGAGGTCCACGCAGCTCCCGCCGCAGTAGGTCGTGCCGCCGGTGCAGACGCTGGCGCAGCTTCCGCCGGAGCACGCCGTTCCCGGACCGCAGCTCTGGCCGCAGGAACCGCAGCTCGAGTTGTTCGTCGCGAGGTTCGTCTCGCATCCGTTGGTGGTGACGCCGTCACAGTTCGCGTAGCCCGGGACGCACGCCGCGATGGTGCAGCTCCCGGCCGCGCAGGTGCCCGTGGCGAAGGGCAGCGAGCAGGCCTGGCCGCAGCCGCCGCAGTTCGTGGTGCTGCTCCGCAGGTCGGCCTCGCAGCCGTTGGCGTCGCTGCCGTCGCAGTTGCCGAAGCCCGTGTTGCACGCCGCGATGGAGCACGCCGCGCCGGTGCACGCCGCCGACGCGTTGGCGCGGGCGCAGGCGACGCCGCAGGCACCACAGTTCGCCAGGCTGTCGCGAAGGTTCGTCTCGCAGCCGTCGGCCGGGGCGTTGTCGCAGTCGCCGAAGCCCGCGGCGCAGGAGAGACTGCAGGCCGACGAACGGCACACCGCCGTCGCGTTGGCCGCTGCGTCGCACGCGTGTCCGCAGGCGCCGCAGTTGCCGACGTCGGTGTCGAGGGCCGCGCAGCGGTCGGCGCAGAACGTCGCCCCGCCGGAGCAGACGCTCGCGCACATGCCCATGGAGCACGCCGTGCCGAGGCTGCAGCGATGTCCGCAGGCGCCGCAGTTGGTGCTGTCGCCGCCGAGGTTCGTCTCGCAGCCGTTCATCGCCATGCCGTCGCAGTCGGCGAAGCCGGTGTCGCAGGTCGCCACGCCGCACGCACCCGCCGAGCACGTCGCGCTCGCGTGCGGGACCATGCACCGTACGCCGCAGCCGCCGCAGTTGGCCGCGCTCGTGGCGACGAACACCTCGCAGCCGTTGGAGGGGTCGCCGTCGCAGTCCGCGAAGCCCGGATCGCACGTGATCCCGCACATCGCCATGGCGCACGTCGCCGTCGCGTTGGGACCCGCCGGGCAGCGGTGCCCGCACGCTCCGCAGTTCGCCGCGTTCGTCGCGAACTCGTTCTCGCAGCCGTTGGCCGGGGCGCCGTCGCAGTCGCCGTAGCCCGCCATGCACGTCACGGCGCAGGTCCCGGCCATGCACACCGTGGTGGCGTTGACGCCGTGCGGGCAGGCGCGTCCGCAGCCTCCGCAGTTCATGGGGTCCGAGGCGAGCTCGGACTCGCAGCCGTCGTCGCCGCGGCCGTTGCAGTCGCCGAAGCCCGTGTTGCACGACGCCACGCCGCACACCCCTGCCGCGCACGCCGGGGTGCCGTTCGCCGCACCGCATCGCGCCCCGCAGCGCCCGCAGTTCGCCGTGTCGCCGGCCACCGTCGCGCAGGCTCCGGCGCAGCACGCCCCGCCCTTGTCGCAGGCGTTTCCGCACGCGCCGCAGTTCATCGCGTCGGCGTGCGTGTCGACGCACGCGTTGGCGCAGCACACGTGGCCGACGCCGCAGGGCTGCTGGTCGTTGCAGCCCGGAACGCAGGTCCCCATGGCGCACACGGTGCCGGGCACGCAGTCGCCGTCCGCGGCGCACCCGACGCACCGATGCCGTGCGGCGTCGCAGTGGGTCACCCGTCCGCAGTCGCCGTCGGTGTCGCAGCCCGTCGCGCAGGCATGCGTGGACGTGTCGCAGTAGTCCCCGGCGGCGCAGGACGTCCCCCCGGCGACGCAGCCCGCGCAGACCCCGCGCGCCGTGTCGCAGACCGTGCCCTCGGGCGCCGCGCTGCAATTTTCATCGGTCGAACACGGGGTTCCCGCGTCCACGGTGGCATCGCCACCCACGCCGTCACCCCCGAGCGCCGCGTCGCCGTACGGCGCGTCAGGGGTCCCTCCGCGGGCACACCCCAGCGCCACCGTGACCGCGAGAAACACCCAGCCCAACCGGTTCATCGTGCGCATCGGCGATCCGACACGTTACCAGAACCTCGTCCCCTCGACGGGGCGCGTCAGCCCGCGCCAGCGGTCTCGCGCAGCCACCGCAGCAGGTGAGCGTTGACCGCGTCGGGCTGCTCCTGCTGCACGAAATGCCCGCACCCCGGGATGCGCTCGATGCGCAGGTTGCGCGCGACCCGGGTGTGCGGCGCGAGGAGCTCGAGGCCGAGCGCCTTGTCCTCCTCGGCCCAGAGCAGGAGCCCCGGCTGCTCGATGACCGGGTACGGAGCGACGGTCCACGGCGTCGCGGCGCGGCGCCGCGCCCGGCGGTAGTACGCGAGCATCGGCGTGATGTCGGCGGCGCGCGCCACGCTCTCGCGAAACGGCGCGACGTGCTCCGCCGTGAAGTTCGCGCGGTCTACGGCCATGTCGCGAAACATCGCCTCGAGCACCGCGCCGCCGTCCCGCGACAGCAGCCGCTCGGGCAGCCAGGGCAGCAGGAACGCGAACATGTACCAACTACGACGGAGCTGCGCGCTCGACCGCAGGAACGTACGGCGCATCACCTCGGGGTGCGGGCAGTTGAGCACCGCGAAGCGCGCGACGGCGTCGGGGTGCCGGCTCGCGGCCTCCCAGGTGATCGCACCGCCCCAGTCGTGACCGACGACGACGCCGCGGTCCTCGCCGAGGGCACGCACGAGCGAGGCCACGTCCTTGGCGAGGTTCGTGATCTCGTAGCCCGACGCGGGCTTCTCGCTGAGCCCGTAGCCCCGCAGGTCCGGTGCGACGGCGCGGTAGCCCGCCGCGGCGAGCGCCGAGAGCTGCGCGCGCCACGAGAACCAGCGCTCCGGAAACCCGTGCACCAGCAGCACCAGCGGACCCGTGCCCGCAGAAACGCAGTGGAACCGCACGCCGTTGGCGCGGACCTCGATGGCGTCGAACCCGTCGGACATGGGCAGCTTCCCAGCTCCTTCGCGCGCACGGTACAACACGCCCCCCGCAAGGAGCACACGCGTGATCGCTCGCATCGCACTCGAAGGAAAGGTCGCCATCATCACCGGCGCCAGCCGTGGCATCGGCGAGTCCATCGCCCGCACCTTCGCGGCGCACGGCGCCAAGGTGG
>CAIMWA010000073.1 GCA_903845045.1 uncultured delta proteobacterium | reverse complement strand
CATGGCGGCCGAGAGCGCCTGGATCTGCGGCGATCCGGGCATCCAGTTCGACACCACGGTGAACAACTGGCACCCCTGCCCCAACACCGCCCGCATCAACGCCAGCAACCCCTGCAGCGAGTACATGTTCCTCGACGACACGGCCTGCAACCTGTCGTCGCTGAACCTCACGAAGTTCCTCGCCGAGGCGCCCGACGGGTCGCTGCGCTTCGACGTCGACGGCTATCGCCACGCGGCGCGGGTGTTCTTCCTCGCGCAGGAGATCCTCGTCGACGCGTCGTCGTATCCGACGCGCTCCATCGCGCAGAACTCCCACGACTACCGCCCGCTGGGCCTCGGCTACGCGAACCTCGGCACGCTGCTCATGCTGCTCGGCATCGCCTACGACTCGGACGAGGGGCGCTCCATCGCCGGCGCGCTCACCGCGATCCTCACGGGCCACGCCTACCGCGTGAGCGCCGAGGTCGCCGCGGTGAAGGGGCCCTTCGCGGGCTTCTCGAAGAACCGCGCGTCGATGCTCGACGTGATGGGCAAGCACCGTCGCGCCGCCTGGGCCCTCTCGGAGAACCACTGCCCGGCGGACCTCCTCGACGCCGCGCGCGGCGACTGGGACGAGGCCGTGCGCCTCGGCGAGCTTCACGGCTACCGCAACGCGCAGGCGACGGTGCTCGCGCCCACGGGCACCATCGGGCTGCTCATGGACTGCGACACCACGGGCATCGAGCCCGACTTCGCCCTCGTGAAGTTCAAGAAGCTCGCCGGCGGCGGGTACTTCAAGATCGTCAACGCCTCCGTCGAGACGGCCCTCGATCGGCTCGGGTACTCGAAGGCGCAGGTCGCCGAGATCCTCGCGTGGGTCATCGGGACCAACACGTTCCTGGGCGCGCCGGTGGTGAACCGCGACTACCTGAAGACCAAGGGCTTCACCAACGAGGACATCACGCGCGTCGAGGCGTCGCTGCGCGGGGCGTTCAGCATCGAGCAGGCGTTCTCGCCGTTCACTCTCGGCGCCGACCTCTGCGCGCGCCTCGGCGTCACCGAGGCGGCGAAGGCCCCGGGCTTCTCGCTGCTCGCGCACTGGGGCATCGGCCGCAACGATCTCGAGACCCTCGGCGACCACGTGCTCGGGCGCTCCACCGTCGAGGGCGCTCCGCACCTTCGCGACGAGCACCTGCCGGTGTTCGACTGCGCGAACCGCTGCGGGCGCCACGGCCAGCGCTACCTCGCCCCGATGGCGCACGTGCGCATGATGGCGGCGGCGCAGCCGTTCCTGAGCGGGGCCATCAGCAAGACGGTGAACCTCCCCAACGAGGCCACCGTCGACGACATCGCCGCGGTGTACGCCGAGGGCTGGAAGCTCGGTCTCAAGGCCGTCGCGCTCTATCGCGACGGGTGCAAGGCCTCGCAGCCGCTCTCGACGTCGGGCACGGAGAAGAAGAAGGACGAGCCCAAGGCCGTCGAGGCGAAGCCCGAGGCGGTGACGGTGACCACGGCGGTGGTGACGGGCACCGCGGACACGGCGTCGGAGTTCGGTCCGCTGTTCTCGAAGAAGCCTGCGCTGGCGCCCCCGCGGTCGGCCACGCGCTACCGCCTGCCGAAGAAGCGCCGCGGCTTCACGCAGGAGGCGCGCATCGGCGGGCACAAGGTCTTCCTGCGCACCGGCGAGTACGAGGACGGCCAGCTCGGCGAGATCTTCATCGACATGCACAAGGAGGGGGCGGCGTTCCGGTCGCTCATGAACTCCTTCGCCATCGCGGTGTCGATGGGACTGCAGCACGGCGTCTCGCTGCAGGAGTACGTGGACCAGTTCACGTTCACGCGCTTCGAGCCGCAGGGTCCGGTGGTGGGCCACGCGAACGTGAAGTTCGCGACGAGCATCATCGACTACGTGTTCCGCGTGCTCGGGGTGGAATACCTGCAGAGGTATGACCTCGCCCACGTGCAGCCCGCCGACGCCGAGCCGGCGCCGGAGACGGACTACGGCCTGACGGCGGCGCAGAGCGCGTTCAACGCGACGACGGTGGGCGACGGCGGGAGCGGCAACGCCCTCGACAAGCAGCTCAGCAAGATGATGGGCGACGCCCCGATGTGCTCCATGTGCGGGCACATCACGGTCCGCAACGGCGCCTGCTACCGGTGCCTGAACTGCGGCAACTCCATGGGCTGCTCCTGAGCGCCCGCCCCGTCTCCTCCGCCCCTCGCACTCTCTGACGTTCCGCCGCGCGGCGCACTATGCTCCGCGCGATGCAGAACCTCGACCTCGTGGGCCTGCGCTTCAGCTCCGCGAAGCCGCCCAACCCCACGCACCTCGCCCATGGACGCGACCGAGGCGGCGCCCTCGTCGTCGACGGCATCGACCGCGTCGGCGCCACCTTCACCGAGCGCCTCGCGCGGGGCGTTCCGCGGGTGCTCGCCGTCGACGTGCCCCTCGGCGTCCCGGCGCTCCTGGCGACGGACCTCGCGGGCATGGCCCTCAACGGCTCGCAGGTGCTCGCCGCGCTCGCCTCCACCGCTCCGTCGCTCGTCGACGCGCGCTGGGCCGCCTTCGCCGCGACGCATCCGGGAGCGCTGCGGTTTACCGATGCGGTAACCCACGGGGCGCCGTCCATCACGGCCCCGCGCCCGGCGTCGTGGCGCGCCCTCGGGGCCTTCGCGCGGGCCCTCGCCACGGTGCGCGACCAGGTGAGCGTGCTGCCCTTCGACACCCTCGCGTTCAGCCCCGCCAAGCCGCTCGTCGTCGAGGCGCTGCCGGCCGCGATGCTTCGGCTCTTCGGCCTCCCCTACGAACATCACCACGGCGCCGGTCCCGAGGCGGCTGCGGAGCGCCTCGCGGTGCTGCGCGGGCTCCCCGACGCGGT
>CAIMWA010000072.1 GCA_903845045.1 uncultured delta proteobacterium | reverse complement strand
TTGCCGCGACCGGGCGGTGGTTCGAGTTCCGATGGGAGATCGCGGCCACGCATCGACGGGCGCGCGCGTGGCTCGACGGGGCGATCGCATGGGAGGGGGCCATCGACGACGGCGCGTGGAGCGAGCGCGACTGGTGGACGGTGAACGTGAGCCGCGACGGCGGCTTCGCGGGCTGCAACCAAGGGCGGTTCTTCCTCGCCGAGGCGCGCGAGGAGGTCGGCGGCGGGCCGTAGCGGCGGTTGGGAAGCGTCGGGGGGCGCTTCGGCGGACGATTTCGTGATGGGGGAACGAATGGCCGCCAACCGCGCCGGGGCGGCCAGGGGTGTCGGCATGCCAGGGGCGCTCGAGACGTCGTGTGGCCATTCGACGCCTGATCGATCCGCTCGAGGCCAAGCGCATCGTCGAGGCCGGCGCGCGGGCACGCTGTCGCCGGGGTCATGAAGCTTCATCCCAGGTCCGCTGAACCGAATTCGTGATGGGAGTCCGCGTTGCTCACCAAATGGAGGGGCGGGTGCAATGCGCTCTACGCGGTCCCTGCAACGAACCCCGAAGGGTCGCGCTCACGGCGCGGCAGAAAGCGACGATGCCTTGAACAGCGGACTTGTCCACACGGTAGTCCCCGCCTCGAACGAGCGTCCTGCTCGAAGCACCGACGACACCGCGCTGCGGCGCATCGTGACATCGCTCGGTCTCGGCGGCCTGCTGCTCGTCATGGCCTGTACATCGTCGGCACCGACGTCGACGGACGCCGGTGCCGTCGACGTCGCCGTCGCCGTCGACGTCGCGGTGGTCGATGGAACCAGCGCCGGCCCGCCCTGCACGTCCGATCGCCAGTGTTCGTCGGCCGGAACGGTCTGTGACCGTGACCGCGGCGTGTGTGTCGAGTGTCGAACTCGCGCCGATTGCGCAGGGACGAACACCGCGTGCATCGCGCAGCACTGCGTCGCCGTCACACCCTGCACGACTACACGCCAATGCCCCGGGCAGGTGTGCGGGACCATGGTTGCGTACTGCGTTGACTGCAACGTCGACGGCGACTGCGCAAGCTCGCAGCTTTGCCGTGACCACAGTTGCGTGGCGCGTCCTCGTCCATGCACTTCGAGCCGCCAGTGCAGCGACCTCGCGCTCGTGTGCGACCCGGCGCAGAGCGTGTGCGTCGAATGCGTCGGCGACACCGACTGCCTCGGCGGCATGCAGTATTGCGCCACCGGCGGGCGCTGCGCCGCGCTGGTGTGTACGCCGGCAGCCGCGCGGTGCGGCGCCGACGGTCGTCGCGAGGTCTGCAACGCCCGCGGCACCGGCTGGGACGCCACCTCATGCGCGTCGACGCAGACTTGCGTCATGGGCACGTGCACCGAGCACGTGTGCGTGCCCGGGTCCGCGCGCTGCGCCACCGGAAGCGTTACGGACCGGCAGGTGTGCAACGCCGACGGCCTCGGCTACGCCACCGCCGCGTGCGCGGCCGACCAGAGTTGCAGCAACGGCACCTGCATGCCGCGGGTCTGCACCCCTGGCGCATCGAGCTGCGTGGGGACCACCGGCACGCACCTCTGCAACGCCGACGGCCTCGGCTACGCGGCGACGATGCCGTGTCCGGCCATGAACGCGTGCGCCACCGCGACCGGCATGTGCGCCGGCTGGGTGTGCACACCGGGCGCTGCCACGTGCAGCGGCAACAGTCGTCAAGTCTGCAACGCGGACGGCCTCGGCAGCACCACCACTGCCTGCGCGTCGGGGCAGTCGTGCAGCGGCGGAGCCTGCATGCCGCAGGTCTGCACGCCCGGCGCGTACGCCTGCGTCGACGTGAACACGCGACGCGTCTGCAACGCCGACGGACTCGGCTACACCGCGGCGGCGTGTTCGGCGATGAGTGCCTGCCTTGGCGCTGGAACCTGTACCCCATGGACGTGCACGCCGGGCGCCGTGACGGCATGCGCTTCGATGGTTGCTCGGAGCGTCTGCAACGCCGATGGGCAGGGCGCGGCGAGCATTCCATGCGGCACGACGGAGAGCTGCAGCGGCGGGGTCTGCCGCACTCGGGTGTGCACGGCAGGTACCGTGCGCTGCGCGACGGGGAGCACGAACACCGTCGAGACTTGCGACGTCGACGGGCTTGCGTGGACGCAGACGACCTGCGCTGCGGGCCAGTCGTGCAGCGCGGGCACGTGCCGGGCTTGGACATGCACACCCGGCACCCCGAGCTGCGCGACGACCTCCGCCACGCACCTCTGCAGCGCCGACGGCCTCACCTACGCACCCACGACGACCTGCGCCACGGGGTCGAGCTGCAACACTGGAACGGGCCTCTGCGGCGCATGGATCTGCACGCCGGGGTCGGCAACCTGCGTAGGCAACACTCGGCATGTCTGCAATGGCGACGGTCTCGGCTGGACCGACACCGCGTGCGGCGCGACGCAGACTTGCACCGCCGGCGTCTGCGCGGACTGGGCATGCACGCCGGGCGTGTACTCGTGTCTCGACGTGAATACCCGTCGCGTCTGCAACGCCGACGGCCTCGGTTACGCCGCGGCCGCGTGTCCGTCGATGAACTCCTGCCTCGGCGTCGGCACGTGCACTCCGTGGACGTGCGTTCCTGGCAGCACCGGCGCGGCGTGCGCGTCGATGACGTCGCAACAGGTCTGCAATGGCGCCGGGCAGGGCTACAACACCGTCGCGTGTGCAGTCGGCCAGTCGTGCGCGGGTGGAACGTGCGCGGTGCGCTGCGGCGATGGCATCGTCGGGGCAGGCGAGGCCTGCGATGACGGCAACACCGTGGCCGGCGATGGGTGCTCGGCGACGTGCCAGCTGGAGCGCTGCGCCTCGCTCGACCTGGCGGGTGGGGGATACGCGTCGGTCCCCTCGGCCGCCGACTTTGACTTGGGCACGCGGTGGAGCGTCGCCTTCTGGGCTCGCCCGACCGACGGCATGGCCGCGGGCGCGATTTGGACCGACGAAAACTCCGGATCCACGTGCGGCTCCCTCGTCGTCGACATCGACCCATCCGCAGGGATTCGGTACACGTCGTTCGGAGCCGGGTCGTGCGGGTATCCCCGGCTGACCGGCACCACCGGCGACCTGGGCTTCGTCCTCACCGGACTGTGGGCTTCGTCCGCGGTGTGGTCCCACGTTGCGATCGTGGTGAACGACACGACGGCGAACACCTACGTCAACGGCGCACTGGCTCGCGTGACGGCGGTGAACTCCGTGAACCCCTATCTCTCGGGTGCTCCATTCCGACTCGGTACCGACGGCTTCCACAACTTCCACGGTCAGATTTCGGATCTTGCGATGTGGAATCGCGCTCTCGCCGCGACCGAAGTGAGCACGATCCGCGCGTCGGGCGTCCGCGCGCTTGCGCCGGATTCCGCACTGATCATCAACCTTCGCGCCGACGAGGGCACCGGATCGACCATCGCCGACGCGAGCGGTCGCGGGCACGCGGCTTCGCTTCAGGGTTCCGCGCGGTGGTCGACCTCGTGTCCTGCGAGGCCGTGACCAGTTGAGGGAGGGACGGGGGTAGGAAAGTAGGTTGCGCACCCTACGGGAGACCGTGCGGTCTCCGTGCGTGCGAATCGACGTGAAATCACGGAATTCCGCGACGGTCGCGACGAGGCGCGCGAGATCCTACTTTCCTACCCCCGTCCCCGCCCTCGCCGGGCCTCACCCGAACACGTCGGGCACGTAGCGCCCCTCGCGCTCGAGGGTG
>CAIMWA010000071.1 GCA_903845045.1 uncultured delta proteobacterium | reverse complement strand
TCCCGGACTCGGTGCCGACACTGCGCCTGCTCTTCGCGCGAATGACACTGCGGCGCTGGGTACCCGCGTGCCCGACCTGCGCAGCGATACCCGGGCGATCCCCGCCGGACTCCAAGGTGGGCGGGAGTTGACGCAGTAGTGGTAGGCGATATCGACCTTGTCCCGAAGGCCCCGTTGCGTGAAGAACGCCTCGGCGAGAAAGAGGAACTCGAGCGGCGCCACCGGGCACTTGATGGGCATCTCCGCGACGTTGAGCACGATGCGTCCGCCGGTGAACCGATCGAGCGCGCCACGCAGTCCGAGCGCGCCCTCGAGCGTGTAGAAGTCGAAGGCGGTCTCCTTCCATCCTGCGTCCGTGAGACCCGGCGTCTGCTCGGGCAGGATGCGGCTCCCCGTCGCCACGATGAGAACGTCGTAGGCGAGCACTCGGCGGTCGGCCATGAAGACCTTGTTCTCGTCCGGTGCGACGCGGTCGATCTCGCCGAGCCGGAGCTCGATGCGCGGGTCGAGAAGGTGCTTGCGCCGCTTCACGATCTCCTCCGCCCGGTATTGTCCGAATGGGAGGAACAGCAGGCCAGGCTGGTAGAGGTGGACGTCGTCACGGTCGACGACGGTGATGCGCCACGCGTCTTCGGGGAGCGCCCGTACGAGCTTGTTGGCCATCATCGTCCCGCCGGTGCCGCCTCCCAGGATCACGATGCTCTTCATGACGGTGGACCTCGAGGATTTCGATGCGTTCGTTGACGCGCGTCGATGTCTCGCGCGCGCACTCCTCATTCGGCAAGAAGAGGGCCACGCGATCCTCACGCCCGTTCGGCGCGTCTTCCGACGGTTCCGGGCGCAGGCCATGCGCGGCGTCGCAATTCTCGCATCATCGCGAAAACGCGCGTGAAAATGTCGCGAACCCATTTGCCGCGCCGTTGGCTCTCACCCAGTTCGCACAACGTCACGCCGGGCGATCCCGTCCTCGATGCGACGGACGCGACGAGCGCTTCGGAGAGGTTCTCGGCAACGCCCGGGGCGGCGCGACGGCGCGATGCCGAGGCTGAAGGCGAATGCCGCGTTCGCTCCCAGGGATGTTGCGGGCGCCGTCGTCGTGCCCTTGGGCGAACGCGTCGGAGGAGCGGACGTCGACGAGCCCGGCGCCGGCGGTGACGACACGATGCGCCTTGGTCCGCGCGATGGGGCGACGCGTCCCGCTGGCCGTCGACGGGTCGGGACGCCCAAGGCGTGCCGACGGCGAGGAGGGCGAGAGGCGAGGACCGCGATCGTAGCAAAGGACCCTTCCACGAGACCCCAGCGGCGCCGGACCGGCGTGAGAGCCCGCCAGGCACGCGAGGCGGTTCGCCAGCCCCTCTTCGCAGACGGTCGGGGCGCCAGGCACCCCGATCTCGAGGCGTTCGGGCGTGCACCTCGAGGAGGGGATGTGCGCAGCGACGGCGCGTCGGCTTCGAAGATGCCTCCGCGGAGGTGTCCATTCGCGCTGGCGACTCCCCTTCCCACGCGAGGCGGTGGTCGAAGTCGTCGACAGGCTTCGCTGCGCCTTGCGCGGAGGCTGGTCGTCGGCGACCTCGGCGTCATGGGCGACGTGCAGCGCCTCGCCGCGGAGTTCCTTGCATCGCACGAGCGCCTCGAGCTGCTCCTGCGGCCCGAGGCGCACACGACCCCATGCGACCCGCATCCCGCAGATTCTTCGCGAGTCATCGCGGAGCGCCTGAGATAGGCTCTTCGCCGGCATTCAACCTCGGGGAGCGCCATGACAGAGCGAATGACGGGCGGGGGCGATGGCTTCGGTGAGGCGTATGCACGCGCGGTCGGTGCGGCACCGGAGCCGCCGGAGCCTGGTGAGGACGAGACCACGTCGCTGCTGCGCCAGCTCATCGCGCACGTCGCATCGAAGGATCTCGCGATGCTCGAGCGCACCGCGGGGATCTGGGTGGCACAGACGGCGCCGCTGCTCGCCGTCGCCCGCACGAAGGCGAGCCTGCGCGACGTCGGGGAGCGCACCGGGACCGTCGTCGCGAGCACCGAGAAGCTCGCGTCGACCATCGAAGGCATCGGGCGGAACCTCACCGGCGTCGCGCAGGACGCGGCCGAGGCGAGGATGCGCGTGAACGCCAGCGTGGCGGCGGTGGAGCGCGCGGCCACGACCATCGGGGCGATCCGGGCGTCCGTCGACGACGTGGCGGCGAAGGTGAACGCCCTCGGCGCCGCGTGCGACCAGATCACGACGATCGTGCGGACCATCGAACAGATCGCGAGCCAGACGAACCTCCTCGCATTGAACGCGACCATCGAGGCGGCGCGGGCGGGCGAGTCCGGGCGCGGCTTCGGCGTCGTGGCCGGCGAGGTGAAGTCCCTCTCGCGGCAGACGGCGGGCGCGACGGAGGAGATCCGCGAACGCATCGCGAAGCTGCAGTCGGGCATGGCCGGACTCGTGACGGCGATGGGCGGGAGCGCGCGGCAGGTCGAAGGGGGAACCCGGGCGGCCCGCGACGCGGCCGACGCCATCGACGAGATCCGCGGGCGGGTCGACGCACTCACCTCCAAGATGCAGCAGATCGGCGCGCACGTGGAGCAGCAGTCGGCGGCGACGGCGGAGGTCTCGCAGAGCCTCGCGGTGATCGCACCCATCGCGGCGCAGGCGGCGAGCACCGTCGACGACGTGGCCGAGGCCGTCGAGGCGACGAGCGGTCTGGTGCAGCCGATGCTCAAGGACTTCGGTCGCGTCGTCGACGATCGGGCCCTCGTGCAGCTCGCGCGCTCGGACCATGCGAGCTTCAAGAAGCGCGTCGTCGACGTGCTCGCGGGTCGCGGGACGACGAAGGACACGGACCTCGCGGACCACCTCGGCTGCCGCTTCGGCAAGTGGTACGTCGGCGTTCGTGACGCGAGCGTGCGCGAGGGCGAGGCGTATCGCCGCATCGACGCGCCGCATCGCGCGGTGCACGCGCACGGCAAGGCGGCGCTGGCGAAGTTCCAGATCGGGGACGTCACCGGCGCGGTGGCCGAGGCGGAGTCCATGGAGCGGGCCTCGGCGCAGGTCTACGCGTCGCTCGACGCGATCGCGGCACAGCTCGCCGCGGGGTGACGAACGCTGCGGCGCCGTTCCGATCGGCGATCCAGGAAGCGTCGTACGTCCTGGTGCCTCGATGATCAGCGACCGAAGCCGCCCGACAGCAGGTACCCCATCAAGGCGCCGTACAGTGTCGAGACGTACGGGTTCGCGGTGATCAGGCACGCGCCCGATCGGCAACCGACGAGGCGGTGATAGCCAAAGCCGAACACGGCGCCGACGACGATGAAGAGGGTGAGCCGGAGTCCCAAGATGCGCTCCTTTGTGGCGATGTCCGTGTCGACGCTCACGAGGCGAGGCTCGCGAGGACGCGTTCGAGCCTCGCGCCGACGTCTCGCGCCAGGTCCGCGAGCTCCCCGCCGTCGACGCCCGCGCCGAGCGTCTGCATCGGATCGACGGCACCGACGACCGCTTTGCCGTCGTCCCTCTCGAACAGCACGACGTTGCACGGAAGGAGCACGCCGACGCGTGGGTCCCACTGAAGCACCTTGTGCGCGAGCGTTGGATTGCAGGCGCCAAAGATGCGGTACCGGCGAAAGTCGACGCCGAGCTTTGCCTTGAAGGTCTCCTGCATGTCGATCTGCGTGATGACCCCGAAGCCCTCCCTCTTGAGCGCCTCGGGCAGGCGGGAGACCGCCTCGTCGAAGCTGATCGACAGGTCCTTCCAGGACCCCCGCGCGACATCCATCGTCGTTGCCATGTTCGCCACCTGTCTTTGAGAGCCGAACGGAGCCCGAAGGGATTCGGGCGTCGTACGCCAGCGCATCCATTCGCCGAGACGCTCCAATGCCTCCCCGACATCGGGGGCGGTCCGATGGTGGCCATCCGCGCTGCCGAAATCATCGGGCGGCTCGCGCAATCCGCCGCCGACCTCGCGAATTGGGGCTCCGGCGAGCGGTCTGCGGGCGCTGCCCGTCGCCGGCGCCGCGGTGCCGTGACCGCGAGGTGCTCCCACGCACGAACCCTTCGCCGCGCTATGCGGCTCCCATGCCCATATGAGCGGTGGAACCATCGTCGTCGGCATCGTGATCGCACTCTTCGCCGGGGTGGTGCTCCTGCAGTACCTGTTCGTGCGGCGCGCGCTCGCGATGGAGGGCAAGGCCGTGCCAACGCTCCCCGGTGACGTCGGGCGAAGCATCGCGGCGCGCAAGACCGCGCTGGTCTACTTCTTCAGCCCGCAGTGCGGTGCGTGCAGAGCGATCACGCCGCGTGTGCGAGCGATGGCCGCGAAGAACCCTTCGGTCTTCGCGGTGGACGTGACGAGCGACATCGCGCTTGCGCGCGCCCTCGGCGTCATGGCGACCCCGAGCACCGTGGAAATTCGTGACGGAACGATCGCCGGCTACCACGTTGGTCCGATCCCCGCTCCGGTGATGGAG
>CAIMWA010000070.1 GCA_903845045.1 uncultured delta proteobacterium | reverse complement strand
GCGCTCATCCGCATGCGGGCGCGCTACCCGTTCTGGTTCGGCATCACGCTGAGCCTCATCGTGCAGCGCGACAACGCGCACACGCTCATGGCCTTCGGCGAGCTCGCCCGCAGCCGCAACCTGCACATCCGCCTCGTCGGCCTGAACGTGCAGCAGTGGGAGGATCTCAACTTCTACAAGTACCCCGCCGAGGTCGCCGAGGTGCTGCGCCACGTCGACGAGTTCGGCGCGTGGGCGCAGAAGGTCCGCCCCGACTGGATGCACCAGGTCGTGGGCGCCCGCGGCGCCATCGTCGCCGAGGCGACGCGCCGGCAGTTCAGCCCCGAGCTCGTGAAGGATCACTCGATCCAGGGGCCGCGCGTGTCGCTGCCCGTGGTCGGCTGAGAGGGCCCGCCGGGCCCTCGGAGGTTCAGAGGGCGCCGAAGGCCGTCGTGAGCGCCGCCGAGGCCGCGCGGAACGCCTCGAGCGTGCGGCGTGCTTCGGAGCCCGACGCGTCCTGCTCGTCGGAGTCGGGCCGGAGCCGGAGCTCGACGGCCGGAAGGGCCTCGGGGCTCTCCTCGTCGTGCATCTTGGCCTCGATCATGAACTGCGCCCCGGCGCCGTCGAAGAAGCACACCACGAAGCCCGAGGGGACCCGCACGGTCATCGCCGCGTCGCGCCGCGCCGCCGGGAGCAGCGGGCGCACCAGCGCGTGCAGCGGGGCGTCGGCCGCGACGAGGGCCGTCGACGGCTTGGGGTGCATGCCCGTCGAGGCCAGCACCGAGGCGAGGGACGCGACGTGCCGCAGCAGCACGCCGGCCACCGTCTGCAGCCGAGAGAGCACGACCTCGTCGTCGGCGCCCGCCACCGGCGCGAAGGCCAGCGTCGCGAAGGTCGGCTTCAGCGCCGACGCCGACGACGTGTGGACCCGGAACGCGTGGGTGGTCCCGGCCGCGTCCTGGAAGTGCACCGCGAAGCCCTCCTGCAACGGCCAGACGTTCACCGCGCGGCGCCAGTCCTCGGGCATCAGCGAGCCCAGCAGCGCACACAGCTCCTCCCGGGCCACCGGGGCTCCGGCCACGCCCTGGGGTCCCGCCGCGGCGCGGAGCACGCGACGCCACGCCGGCAGCACCTCGACCTCGTGCGCCATGAACGCGGCCGCGACGCCGCGATAGCGCTCGATGAGCGCGTCGTCGTCGGCGCGACCCAGCGTCTTGAGCCGGGAGACGCACAGGTTCCGGCCCTCGCTGATGATGGCGAAGCCGTCCTCGATCCAGCGGGCCCGCAGCAGGTGCCGCGCTCCGGCGCCGTCGCGCACGCCCACCGCGAAGCCGTCCTCCGTCGACAGCACCTGCACGCTTCGCGCGAGCTCCTCGGGAAGCAGCTCGGCGATGCGCCGCGCCAACGGCGCCGTGGGCGCGAGCTCGATCTCCACGAGGGGACGGAGAGCCGGCGCTCCCCGCTGCTCGTCGTCGACGCCGGGGTCCTCGAGGTCGATGGTCGCGCCGCCCTCCGCCGCCGCGGCGCCGAGGAAGATCGCCTGCGCCGCCGGGTCGCGCAGCGTGGCGTGCACCACGGCCACGAAGTCCGCCTCGCGCTCGAGGAGCTTCTGCGCGAGGCCCTGGTAGCGCACCCGCGCGGCCGGGTCGCGGTCGCTCGACTCGAAGCCCAGGAACGAGAAGCCCACGTCGCGCCCGTGCGCGATGCCCGTGTACCCCGCCGCGATGCTGCGCGCCCGGAGCACGGTCCGCGCGCCCCACGCATCGACGAAGGTCACCTCGAAGCCCCCCTCGAGCCGCTGCGCGTGCGCCTCGAAGGACGACGGCAGCGCGCCCAGCACCAACGACGACAGGCGCTCCTCGACGAGCCGCTCCGACGGCGGGGCCTCGGTGGCGTCGGACGCCGTGAGCTGCGCCTCGAGGCGCTCCTCCAGGGGGTTCAGCGCCGCCACGACCTCGCGATGGCGAGCGAGCGACGACCCCTTCGCCGCCGCCACGGGCAGCAGGAACCAATACCGCCGCCCTTGCGCGAAGATCCGGAAGCCGCGGTCGAGCACCTGCGCGCGCAGGAGCTGGGGCTGCCCCTCGGCGTCGGCGAAGCCCAGCGCGAAGCCGCCGCGCGCGATGGTCGCCTTGGCCGAGGCGCGCAGCTCCACGGGCAGGCCGTCGGCCAGCAGCTGCGTGAGCCGGGTGTCCGCTGCCCCGTCGAGGGTGTCGAAGCCGCCGTCCTGGACCTTCGGGCTTCCGTGCGGAACGTCGACGCGAACGGGGACCACCGGCGGCGGATCGGCCTCGGGCACCACGGGCTCCGGGTCCGCCTCGGGGACCACCGGCGGCGGATCGGCCTCGGGCACCACGGGCTCCGGGTCCGCCTCGGGGACCACCGGCGGCGCGAGCAGCGCCTCGCACGCCGCCACGATCGGAGCGATCGCTTCGGACGAGCCCTGCACGGACATCAAGCCCTCGTCGTTCACGCGCTCGACGACGATGCGGTGCGTGCCGCCGGCGCCATCGTCGAAGGTCATCGTGAACCGGGGTGGAGCGTGCTCGATCACCAGGCCCGCGCGGGCTTCTTCCGGGAGCAGGGCGCGCACCACGTCGGCGACTTGATCGTGAACGGAGAGGGCGGGATCCATGGCTGCGCGAAGCTAGCACCAGGACGCCGCGCCGCGCGACCGCAGATCACCTCGCGACGTCGTCGCCGAAGAGAGCGCGCACGGCGCCGCGAAGCTCCGTCGGACCCGCGCCGCGGACCCCTCGCGCCGCCGCAGAGACCGTCGATCGTCCGTCCACGGCGCGCACCGTCAGCACGATCTCCGCCGCGGCCCCCGCGCGCCCGACGAGCGCCACCACGGCCTCGGTCCCGTCGTTCGCGCGGACCTCGGCCCGCCACCCGCCGGCCTCGGGGTGCCGCGCGATGCGCTCCAGCAACCCCCGCAGCCCCTCGCGGCCGCGCCACGCCAGGTGCGCCGCCCGCTGCGCCGCGCAGGCCGCCTCCACCGACGCCCGCCGCAGCGTCACGCCCGGCGCGGCGGACACCCCCGCCACCAGCGCGCGCAGCAGCCCCTCGAGCGCTCCCGGCGCGAGCGCGTCGCCGGCCTCGGGCACCACGTCGAAGCGGTCCGTCTCGAGCACCGCGCCGGCGGCCTGCGACGAGGGCACGAAGCGCAGCGTCGCGCCGGCCCCGGAGGCGTGCGCGAGGTGCATGTCGATGCGACGGGAGCGTGCGTCGGCGTCCCGGCGGCGCAGCGTCCAGCCGTCGGGGGGCGCGGTGCGGAGCGCGGCCTCGAGGGGGGCGAGCAGCGGCGCGACGAGCGTCGTGAAGCTCCGCTCCGCGGGGTCGAGGGACCGGAGCTGCGCCGCCGACACCGGCACGAACTCCGCGGCGCCGTGCAGCCCGAGGTACTCCTCGAAGACCCCCGTGCAGCGCGGACGGAACACGCACTCCGCGCACTGCGGCGGGTGCCGGCGCAGCGAGGCGTGCCACGCGTACTTGTCCACGGGCTGCTCGAGGGCCGCGGTGTCCGACGCCTGGGTGACGGTCTCCTCGCCGCCGTGCTCGATGCGGTGCGCCCACGCCGGGAGCACGCAGAACGGCACGTTGCCCACGCTCACGTCGAAGCCCGGGTCGTCGCGGTCGAAGCGCGCCAGCATCGCGTCGAGCGCCGGGGCCATCACCGAGTACCGGGGGAGGAGCTCGCGCATCTCGTCCTCGGTGCGCTCGCCGGTCGACGACGGACGCACGATGTCGACGTGGAGCTGCCGCACGCCGTGCGCCCGGACCAGCGCCGGGTAGTCGGGCAGCGAGCGCCAATTGCGCTCCGTGAGGCACACGTTCGCGGTCACGCGCTGGCGGTGCTCCCGCAGCCGCGCGAGCCCCTCGACGATGCGCCGGAACGAGTCGGCCCGGCCCGTCACCGCGACGTGCGCCGCCTCGTGGCCGCCCTGGATGGAGATGCGCCACTCGAAGGGGAACCCCAGCGCGACGACGCGCTCGACGAAGCCCGGGTGCGGCAGCAGCACGCCGTTGGTGAAGATCACGATCTCGTCGAAGCCGAGGGCGACGCAGTGCGCGAGGGCGTCGTGAAAGGCGCGGTGCAGCGTCGGCTCGCCGCCCACGAAGGTGACCCGCCGGGCGCCGTCGCGGCGGGCCGCGGAGAGGGCCTCGAAGATCGGCTCCCGGGCGACGTGCCGCGCGAGCTTCATCGCCGTGAGCTGCCCCGACGAGCAGAACACGCAGCGCTCGTTGCAGAGGTGACCGAGCTGGATCTCGAACTGGTGTCCTCGCCGCGTCGAGGTCACCGTACGCGCCGCGGCGCGGTCGGCCTCGGTGAGCTGCGGGAGCCGGAACACCCGCGTCAGCGTATCGGCCGGCCCCGGTGGCGACAACCCGCGGACCTCAGCGGACCACGGGCAGCGCGCGTCGCACCGGAGGCCACGGGGCCGTGTGGTTGCGCACGAGCTCGGGGCTGAATTGCCTGCGCTTCGCCTCGGCGACGATGGCCCCGCGCACGCCCACGACCTGGTGCATCCAGTCGGGGCGGACCTTCTGCGCCCACGCGCCGAACTCGTCGACGTGGCGCAGCACGCGCTCGACCTCGTCGGGTTCCTTGTAGAAGTTGAGCTCCTCCCATGCCTGCACGTTCAGACCGACGAGGCGGATGTGCAGGTTGCGGCTGCGGGCGAGCTCGCCGAAGGCCATGAGCGTGTGCGCGTTGTCGCGCTGCACGATGAGGCTCAGCGTGATGCCGAACCAGAACGGGTAGCGCGCCCGCGTGCGGATGAGCGCGTCGATGTTCTCGACGACGTCCTCGAAGTCGATGCCGCGCTCGAGCTTCTTGTAGACGTCGGCGGTGCCGGAGTTGAGGCTCACGGTGATCTCGCCGAGGGGCGCGCGCTTGATGCGCGAGAGGGCCTTCTCGGTGAGCAGCGACCCGTTGGTGAAGAAGTCGAGGCGCACGTCCGGGGCGCGCTCGGAGTCGAAGTCGATGAGGAAGTCCCAGGTGCGCGCGTTCGCGAAGGGCTCGCCGCCGAGCACCGTCAGCGTCTTGAGCGTGGGCAGCATCTCGTGGAGCTCGTCCCACGCCGAGTCGGGCATGTCGCGGCGGGGCGTGCGGCCGTGGTTGCAGAACAGGCAGTTGTAGTTGCAGTAGCTGCTCGGGCTCAGCGTGAGGTGCAGCGGCTTGGCCTGCACGACCTCGCGGCGCTCGGCGATGTCCTCGAGGGCGAGGAGCTGGTTCGCGACGAAGCGCTTGGAGCCGTCGAGGAGCTTGAAGCGGTCCTCGTGCAGCCGCTGGTCGTGCAGGTGCACGCACACCGGGCTGCACAGCCCGTCGAGCTCGCGCTGCGCCATCATGCGGCGCGCGAGCTGGTAGGGACGCGCGTTCCACACCTTCAGCAGCGGGGTCTCGTAGATGTTCCCGCAGAGGATGTCGGACCAGTTGCCGCCGCACTGATGGATGTTC
>CAIMWA010000069.1 GCA_903845045.1 uncultured delta proteobacterium | reverse complement strand
GCCGACGACGCGCGCGTGGCGCTCATGACGCTGCTCGCCGACGCGTACTCCGCGGCGTGGTTCACGAACCTCGAACAGGTAACCGAAGCGGAACGCTTCGTGCGGCGCCTCGAGGATGCGCGGTCGCGCGGTCGCGTCGGGGCGTGGTCCGCGGTGCTCCGCGCGGGGTGATGGTCAGGACCGGGCGTGCTGCCAGCGGTCGTGCGCGGTGATGCCGTGGCGCAGCGAGGGAGCGTCGTTGCCGGCGGCGATGGCGCGGGCCGCGAGGGCGGCCACGTCGACCTCGTCGGAGTGGCCGAGGGCGAGCTCCGAGTGCCACGACGCGAGCGTCGCCTCGAGCACGTGCTCGTTGAGCACCGAGCCGCCGACGCCCACGCTGGCCTCGGGGGTCCAGACGACGTGGGCCCAGCCCGGCGGGATGAACATGAGCTCGCCGCCGCGGAGCTCGGTCTCGAGGCGCTCGACGCCGTTCCACGCGCTCGGCGGGGCGTCGCCGACATCGGCAGAGACCGGGTCCATGCGTGGGCGCGAGTGCTCCGGGGCGACGAAGCGCCAGCACTTGAGGCCCTCGAGAAGGAGCATCCAGCCCTGCATGCCGTAGCTGTCGACGTGCAGCGGCGTGAAGTTGCCCGCGGGCGTGAGCGTGAGGCTCAGCGGCGAGATGGTGAGGCCCTCGCCGCCGTCGGCGATCCAGTTCGAGCCGAAGAACGGCGGGGCACCCACGCGGCCGCGAAGGGGCGTGGACGCCACCGGGTGGTCGACGACGTTGTGGCGCGCGCGGCCGCTGCGCAGCTCGGCGAAGAACTCGCCCGCGGAGAACGTCTCGCGCTCGCTCGTCTCCCGCGAGTAGCCCTCCAGCTCGACGCCCGCCAGCACCGCCTGCATGCCCGCGAGGTCGAGGCCGCCGAGCGTCGCGTCGCCGTCGAGGAGCCCCGTCACGACCACCGGCTCGCCGCCGGACGCCTCGTAGAACGCCTCGGTGCGCCCGCCGAGGGACGCCGCCGCCACGCGCCGCACGGCCCGCGTGGGACCCGTGCCCAGCGCCGCCGCCCACTGCTGCTCTGCCGATTTCGTCATGGTGATCCTCCGCGTGCAGCGCGCGCCGATGCGACGCGCGCGAGGGCCGACGCGACGATGCGTCGCAGGAGCTCGGCGTAGGGGAGCCCCGCCCAGTCGGCCATGTAGTTCAGCTCGTCGCCCCAGCCCCAGCCGGGGTTCGGGTTCGCCTCGAGGAAGCGGATGGTGCCGTCCTCGGCGGCGCGGAAATCGAGGCGCGCGTAGTCGCGGCACCCGAGCTGCTCGAAGAGCAACCGCGCGTGGCCCTCGAGGGCCGCCTGCGCCGCGGGGGCCAGCGACGCGCGCTTGTACGAGACGTGGGTCCAGTACGGAGTCTCGGGGAAGTTCCACTTCGACTCGTAGCCGAGCAGCCGCGGAAGCTCCGGGGGCAGCGCGTCGTAGTCGACCTCGAGGATCGGCAGCACGTCGAGGCCGCCCGCGCCGTCGCCGAGCAACCCCACGGAGTACTCGGCGCCGGGGAGGAACTCCTGCACCAGCACGTCGCCCTCCCAGCTCGCGCGAAGCGTAACCACGCGGTCACGCAATTCGTCGGGGGTGCGCACCACGGCGCCGCGGTCGATGCCCACGCTGCCGTCGCCGACGCGGGGCTTCACCAGCGCGGGGTAGGCCACGTCGAGGCCTTCGGGGGCGGCGCCCTTCGGGAGCCGAAGCTCGCGCGGCACGGGCACGCCGAGGGAGATGGCGATGGCGCGCGCGTGGGCCTTGTCGACGCAGAGCCCGAGGCACGCCGGACCCGCGCCGGTGTACGGGATGCCGAGCACCTCGAGGAGCGCGGGGACGTGCAGCTCGGCGTGCAGGTCGTTGCGAAAGCCCTCGTCGCAGAAGTTCACCACGAGCTCCGGCGGCCGCGCGCGCAGCGTCTCGAGGAGCGTCGCGTGGTCGTCGTGGTAGCGGAACGCGAAGCCCTCGAGGGATCCGAACGCGTCGCGAAGCTTTCGCAGCGCCGCGTCGTCGTCGACGGTGAGCTCGCCGTTGGGACGGATGGGGTCGTGGCTGCGCGGGTCGCCCAGCAGCACGAGCACGTCCTTGGCAGGCGCCGGCACCGCGCGCACCACCCGCGCCGCGCCCTTGCGCGCCGTCAGGAAGAACGTGCGCTCCATCATCCCGAGGTCCTGGTTGCGGTCCGACGCGCTGTCCTTGGCGGCGTGGTCGCTCACGGCGCCGAAGCCTTCGTCCTCGAGCATCGCGACGAGCGCGGCGGGGTCGTAGAGCCGCTGCGCGTAGAACTGGTCGGCCACGACGCCGCGGCGGGCGTGCACGACGACCTCGCGGGATACCAGCCGCGTGCCGCACGACGACAGCTCGCGCTCGCGGCAGACGAGCTCCTCGGCGCCGATCCACTCCCAGGAGCGCCGCTCGAAGTTGTCGCGGATCCAAGCTCCGTCGGTGATGTCGAGGGCCAGCGTGCCGCCCGGCGCGAGGGCGCGGTGCACGGCGCGGAGCACCTTGCGGTCGTCCTCGTCGCGGTCGAAGTACCCGAAGGAGTTGCCGAGCAGCGACACCACGTCGAAGGGCGCCTCGGGGAGCTTGAAGCTGCGCGCGTCGCCCTCGTGCAGCGACACCGCCAGGCCCGCGGCGCGGGCGCGCTTGCGGGCTACGGTGATGAGGTACCGCGAGCGGTCCACGCCGGAGACGTGGCGGTGGCCGCGGCGCGCCAGCTCGAGGCAGTGCCGCCCCTGGCCGCAGCACACGTCGAGGAGCCGCGTGTCGGGCTGCACGTCCGCCGCGCGCACGAGCATGTCGGTGTCGCGGTGCGTGTTCTCGGGGTTCTCCACCACGTCGCCGTCGGTGCGCAGGTACGTGGCGTTGAAGATGGCCTTCCACCACTCGCCGGCGAGGTGCTGCTCGAGGCGGGCGACGGGGCCGTGGGTGCGGGCGGTCACTCGACCACCTCGAACCAGACCGGGCTGCGGTCCGCCGGGTCGCCGTTGTAGTTCACCGTCAGCTCCTCGCCGGCGTCGATGTCGCGCAGCGCGACGAAGTCGACGACGCCCTCGGCGTAGCGCCGCGTGAACGCCACGTTGGGCGCGTACGCGTGGTTGATGAGCGACCCGACGCCGAGCGCCATGGCCGCGTCCTGGCCGTCGTCGCCCCACTCGAAGGTGTAGTCGAAGAGCGCCGTGCCCTCGATGCCCGGCCACTGCGCCGCGGTGATCACCACCACCGGCGCGCGGTCGACGCGCTCGCCCTCGGCGATGCGCCGCGCCGCGAACACCGCCCGGCCCTTGCCCGGGACGTCGGCGACGCGCACCGCGGGGCCCAGCTCCGCCGCGCTCGCCAGAAGCGCGTAGCCGTCGATGCGACCGCGGCACAGCGCGCTGCCGCACGCGCAGTCGAAGCTCCAGCGAGGGTCCCACGCGAACGCAGCCGGGTCCGCGAGGTACTCCGCGGCGCCGGCGATGGCGTAGTCGAAGGTCAGCTCGGTGCCTGCAACGACCGGGTGCAGCGTGCGCACGGTGACGTCGTCGACCCAGCAGTTCGGCGTGCACCCGTGGTTCACGAAGCGCGCCGGCGTGCGCGGAACCATCCACGTCTCGCCGTCGATCACCAGCGCGTGGCACGCCTCGGACACGGGCACGTCGGACGGCGCCAGGAGCTCGCCCTCGAAGCGCGCCACCGCCGCGTTCGCCGCGAGGTCCCGCGTCGCGAAGAGCCCCGCGCCGGCCGAGCCCTCACGCACCTCCGACGGAAAATCATGTAGCCAGACAGTCACGTGTTCGCCAGCGCCCCTCGCGCGGTCTCGGCGGCCGGCGCGCGCTGCAGCGCTCCGGTCGACTGGGTCATCCACAGCGCGCGGTAGAGCCCGTTGGCGCGCAGCAGCGCCTCGTGGGTCCCGCGCTCCACCACCCGCCCGCGGTCGAACACCACGACGAGGTCGGCCATCGCCGCGGCCTGCAGCCGGTGCGCCGCGACGATCACCGTGCGCCCCCGCGCGATGCGCCGCAGCGTCTTCAGGATCGCCGCCTCGGCGTTGGCGTCGAGGGCGCTCGTGGCCTCGTCGAGGAGCAGCACCCGGGGCTCGCGGAGCAGCGCCCGCGCGAGGGCCACGCGCTGCCGCTGGCCGCCCGAGAGCGCGCCGCCGGCCTCGCCCGCCTGCGTCTCGTAACCGTCGGGCAACGCGAGGATGGCGTCGTGCACCTCGGCGTCGCGCGCGGCGTCCTCGACCTCGGCGTCCGTCGCGCCGGGGCGGCCCATGCGAATGTTCTCGCGCAGCGTGGCGTGAAAGAGGAACGCGTCCTGGAGCACGGCGCCGAGCTGCGCGCGCAACGACGAGGCCGTTACTTCGCGGAGGTCGTGGCCGTCGAAGCACACCGCCCCGGCCGACGGGTCGCGGAGCCGCAGCAGCAGCCCGAGGGCCGTGGTCTTGCCCGATCCGCTCGGCCCGACGAAGGCCACCATGCCGCCGCAAGGGATCTCGAGGTCGACGCCGCGGAGCGCCTCGGCGCGGCCGCCGTCATAGGTCGCGCGCACGCCCTCGAAGGTGATGGTCTCGCGCACCGGCGGGAGCTCCCGCGCGCCGGGCACATCGGACACCGACGGCGACGCGCCGAGGATCTCGTCGAGGCGCCGCACGCCCGCGGCGGACTGCAGCAGCGTCGGGGCGATGCTCGTGAGGTCGCGCACCGCGCGGAGCACCTGCTGGAACATCACGTAGAACGACACCAGCGCGCCCACGCGGAGCGATCCGCCGAGAACGAGCAGGCCGCCCGCCGCGAGCACCGCCGTCGACGTGAGCTGCGCCACGGCGTCGGGCACGCGGAACGCCAGGTAGCCGAGGAAGTTCGAGCGCACGGCCTTGCGGCGAAGGTGCTCGGTGCGCCGCGCGAACTCGGCGGACTCGAGGGCCTCGAGGCCCAGGGACTTCACCGTGGGCTGCGCGACGACGTTCTCCTGCACCTTGGCGAGCACGTCGCCGGCGGCGACCCGCGTGGCGTACGAGGCGCGGGCCGCGGGGGCCGAGAGCCGCGCGACGCCGAGCACCACGAGCGGCAGCCCCGCCACGGCGAGCAGCGCGAGGCGCCACTCGAGCCAGAACAGCGGAGGGAGCCCCGCGAGCAGCGTCACCACGCCCGCCGCGCCGCCGGACCAGAGGCACGCGTAGAGGGCGCTCTCGACGCTGTCGAGGTCGCCGCCGAAGCGGGCCACGAGGTCGCCGGTGCGCGAGCCCGCGTAGAACGACAGCGACAGCGCCTGGAGCTGCTCGAAGAGCCTTCGCCGCAGGTCGCGCATGACGCCGGACTCGATGCGCGCCGAGAGGTAGTCCTGCGCGAGGCCCGCGGCGCTGCCGGCGAGGGCGGCGGCGGCGAGGCCCGCGAGCACGCGGAGGAGCCGCGCGCGGTCGCCGTGCGCGAGGGCGTCGTCGATGACCAGCTTGAAGCCGTAGCGCGCGAAGAGCCCGAGCAGCACCTCGACGCCGAGCACCGACAGCGTCGCGACGAGGAGCCCGCGGTACGGCGCCGCGAGGCCCGACAAGGTGCGCAGCAACGACGCCACGGCGCCGAGGCCGTGCAGGGCGTCGTCGCGGTCGAGGGCTTCGTCGTCGTGCGGGGGGAGCATCGAGGGGGTGCGCGGACACACTGCGCCGCTGCGGTGCATACGGACCCCGCGCGCGAACGCTTCAACGCGCCGTGTATCACGGAGCCGCGCCCGCGGATCATCCCCGCGGTGCTATCGTCGGCCGATGCCGTTCCGCGGGTTCGCCCACAGCCCCGACGCGGAAAGCGTCGAGATCGCGCGCTTCGACGGCGTGCACGCGCCCCCCGCCTGGGCGACCCCGGCGTGGCTCGAGGCCAACCGTTCGGAGCTCCGCGCGGGGGTGGCCCTCGACACCGAGACCACGGGCCTCGACGCCGCACGGGACCGCGTCATCGAGGTCGCGGTGCTCCCGTTCACCTTCGACCGCCGCACCGGCGAGGTCGTGGCCGTCGAGGCCCCGTACACCGCGCTGCAGGACCCGGGGTTCCCGCTGTCGCCCGAGGTGACGCGGATCACCGGGCTCACCGACGACGACCTGCGCGGCCAGCAGATCGACGTGGCGCGGGTGCGCGCGCTGCTCGCCGCGGCGTCGGTGGTGGTGGCGCACAACGCGGGCTTCGACCGCCCCTTCGTCGAGGCCCTCGTGGCGGGCGCGCCGGGCCCCGCGGGCGAGCCCATGTGGGGCTGCTCGCTGCAGCAGATCGACTGGTCCGCGAAGGGCATGCCGTCGGCGGGGCTCGAGGTGCTCTGCGTGTTCCACGGGTTCTTCACGCGGAACCATCGCGCGGGGCCCGACACGGCGGCGCTGCTGCACCTGCTCGCGCTGCGCGACGACGACACGGGCCGGCCGTACCTCGACGAGATGCTGCGGGCGATGCGCGTGCGCACGGGCCTCGTGCGCGCCGTCGGCGCCCCCTTCGAGGCCAAGGACGCCCTCAAGCAGCGTCGCTACCGCTGGGACGCCGCGCGCCGCGTCTGGCAGAAGGAGATCCCGCGGGACGACTGGTCCGCGGAGCAGGCCTGGCTCGCCGACGAGGTGTACCGGGGCCGCGGCCGCGCCGAGTTCGAGGAGCTCCGCTGGCAGGACCGCTACCGCGCAGCGCAGGGCGTGTAACCTTCGTCGTCGATGCGACGAAGCGCGGGTTCGACGGGGGCTGCGTCGGTGCTCGCGGCGCTGCTCGGGGCGTGCGATGGAGCGGCTCCGGCGGCGGCGCCGAGCGACCTCGGCGGACGCCTCGATGCGTCACCCGATGGTCACGCATCGACACCTGACGGCGCAGCCGACGACCTCGCGACGGACACCGGTCCCGACGTCGCGTCGGGGGGCGATGACGGAGCGATGGACGCGGCGGTGGTCGCCGATGCGGCGGTCGACGACCTCGCGACGGGCGCCGACGCCGGGGTGCCGCTGGCCCTCGCGGCGCCCTGCACCGACACCGCCGACGCCGTCTACGTGACGCCGCCGGGGCTCCCGTTGATGACCCCGGAGCACCGCGGCGACGTCGTGCGCTGCACCGTCGACCCGCCGCAGAGCGTGGCCGCGGTGCAGGCCAACCTCGGCGCGGCCAACGTCGAGGGCGTCACCGCGGCGTGGCCCGTGGACGTGTACCGCATCGCGTTCCGCACCATGCGCAACGCCGTCGGCGCGGGCATCAGCAGCGCGCGCGTGTACCTGCCGCACGGGGCCGTCGGTCCGCTGCCGATGGTGGTGGTGGGGCACCCGAGCGAGGGCCTCGCCGACACCTGCGCGACGTCGCGCCGCCCCGACACGATGCGCGACCTTGCGCTCCCCTGGGCGGCCCGCGGGTACCCGGTCATCGCGCCGGACTACGCCGGCCTCGGCACCGACGGCACGCAGGGGTACCTCGACAACGTCGACACCGCGCAGTCGCTCCTCGACGGCGCGCGGGCGCTGCGACGGCTGCTGCGACCGGGAGCTCTCGAGTCACGCATCGTCCTCGTGGGGTACAGCCAGGGCGGCGGCGCGGTGCTCGCCGCGCAGGGGCTCGTGCGCAGCTACGGGGCCGACGGCGACGTCGCCGCGGCGGTGGTCTACGCGCCGGAGTGGCCGTCGCGCATCGACTCGTTCCAGGTGCTCAACGCCCTGCGCGATCCCAACGCGCTCACCATCGCCTACGGCATCACGACGCCGGTGGTGGTGACCTCCATGGCCTACGCGTGGTTCGAGAACCACGTCGGCACCGGACACGGCGGCGAGGCCTTCGCACCGGCGCTGCGTGCGACGTCCCCGCCGGCCCTCGACGGGCTCTGCCTCACGCCCTACGGCGGCTACGTGCAGGGACTGCAACTGCACGTGCGCGACTGGCTCGACGAGCCCATCCGCGCGGCCTTCGTCGCCTGCTACGCCGACGCGACGGGCCCTGCATGCAGCGGCCCCGGCCGGGACCTCTACCGCTGGGTGCTGCAGAACGGCTCCACGGACTCCGGGGGCGATCCCGCGGGCGCGCCGGTGCTCTACGTCCAGGGCATGCTCGACACCATCATGCCGCCGGCGCAGGAGGCGGCGTGCAACATGGCGCGGCTCCGTCGCGACGGCGTCGACGTCGAGCTGTGCACCGACGACGTCGCCCTGCACACCTCCGTCGTCGCGCGCAACACGCGGCACGCCATCGCCTGGGCCGAGGCAAAGCTCCACGGGGGCGTCGAGCCGCCCTGCGCCGGACCCGCGCTCCCGGCCTGCGTTCCGTAACCGGGCGGTTACGCTACTTGCGACCGCGGCGGCGGGCCGCGCCGTTCGTCGGCAGCGCGGCGTCGACGTGCAGCGCGAACGGCGACGTGAAGTTCGCCTGGTACGTGCCCACCCACACGGACCACGCGCCGGAGGTGAGGTCCACGGTGAGCCGCGGCTGCAGCGCGCCGCCGCTGTCGTCGTCGCAGAACACGCGGCCCTGCTCGTCGCGCAGCACCAGCGTGAGGTCGTTGGTGGACGTCGTGCGCAGCGTGCCATGCGACGGCGCGGCGACGGCGAGCTGCACCTGCGGCGCCGCGGTGATGTACCCGCGGCAGTTCGCGCCGAGCACCGACGCCGGGATGGCCCCGGTGACCACGCCGTTGGTGGTGAGGTCCTGGGCGATCTGCGGCACCGCGACGACGCCGTTCGTGGGCGGGGCGAGGGGCGTGACGTCGGAGACGGTCCACTGCCGGAGCGTGGGGACCAGCCCCTCGGGGATGATCGGGCCGATGCTCGCGTTGAGCGTGAAGTTCGCGCTGAGGTTGCGGGTGAAGCTCCCGATCCACACCGAGTAGGTGCCCGGCGCGAGGACGGTGTCGATCATCGGGTTCAGGCCCTGGCCCGAGTCGTCGTCGCAGCGCACCACGCCCGACGTGTCGCGCACGAGCATCGTCAGGTCGAGGTCCGACGTCGTGTGGATGTTCACGCGCTGCGGGGCCGTGAGGCGCAGCGTGAGGTGCGGCGCCGACTGCATGTACCCGCGGCACGTCGTGAGCACCGTCGACGCCGCCACGGTGCCGGTCACCGACGTCGTATAGGAGCGCTCCACCGCCGGCGCGCCCGCGAGCGTGAGCGTGCCCAGCACCGGCGCCGCCGTGTACGAGAGCGCCCGCGTGAAGGAGCCGCCGCGCAGCGTGAACATCGCAGCGCCGGCGCCCATCATGCCGATGGCCAGCGCCGCCACGATGACCCCGCGCGCCGCGTTGGCCCGCGGCGGAACGTAGCCCGGCATGGGCTGCGCGCCTGGCGTCCACGGCGGCGGCGCACCGTACGGGTTCGGCGCACCGAACGGCACCTGCGCGCCCCACTGCGCCGGGCCTCCCACGGGCATCGGTCCGCCCGCCATGCCGGCGGCGCCGAACACGATGTGCGTGCTGCCTCCGCAGAAGGAGCAACGCACCACAGGGCTGCCATCGGGAACGTTGTGCGGCGCGGCGCACTGGTCGCATTGGAGGAGCATCGCGGGGGATGATACCCGCGGCGCGACGGAATTTCAGTCCTCGAGGACGCGCAGCCGGCCGCCGGGGAGCAGCGGCGCACGATCGCGCGGGGGCTTGGCG
>CAIMWA010000068.1 GCA_903845045.1 uncultured delta proteobacterium | reverse complement strand
GTCCCGACGGTGGTCGCGCCGTCCCCATGGTGATGCACGTAGAAGAGCTCGCCGTTCTTGTCCTCGCGCTCCACGGCATCGTCGCCGCCAACGCGACGGCAGAAGCTGGTCGTGCCGTCGGACGTCCGCCAGCACCAGTCCGGCTTCTTGCAGATCGCGCACGGCCGCGCCGCGGACACCAGCTCGTACCCCGGAGCGGGCATCACTCTGGCCTCCCGACGGCGACGATCGAGGGCTGTGCAATGCGTCGCTCGACGGTCCGCCGAGGCCGGTTGCCGAGGTCGTTGCCAGTGAAACTAGAGAGGCTCGTTTTCGTGAGGATCATCGCGGTGGAAACTCCGTCTGAAAGGGGCGGCGCCGAGATCGCGCGCAAATGCGGCGCGACGCGGTGCCGCGGAAGACGGCCCGTCACGGTGCCGTCGCCCCTTTACGGGGTGAGATGTTTCGCGCGCGGCCTCCATCGACGCTTGTTACCCCCCGATCCCCCAGGATTCGGGGCGTTTGAGAAAACGCCCGGCCTTCACATTTCTACGCGGCGGCCCTCCGAGACTCTGTCGGGGGCGCCGCCGCGCGTCGTCGTATGGGGGTAACCGTTACCCTCGTCGCTCGGCGATCGGTACGTTGACCGACGGCAACCACGGCCCGTTGGGCGCGCGGAAGACGATGCCGTCGCCGTCGACGCCCACGAGCGCCGCGAGGAACAGGCGCAGTACGCGTGCGTCGCTGTCGCCGCGCTCGCGGTCGAGCCGTCCATGACTAAGCAGTTCGAGAAGCGCGTCTCGCGGCTCGTCAGGAAGCCCAAGATCTTCGACGGGAAACGTGTCGGTGACCTCTGCGTCGTCCGAGCCGACGCCTTCGCCCCGGTGGGGTTGCGCAACAACCGGAGATGCCGCTTCAGATCTCCCGCCCCTGACGCGGACCTCGACGCTCGCCCCGTCGATCCAGATTGACGTCGAAGCCCAGGAGGCGCCGGAGGGAGTGCGGATGAAGCATGGCGGAAGTTCGGCGAGGGAAAACCGAGCGCGGTACTCACCTGCGCGATCCACCCGTCGGCCACGCAGGTGCGGCCCCGCTGCATCTGCGCTCTGATCGACGGCACCGCTATCATCAGCGTCGTCAAGGTGGTCGCCATGGGCGCCGCCGTCATCGTCAGAGGCATCGCCACGAGGAGTGTTCGCGGACGAGGCCGCCGAGAATATCGGTCCGCCACGTTCCTCCGAAACGCCGGGGATGAGCCGGCGAAGTACCCCCCGGAGCCTAGATACTCGCATCTTCAACTCCGCGGAGGCGCGACCGTCGACCTCGATTTCGTCGGGCTCGCCTCTGATCCCCCCGGGGTGCACGCCCGAAACAACCGTCGCGAACCGCCGAAAATACGCCCAAAGCTGATTTGGCTCCGGAGCCTGCCGCTTCCGCTGGTCTGCGAACCCGGCCTCCTCAAAAGACCGCCACGCACGCAGATCACCGACGCAGACGCAGAGTTGATGATCGTCGATGCGGAAACGAATGTCGCTCCACCGCGTGCCCGGCGGAACCACCACCGGACTGGTCGGAGGTTGGGTGCGCGACGTCGGCACGCTTGGCTGCCCACCGCCCGAAGCCGCCCCTGCAGGGTCTGACGTCGGCGAGGCGTGTGCCGCAACGAAGTCGGTCCCGTCCCACGCGACGTGCTGCGCGAGGGGTACGTATCGCACTCCTTCGCCGTCTGCCGGCACCTGGCCTTCCGCGACCACCAGCGTCCGGAGGCGGTGCAAGGACTCCTTGGCGGTGAGGGCCACGTCCGCCGCGCCGTCGCACGAGTCGATCTCGCGCACGAGGTACGTGTCGCGATGCGATGTCCCTTCCGGCAGGCGTGCGAGCCGAAAGAGGCGGCCCGGTGGCACCACCTCCGGCGCAGTATCGAAGCCATAGAGCGTCGAAATTAGCCGCGCAACTTCAGTTGGGTTC
>CAIMWA010000067.1 GCA_903845045.1 uncultured delta proteobacterium | reverse complement strand
GCTTCGGCGGTGCCGAATTCGATGTCCGCGCGGAGCGTGTGCAGCGGCACGCGGCCCTCGCGGTAGCTCTCGACGCGCGACATCTCCGAGCCACCGAGGCGGCCCGCGCAGCGGATGCGAATGCCGCGGGCGCCGAGCTTCATCGCCGCCTGGACGGCCTTCTTCATCGCGCGCCGGAACGACACGCGCCGCTCGAGCTGGATCGCCACGGCCTCGGACACGAGCTGGGCGTTCGTGTCGGCCTTGCGGATCTCCTGCACGTCGATGACGACGTCGTCGGCGCTGGCGTTCGTGTAGTGCAGCAGGCCCGGGAACGGAGCCTGGCCCTTGCGCTCGGCCGGCTTGCCCTTCTTGAGGTCTTCGACGCCCTTGCCGCCCTTGCCGATCACGATGCCGGGGCGCGCTGTGTAGATGATGACCTTGACCTTGGCCGCGGCGCGCTCGATCTCGACCGCCGACACGCCGGCGTTCTGAAGCTGCTCCTTCACCACGCGCTTGAGGGTGATGTCCTCATGCAGCCAGGCGGCGTAGTTGCGCTCCTCGAACCACTTGGAGTTCCAGGTCTTGATGACCCCCAGGCGGAACCCGTACGGATGAACCTTCTGTCCCATGTTCCCTGCCCTACTCCTGCGAGACGCTGTCGGGGGTTTCCCCGGCGGACTTCTTCGCGACCGGCTTCTTCTTCGCCGGCGGCGGACGGTCGGTCAGCGTGATCGCGATGTGGCTCACGCCCTTGGTGATCTGCGTCGCACGGCCCATGGCCCGCGGCCGCCAGCGGCGCAGGTTCGAGTTCGGACCCTTGTCCACGGACCCGATGGACACGTACAGCCCGTCGACGTCCACCGACGGGTTCTGGACCCGCGCGTTGGCCAGGGCCGACTCGATGATCTTGCGGACCACGGGCGCAGCAGCCTTGCGAGTGTACAGCAGCATGCTGATCGCCTCGGCCACCTTCTGCCCGCGCACCAGATTCACGACCGTTCGCGCCTTTCGCGGCGCGATCCGCGCGAACCGCGCAATCGCCTTGCTCTCCATCGTATTCGCTTCCGTTTCAACGTGCGCAGGGAGGAGCTCGAGTCCTCCAGCGCGCCGGACTCCCGCCAGCGCGTCCACCCGAGAACCTCCGGGTGCAGCCGCCGACATAGAAGGTGTCTCCTCCGCCGGTCGCGAGACCGTCGAGGGAGGGCGCGGCATGTACCATTCGCTTCTCGACGACGTCAAGCTCCCTCTTCGACGGATTTCGTGCGGCCGGAGCTCTCGAAGGCCTTGAGCGCCGCCGAAGTGGCTGGTACACCGCGGTCCCCGTCGCCGGAGTGGCGGAATTGGCAGACGCAGCGGATTCAAAATCCGCCGAGGTAGCCCCTCGTACCGGTTCAACCCCGGTCTCCGGCACCGCCCGCCCCGCCCCGCCCCGCCCTCGCAGTTTCTTCCGGCGCGGATGCGTTGACGTTGCCTTCGCGCGCGTGTCTGCTCCGCGGCGGGAAGTGGAGGTGACCGTGGCGAACGACACTCTGAAAGAAATTGCTACGCAGGGGCAGGCGGCGGTGCTCGCGATCCTCGAGCAGGTGAAGTCCCTGCCCGAGAACGTGCTGCCGGAGGGGCTCGGCCTCGTGAAGGTGCAGTTGCAGGTGGGGGCCACGGCGAGCTCGCCCGAGGCCAGCGCGACCTTCGAGGTGCGCGACGTCGCTGCCGCCGCTTCGGTGACGCCGACGGGCGCGGCTGCGGGCTCGCCCGCGTTGGGCGACCAGGTCGACGAGGGCCTGTACGTCATCTACGAGTGGGACACCGTCAAGACCCCCAATTTCGGCGGCTGGGGAAAGTCCATCGGGCAGGTCTGGGTGACGTCGGACCCGGGTACCGGACTCAAGACCGAGTTCTACGCGCTGTGGCCGGGCTTCGTGCGCCCGTCGTCGGCGAACCCGGGCATCAGCTGGAAGTTTCAGTACCAGCCCGGGGTGGCGTTCGCGTCGGCGGCGAAGTTCAAGGCGGCGAACCCGCCGACTTCGCAGTTCATCCAGTGCCCCTGCTACTCGTTCTGAATCGCACGCCGCAGGCGGTCAGCGCCTCGGCCACGGACACCACGTCCATGCGCCGATCCCACCGATTTTCGGGCACTTGCTTCGCCAAGGCGAGCATTTCGTCGGCTTCGACGGGCGCCCGAAGCAATCCGAGCGCCTGAACGCCGAGCCCCGGCACGGAGCACTCCTTCGCACGCAGCGCGAGACCCGCTCGCTCCTCGGCGGTCGCCTCGGCACCCGCGGCGATCGCGATGCAGCGCGAGATGAGCGACCGTGCGGAGCGCCCGACGGCGTCGCTCTCGGCCTGCAGCTCGGTGGCGAGCCCTCGCGCCGCCGCGTGGTCACCGACGCGCCAGGCGATGGCGGCCTCGGTGAGCTTCACGAGGCTTCCGATCAGCGGAGTGCGCAGCAACGTCACGGCCTCCAAGAGCTCTGGATCGATGTCGACCATCTCATCGAGCCGGTAGCCGCAGGTGCGAACGATCCAGGCCGCGCGGGCCTCGAGGTACGGCTGCCGCGCGCGAGCCGCCATCGCCATGCCCTCCGACGCGATGGCGCGGGCGCGCTCGAACGCGAAGTCTTCCATCCATGCCGACGCGCTCGCCAGCATCGAGGTGATGGCCAGCATCGGGCTCTGCGTCTGCCGCGCGATGCCGGCGTGCTGGCACGCAGCGTCGGCGAAGCGACCGTCGCGGTAGAGCAGCCACGCCCCTGCCGCCGCGACCTCGAGGATCGTCTCGGCGTCGCCGATCTCCAGCGCCTCGGCCTCGACGCGCGCGTGCATGCGCTGCCCCTCGCCCGGCCCGAGGGCCTGCGACACGCGCGCCCGCACCGCGAAGCGAAGACGTTCGAGCGACGGCAGGACGAACGCCGGAACCGCGTGCGCCGACAGCACGGCCCGCTGCAGGTCCACCTCGAAATCACGCGCGGCGTCGACGAGCAGCTGCATCGCCGCGACGAGGCGCGATTGGTTCGCGTTGACCGGCCCCGTGCGTCCCAGCGCGTAGCGGGCACGCCCCAGCTGGACGGGGCTGCGATCGGTGACGGCGAGCTCGATCCAGTGCGCGAGCAGGTCGAGGTGCGCTTCGACGCGCGCCTCCGCCGGCGCCCCTTCGACGAGGCGCAGCAACAGCAGGCCGTCTTCCAGCAGCGCCACGGCCACGCCGAGCTGCGCGCGACCTTCATGCGCCGCCGCGGCGGCACGAACCTCCGCCGCCAGCGCGAGGACATGGTCGGCGCCGCGACCTCCGGATCGCGCGAGGTGCTGCAGCCGGCCCGGCCGTCCCGGGCGCAGGGCGGCCGCGATGCGTCGATGCAAGCCCGCGCGCGCCTCGCCCTCGGCGCCGGCAACGGACCCCGGACCTCCGGGAGGGCGCCATGTGCCGTCGGACCAGCGCTCCAAAGCTCCGCAGCGCACCAACGTCGCGAGCGCCCGCGTCACGTCTCCGATCGGGCGCTCGAGGACCTCCGCGACGAGCGCCGCGGTGGCGTGACGGTCGGCGACGGACGCGGCGGCCATCACCTCGGCGGCCAGGCCGCGGGCAGGCACGGGCGGCGCGGGCCCACGGCGAACGGACGCCGCCGCGAGGGTCTGGACGACCTCGAGCTGGTCGAGCTGCGCCCGCGAGACACGAAGCCTATCGCCATCGACCCCCACATGCCCGGCGCGCAGCCAGCGCTGCAGGACGTTCCAGACCCGACCAGGGTGGCCGAGGGTCTCGAGCCAAAGCAGCTTCGCGGCATCGCTGGGGAGATGCAGCACGCGCTCGGGGCCATGAAAGAGCGTGCGAAGCGCATGCTCGTCGTGGGCCGCGAGCATCACCGAGCGCGCCGGGCCTGCGGAGCGCGTTCCGGGCGAGCAGGCACGGAGCACCACCCCCCCGGCGTTGCGCATCGCGGCCACGCGCTCGCGCACGCTCGGCGCAGCGCTGCCCGGCGCCGAGTCGACGACGCCCACGGCGCCCGCAGCGACCCCTCTTGCCAGAGCCGTCAGGGCGGCCCCGCGGCAGCCCTCGGCGCGCACCACCGTGGCGCCCGCTTCACCGAGCGCAGCGACGACGCGACGGACGCACTCGGAGCGCCCCGACGCCATCGGTCCCACGAGGTCGACGGAGACGCCGCTGCGAAGGGCCGCGACGATCTCGTCGACGGTGCCAGCCCAGAGCGCGTCACCGACGGCCGCCGGAAGCGCTCCGTGGGCGAAGGCCGGCGCAAGCGCAGCGAGAACGGCGGCGGCGGAAGCGGGACGCCCCGCGACCGCCGGGCGAAGCATCGACGCCACCGTGTCGGACACCACGTCGGGCACCATCGGCGCGACCTCGCGAAGCGGCCGCACCTTGCCCGCGCCCCGCAGCGCGACGGTCTCCGAGGCCGTTCGCCCCTCCATGGGTCGTTCGCCGGCAAGGGCTTCGTAGATCATCACGGCGGCCGCGTAGACGTCGGCCGACACCGACGGCGGCTCGCCGCGAAGGCGCTCGGGAGCGAGGTACGCGACGGTGCCGGCGGCGGCTTCGCGCTCGGAGGCTGCGTCGGGGCCGTGCGCAATGCCGAAGTCGAGCAACGTCGGAACCCCGGCGGCATCGACGAGCACGTTCGAGGGGCCGAGGTCGCCGTGAACGACACCGCACGCGTGCACCTGCGCCAACGATTCGAGGAGGGCGCGCACGGTCTCGGACAGGGCGGCCCATCCGGCGGAAGCCACGGGTCCGGGGAACGCGGCACCGGATACGAGATCCATGACGAGGAACTGATGGCGCTCGTCGGACCCGGCATCGCGCACGCGAACGACGCCCGGCCCGCCCACCACACGCAGCAGAGCCGCCTCGCGCAGGAGCCGCGACGGCCCGGCCCCGCCGGCGGGCACGAGCTTGACCGCGACCTCGTCCCCCGCGAGCTCGTCGGCCGCGCGCCACACCTCGGCGTCGCCACCGGATCCGAGCCGGACCCCGAGGCGATATCGCTCCGCGACGAGGTCGTTCGCGGCCGGCGCCACCGACCGGTCGGCCCCGGGCTGCGAGCGAAGCTTCCACGGCACCGAGCTCATCGCCGCGAGGATAGCCCACGGCGCGAGCCGCCACGCAGCGTTCGGGTACGCTCGACGTCGATGAACCGTCACGTCGCCGGCGTCCTCGCCTCGATGCTCCTCGCGGCATGCGCTCACCAGCCGCCGCACGCCGCGGCCCTGGTCGCTCCCCGTCCGATCGGCGAGACTGGCGGGCCCGGCGCCTTGCTCGACCAGTACGCGCGGACGGGCCGCTTTCGCCTGGGCGCGCCGGAGTCGGTCACCGTCGCTCCCGACGGCCGCGTCGTGTACTTCCTGCGCTCCGGTCCGCGCTCCTTCGCGCGAGAGCTCTGGGCGTGGGACGTCGCCTCCCGGCAGGAGCGGCGCGTGCTCACGGCGGAGCAGCTGCTGGGCGGCGCCGAGGAGACGCTCACGGCCGAGGAGCGCGCACGGCGTCAGCGGACCCGCTCGGCGGCGCGGGGCATCGCTTCGTTCGCGCTCTCGCCCGACGGCGTGCGGATCCTCGTGCCGCTCTCGGGTCGGCTCTACGCGCACGACGTCCGCGCGGGCACGACGCGGGCCCTCGACGCGCCCGGCGACGCTCCGGTGGACGCGCGCTGGTCGCCGGACGGGCGTCGGATCGCCTGCGTGCGGGACGGCGACGTCTACGTTCTCGACGCGGCCACGGGCGCGCAGCAGCGGCTCACGCACGGAGCGACGGAGACGCTGCGCCACGGCACCGCGGAGTTCGTCGCCCAGGAGGAGATGGACCGCATGGAGGGCTGGTGGTGGTCCCCGGACGGAGCATCGATCGCGTACCAGGAGACCGACGAGTCCGCCGTGGAACGGTTCCATCTCGCGGACCCGCTGCACCCCGAGCGCGCCGCGGACGCCTTCGCATACCCCCGCGCGGGCCGCACCAACGCGCGGGTGCGCCTCGGTGTCATCCCCGTCGCGGGGGGCGCGACGACGTGGATCCAATGGGACCGCGAGGCGTTTCCGTACCTCGCAAGGGTCGTCTGGGAGCGCGGCGGACCGCTCACGCTCGTGGTGCAGAACCGTGCGCAAACCGAGCTGCGGATCCTCGGCGCCGCGGCCGACGGCGCGACGCGCGCGCTCTGGAGCGAGCACGATGCGGCGTGGGTGAACCTCGACGCGAGCGTTCCGCGGTGGCTGCCGGACGGCTCAGGGTTCCTCTGGTCGAGCGAGCGCGAGGGCGCGTGGCAGCTCGAACGGCACGCTGCGGACGGGAGCCTCGGGCGCGTCCTGCTGCCGCCGGCGGCGGGGTACCGGTCCGTGGTCGGCCTCGACGACGACGGCCTCGGCGCACTCGTGCTGGCCAGCGAGGCGGCGATCGGACGCGGGGTCCGGCACGTCGTGTTCGACGGGACCGCCGCGGAGACCCTCGACGACGCCGCCGGCGAGTGCGACGTCGCGGCGCGAGGCGACCTGCGCGTGCTCCATTGCGCGAGCCTCCACGCTCGTCCGACGTGGACGGTGCTGCAAGGCGGGCACGCCATCGGCGCGCTCCGAAGCGACGTCGAAGAGCCCGTGGTTGCGCCGCAGGTGGAGCTCGAAGCGGTGGGATCGGAGCGGTTCGCGGCGGCGATCGTTCGACCGTCGAACCATCGTCCGGGCATGCGTTGGCCCGTGATCCTCCAGGTGTACGGAGGCCCCGGCGCGTCGATGGTCGGGCTCGCGCGGTCGCGCTACCTCTTCGCCCAGGGTCTCGCGGAGCACGGCTTCGTGGTGGTGTCCGTCGACGGCCGCGGAACGCCGAATCGCGGGCGTGCCTGGGAGCGCGCGCTGCACCGCGCGTTCGCCGACGTTCCGCTCGGCGACCAGATCGCTGCGTTGACGGCGCTCGGAGCGCGGCACCCGGAGATGGATCTCGGACGCGTCGGGGTCTACGGGTGGTCCTTCGGCGGCTACCTCGCCGCGCTCGCCACGATGCGCCGACCGGATGTCTTTCGGGCGGGCGTCGCGGGCGCTCCGGTCGCGGACTGGCGCGACTACGACACGCATTACACCGAGCGGTATCTCGGGGTGCCGACGGGCGACGACGACGCCGTGTACCGGGAGGCCTCGCTGCTGCGGTGGGCGCCGGAGCTTCGCCGGCCCCTGCTCGTCGTACACGGCACCGCCGACGACAACGTGTACTTCCTTCATGGCCTGCGCCTCTCCGACGCGCTGCTGCGGGCGGACCGGGATCATGAGTTCCTCCCGCTGGCGGGCGCGGCGCACGGCGTGTCGGACCCCTCGGTGGCGGCGGTGCTGGATGCGCGCGTCGTGCGGTTCTTTCGCGACCACCTCGGGGTCGCGGGGGGCGCGCATTGATCGGCCCGGCGCATCCGCGGTAAGCGCCTCGGCATGATCGACCCGCCGACGCCCGACGTGCTGCGCGCGCTGCGCGAGGCGTTTCCTCCGGACCTCGTCTCCTTCGACCCCGATCTCGCGCAGAGCCACGGGCGCGACTGGACCCGGGTGCACGTTCCGAATCCTTGCGCCGTGGCGCTTCCGCGGACGACCGGCGACGTCGTGGCCATCGTCCGGTTCTGCGCGGCGCACCGGCTGGGCATCGTACCGTCGGGCGGGCGCACGGGGCTCGCCGCTGGCGCCGTGGCCGCGAACGGCGAGCTCGTGCTCTCGCTCGAGCGCATGCGCGCGATGGACCCGGTGGACGAGGTCGCCCAGACGGTGCGCGTCGAGGCCGGCGCGGTGACCGAGGCGGTGCACGCCCACTGCGCTCCGCACGGGCTGACGTGGCCGGTGGACTTCGCGTCCAAGGGCTCATCGCAGGTCGGCGGGAACATCGCGACGAACGCGGGCGGCGTGAAGGTGATCCGCTACGGGCTCACGCGGCAGTGGGTGCTCGGCCTCGAGGTCGTCACCGCGGCGGGCGAGGTGCTGCTCCTCAACGGCGCGCTCGAGAAGAACAACACCGGCCTCGACCTGCGGCAGCTCTTCATCGGGAGCGAGGGCACGCTCGGCATCGTCACCGCGGCGACGCTTCGCCTCGCGCGCCTGCCTGGCCCCGCCGAGGTGATGTTGTGCGCGGTGCCCGACCTCCCCGCGGTGCTGGCGCTCTTCGCGGCCGTTCGAAGGGCTCCGGCGGTGGTGAGCGCCTTCGAGTTCTTCACCGACCGGGCCGCGGCGCGGGTGCTCCGTCATCGCGGCTTCGCGCCGCCGTTCGCCGAGCCGTCGGGGTGCTATGTGCTGATCGAGCTCGAGGCCGCGGACCGCGACGCCTTCGAGCGCTGGGCCGGCGAGCTGCTCGAGGGCGGGCTCGTGACCGACGCGGTGCTCGCCCAGAACTCGTCGCAGGCCGCGAGCCTTTGGCGTCTCCGCGAGTCGATCTCCGAGAGCCTCGCGGCGACGGGGCTGCCGCACAAGAACGACGTCGCGCTGCCGATCGCGGAGCTCGCTCCGTTCTGCGCCACGCTCGACGCGCTCTTCGCGGAGCGCTACCCCGGATGGGAGATCGTGCTCTTCGGACACATCGGCGACGGCAACCTGCACATCAACGTGATGAAGCCGGACGACCTCCCGACGGAGGCCTTTCGATCGCGCACCCGCGAGGCCGACCACGCGCTGTTCGAGATCGTGCGCGCGCACCGCGGCAGCATCTCCGCCGAGCACGGTGTCGGCCTGCTGAAGAAGCCGTACCTGGGCTATTCGCGCACCGCGCCGGAGCTCGCTCTGCTTCGCGCGGTGAAGTCCGCGCTGGATCCCCTCGGCATTCTCAACCCGGGCAAGATCCTCGACGACTGACGACGCGCCTTGCGCGGCGCGCAGGGCCGTGACGATGATCGCGCCGATGGCCCGCAGGCCCCCGCGATCGCCGAACGCCTCGGGTTGGAAGACCGTCGCGAGCCGCCCCAAGGCGCGCCCGGCGGCCGACGCCCCGGCGACCCCTCCCGATGCCGCGATGGCGTCGCCCACGCCGCGGGAAGACGGTCCGCGGGAGGTCGAGCCGCACCTCCTCGTGGGGCTGTTTTCGCTCGTCGTGCAGGCGCTTCAGTACTGGTGGCTGGCCGACGACCCTTCGGCGACGGGGCCGATCATCGACGGACGCGAGTACCACGCCGAGGCGCTTCGCATCGTGACCGGCGGGGTCGCGCCGCCGGTACCGCACTGGCAATCGCCGCTCTTCGCGTGGGCGCTCGCCGCCGCGTACCGAGTGGGAGGACCGTCGCCGTTGACGGGCCTCGCGCTGCAGGCCTTGCTCGCGGTGCTGCTGGCGCAGCTCGTCGTCGCCCTCACCCGGCCGCTCCTCGGACCGCGGGCGGCGCTCGGTGCCGGGGTGGCTGCCGCGCTCTACGGTCCGCTGCTGTTCTTCGCGTCGCAGCTCATCGCGGCACCCCTCGAGGCGGCGGCAGCCCTCGCGGCGCTCTGGCTCGCGCTTCGAACGCCTGCAGCGAAGGGAGCCCCGGTGCATGCCCTGCTCGGCGTGGTGCTCGGCGTGGCGGTCGCGGCGCGCGGGACCGTGGCGCCGTTCGCGCTCTTCGTGGGGTGGCGGTTGTGGGCCGCGCGGGGCTCGCTCGGCGTGCGGCCCATGGCGACGCGCCTCGGAGCGTTCGTCACGGGCCTCGTCGCCGCGCAGCTCCCCGTGGCCCTGTCGAACGCGCAGCGCTACGGCCGCTTCGTGCTGTCGACGGCGAACCTCGGAATCAACCTGTTCGTCGGCAACAACGAGGACGTCGCGAGCACCACGGCGCTGCGCCCCGGCTGGCGCTGGGACGACCTCACCTTCGAGCCGGCCCGACACGGCGTCTTCGACCCCTTCGCGCAGTCGGACTTCTTCGTCGGCCGAGCCGCCTCGTGGTCCGCGAGGCACCCCCTCGACTTCGTTGCGACGCTCGCGACGAAGCTCGCCGACACGCTCCACGGCGCCGAGATCGCGCGCAACCTCGACCCTTACGGCTCGCTCGGTCGTACGCCGCTCACGCAGGCGCTGCTCTGGGACCACGGCCTGCGCCTTCCCTTCGGTGCGGTGCTGCCGCTCGCAGTCGTGGGCTTCGCCGACCTTTGGCGACGCCGCGCAGAGGGTGACGCGTGGCGAGGATCGTGGAGCGTGATCGCGGCGTTCGTCGGGTCCAACGCGCTGGGCATCGCGCTGTTCTTCCCCTCCGGGAGGTACCGCCTGGGCCTCGCGCTCGCGCTGTTCGTGCCTGCGACCGCCGGTGTCGACGCGCTGCGACGGGCGTGGACGAAGCGATCGATGGCGCGGCCGGTGGCGGCGCTGGGGGCGACGGTGCTCGTGCTCGCCAACCTCCTGCCGGCGTTCAGCGGTCCGGACCTCCGCGACGAAGGGCCGCTGCAGATCGCGTGGGCGCATCTCTCGGCAGGCCGGGTACGGCAGGCGGTGACGGTCCTCGAGGCCGAGACGCTCCGCCGCGGCGACGACTCGGACCTCTGGCGCACCCTCGGCGAAGCGAGGGACCGAGCGGGCGACGGCGACGGGGCCATCGCGGCCCTCACCCGGGCCATCGAGGTCGCGCCGCGCAACGCCCACGCGCAGCACCACCTCGGCGCCCTGCTCTTCACGCGCGGCCGCGGGGCCGACGCGCGGACGCACCTCGAGGCGGCGGTGGCGCTGTGGCCTGCGCATCCGCTCGCGTGGGCCGACCTGGCCGGAGCGTGCCTCGACTCCGGCGACCCCGCGGCGGCCCGAACCGCGGCGGACACCTCGGTCGCGCGATCGCCGGCCAATGGGTACGGCTGGTACTACCGCGGCCTCGCGCGGGTTCGCACCGGCGATGGACCGGGCGCCGTGGACGACCTCCAGCATGCCGCGACGCTGCTCGCGACCGCGCCGGACGTGCGGGTCGCGCTGGCCGAGGCCCTCGATGGCGCGGGCCGTCGCGCCGAGGCCATCGAGGCCGCGCGAGCGGCGGTGCGCATCGCACCTCGACAGCCGCGGGCCCGGGAGCTGCTGCGCTCGTGGCAGGCCGAGCGCTGACTCCAGCGGCGCGTTGCGATCCCTCGACGCGCCGGATACGGTGAGGGCATGCGAGAGATCGCGCTCGGGCAGTGGACGTACTTCGCCTGGCATCTCCCGGCGGTGGCGCTCTGCGCGCTCTTCGCCGCCGTGGCGCTCGCGGCCGCGCTCTCGTTGTGCCGCGACGACCTCACGGCGCGAGAGCGACGCCTGCGCTTCGCGCTCCTCGGGTGGCCGTCGGTGCTGGCCTCGATGCTGTCGGTGGTGATCTGGCCGTACCTCGCGGCCTTCGCGAGCGTTCGCGTCGCCCCGGACGGCTCCTGGGAGCTGCGAAACTACCTCGGCGTGCCGGTGGCGTACGTGCCCGCCGCCGAGGCTCGGGTGCTCGTCGGCGAGGACCTCGGCGGACTCAACCTCGGATCGGGGCGGGTGCGCGTGCAGCGCGCCGACGGCGCCGCGGAGTCCTCGGTGCGCATCTCCGGAGCGCACTTCGACGCGCTGCGCTCCGCGCTCGGCTATCCCGCTTCGGCGATGCACCCGGCCGGCGGCGGTCTGCGCACCGCGCCGCACCGCTTCGACGCGCGCGGTCCGCGCTTCGACGCGGCGCTCGCCTCACGCTGACGCGAAGGCAGCGACGAGCTCGGCGGGCGCCTGGACGAGCTCGATGAGCACGCCCTCGCCTCCGCGCGGCGCGTCGGCGCTGCCCTTGGGGTGGATGAAGCAGACGTCGTGGCCCGACGCCCCGCGACGAATACCACCCGGCGTAAACCGCACGCCCTGCGCTCCCAGCCACGCCACGGCGGCCGGGAGGTCGTCGATCCAGAGTCCGACGTGGTTGAGCGCGGGCTCGTGCACGCGCGGCGCTCGGCTGGGATCGATGGGCTGCATGAGGTCCACCTCGACGCGCGCGACGCCGCTGCCGACGGAGGTGATCTCCTCGTCGACGTTCTCGCGCTCGCTGCGGTAGGTGCCGTGCGACGCGAGCCCGAAGAGCCCCACCCACAGGTCGTGGAGTCCGCTTCGATCGGGGGCGCCGAGCGCGATCTGCTGGATGCCGAGAACCTTGAAGGGACGCTCTGTCATCGTCTCACCTGTTGCTGTCAGCGCCGCGCGCGCGGCAGAACGGCTCGCCCGGGGCGTGCGGCCTCGACGAGCTCATCGGCGGTCGGGAGCCGCGCCTCGCCCTCCTGGGCCTCACGGGTCGGATGCCACGTGCGTCCCTGGTCCTCGCTCCAGCGCAGCACCGTGCTCGCGCCGGACATCACGAGGAGCAAGCGGCGCCCCACGTCGAAGAGCCACCCGGCGCGCGCCGACACGCCGCCGTGGTGGTCGTCGTCGGCCACCACCACGTGCTCGTCGGGGCCGCCCGCGAGGCCGCGCACGAGCACCCGCGGCGCGTCGTAGGGCCCGACCGCGCGGAGCATCACGAGCGCTTCGCCGGTGCGCGCCACCGCGCGGAGCCCGGGCACCCGCTCCGGGGCCGTGCACCCGCCGGAGAGCCCGCACGACTGCACGGACTCACCGCCGACGAGGGTCACGCCGCGGGCGTCGCACGCGAGCCGCTCGGGCAACGCCGGCGTCTGCACCGTCCCGAGGGCGCGCGGTCCCTGCGTGTCGACGGCGAGGATCTGCGTCGGCCCCGCGTCGATGGCGGCGACGTACGCCACGCTGCCAGCCTCGCAGGCGTCGAGCAGCACCGCCGCCGAGCGCAGCGCCGTCGGCGAACGCCACGCGCCGGCGCCGCCGAGCTCACGAACGTCGAGGGCGAGGACGCCGGCGACCACGGTGCTCGTCACCCACCACGTGCGCGCCGGATCGCCGGCCGACAGCACGCGCGACTCACGCTCGGCCGCGACGCCGGGGCCGGCGAGCGCGACGGCCCCCTCCTGCCGGCGCTGCACCTGCTCGAAGGACACGGCCCCGCCGCGCTGCGTGATGGCGCTCAGCACGTCGTGGTGCACGCGCAGCGGGAGGCTGTGCAGCGGCGCGCCCTGCAGCGAGAACAGCGGCGCCTGCAGGTCGTCGGCGGACGCGACGGCGTAGCCCCCGGTGCCGTCGTCGACGAGGAGCAGCGCCTCCGCGCGATCGTTGGGGACCAGCGCGACGACGCCGCCCGCGGCGCCGGGTGCCGGGTAGCGTCGGCAACGCATCGACGCCCCGCCGTCACGCGTCCGGCAGAGCACCCGGCCGCGCTGCGGATCGACCCACAGCATCGACAACACGCCGTCGCCGCGGCTCACTCCCGCGAGCGCCGACTCCGGCGGGACCTCGACGGGCAGCTCCTCGGACGCCTCCGCCGAGCGCAGCGACGGAGCCTCGGCGAGGGACGCAGGACGGAGCGCGAGCCCCTCGGCCGCGAGCCCCTGGGACACCTGCGCTCGCACCGCGTCCCACGCGGAGACCCACTGCCCCAGCGAAGCCTCGGCGCCGTCCATGCGCAGCGCGGCGACGCGCGCGGTCTCGTCGTGCAGTGCCGCGGCCAGCGCCGGGAGGCCTGCGGCGCGAACGCCGGCGCCCGCGAGACCCGTGACGCAGCGCTCGGGCCATCGCTCGCGGGCGTCGGCGCTCAGGGCGAGGCGGCGGAGGTGCCACTGCAGGGCACGCGCGTCGGCCGGGGGGGCGTCGACGCCGAAGAGGCATCCCTCGGCCCGCGCCACCGGATCGATCCACGCCGCGAACGCTTCGTGCCGGGAGCGCGCCCGATCGACGCGCCAACGCCATGCCCCGAGGCCAGCGCCCATCGCGACGAAGGCCACGGCCACGCCCCACGCCGCCGCTCGGTTGCCGCTCCTTCGCGCGCTCATCGCCGAGCGTTCCGCGCGACGGTCGTGAAGGCTCGAAGCGATGCGAAGCGGGAGCGCATGAGGTCGTTCTGCCCGTGGCGGCGCGCGATCGTACCATCGTCCGAAGGCGTCAGCGGGATCGCGCAGCCAGCGCCGCGAAGCCGACCGCGAGGCACGCCGCGACGACGACGTGCGGCGCCTCCTCGGCGCGCCATGGCACCGCGAGCCATAGGGTCACGGCCCCCCACGCGACGCCGAGCGCGAACGCGAGCGCCCGGAGCGCCGGCGAAGACATGCGACGGGAGCGCCACGCCACCGCCGCCACGAGCGCGCCCACGAGCGCTCCGAGGGCGACCGCGCGCATGCCTCGATTGACCGCACGTCGCGCCGGAGTCTCCCAGTTCGTCGGTCCGCGCACCGACGCCACGATGGCGCGATGCAGCGCCCGCGCCTCGGTCGCGCGATGGGAGCGCGCGAGGAGCACCACCAGCACCGCATCGTAGTCGAGCGGCACCGCGGTGGCCCATCGCTGGACCCAGGTGCCGTCGCGCAGCGGCGCGCGCCCCGCGAGGGTATCGACGGAGAAGCCCAGGGCGACGTCGCGCTCGACGTGGTCCTCGAAGGGAAACCCATCGGCGCGCCGAAGCTCGGCGAGCTCCCGAGGAAGCAGCGCGCGCTGCGGAACCTCGGCGTCGAGGTGCAGGACCTGGAGCACCATCGGTGGCTCGTCGGGAAGGTCCCCCGGGCGCTCGAAGACGCCGAGGACGTCGGCCCTCGCGCTGGGCACGTCGACGCGCCGAAAGCGGTCCGGGACGGTGAGCGTGAAGCGAGGGCTCGCCGAGGCGAGCGTCGTCGGCGAGGCAGCCGCGAGCGACGCGAACCCGACGACCGCCAGCGCAGGCGCGAGGACGCGCCGAGTCACCGCGCGGGGTAGGCCGTGAGATCGAACGCGAAGCCGTCCGCCGAGGGCGCGCCTTCGGGCGAAGGCAGGTCCGCGAGGTGCTCGGCCTCGACGACGGCTTCGTAGCGGATGCGGCTCGCCGGGCCGACCACGCGGATGCGCACGCGGGGCACGTTGGCCTCGACGACGTAGGACTGCACCCGGCGTCCGTCGGGGGCGCCGCCGAGGAAGGTCGGCGACGTCGAACCCACGTTGCCGCGGATCACGGCCTCGAAGGAGACGCGGTCCACGGGGCACTGCTCGCGCGGGTCGTCGGGGTTGGCTGGCCGACAGCTCGGGAGCAGCGCCCAGATGCGCCGCCCCTGCCCGAGCCCGCCGAGCCCGTACGCCGAGCTCGCAGCCGGGGCGTTGAAGAGAAACACGCGCATCCGTCGCAACATCCCGTCGACGTTGGACACCGGAACCGGGATCACCTCGGCGAGGTCCAGCGTCGGCGTTGGCTGGGGCACACGCTCGGTGGTGGCGACCGTCGGAGGCACGACGGCGACGGGGTTCGGCGGACGCGCCGACGTCGCAGCCGCCGGCCGCGGACGCCGGGCCGGGGCCGCATGCGATGGCGGGGTCTGGCCCGACACCGTCACGGCCAGGGAGGTGACGAGCAGCGCGGCGAGGACCTGCGTGCGATCGGTCATGGCGCGGATCGTACTCCTCCGCGCGGCGGCGTCGACGAAGCGGCGGCGTTCACCGCGGCGCGACCGGCGTCATGCCCGCCGGCGTCGGAGCCCCCGCGGCGTTCACCCGAAGGCGCTCGGCGATGCGATCCCGCACCGGCGCGTAGTCGTGGGCGAGCTGCTCGCGACGCCGAAGCGCCTCGAGGCGCGCAGCAGGGAGCGCCGCGGGCACGGACCCGGGATGCGCCTCGCCAAAGGTCCGCGCGGCGTCCCACGCGGCGGCGGCGTCGCCCCAATGCCCCTGCGCCTCGTGCACGTCGCCGATGCCGCAGAGCGCGCGTCCGTGGCCGGCGTCGTCGTGAACCTCGGTGGCGAGACGCAGCGCCTCGCGCAGCAGACCCAGCGCCGCAGCGGCGTCGTCGCGCGCGCGGGCGACGGACGCGAGCCGGAGCTGCACGTCGACGCTTCGGGGATCGCGCTGCGCGGCCTCGCGGTACGCCGTCGCCGCGGCGTCGAGGTCGTGGCGCGCGAAGGCGACGTCACCCCGGTGAAGGCTCTCCTCCAGCGGGCTCATGCCGTGGCCCGGCGTCGGCGACTGCGCGGCGGCGACCGCCGGAGCGGCGAGGAGCGCGGCGATGACGAAGAGGTACCTCATCGAGCGCACGATACACCGGAACCCGGGCCGCTCAGCGCGCCCGGTACTCGTAGTAGTACCGAAGCACCTGACGGACGTAATTCTGCGTCTCCTCGAAGGGCGGCACCGCGCCGTAGCGGATGACCGCGCCGCTCCCGGCGTTGTAGGCCGCGAGCGTCAGCACGAGGTCGCCGTTGAACGTGTTGGCGAGCACGCGCAGGTACCGCGCTCCGCCGAGAACGTTCTGCCGCGGATCGAAGGGGTCCGTGACGGTCATGCTCTGCGCGGTGGTCGGCAGGAGCTGCATCAGGCCGAGGGCTCCGGAGTTCGACACGCTCCAGGCGTTGAAGTCGCTCTCCTGCTTGATGACAGCCCGGAGCAGCGCCTCGGGGAGCTGGTAGAGCTGCGCGGCCTCGCGGATGTACGTGTCGTAGCGGGTGTAGCGCGCGGCGTCGGCCCGGGCCGCGTCGTACTGGGCACGCACCTCCGGCCCGATCACCGGCATGTTCGGCGACGTGATGACCTGCGACGCCTGCCCCGCGGGCGGGCGGTGGTCCGGCGAGGAGATGATCACCCTCGCGCCCGCGGGACGGTGCTGCGGGACGTTCGTGAAGTGCATCGTCCCGTCGGCGCCGCGGGACATCCAGATCTGCGCGCGCGCCGCCGCGGCCGCGGTCAGCGCAGACAACAGCAGCAGCATCGGTCGGGGGAGACGCACGCCGTCAGTGTAGACAACGCCGAGCAGGCTCGGCCAGTTCCCGGGAAGCGGCGATGGCGCGTGCGCCCGCGGCGCAGGGACGATATGGTCCGCCGCACTGCGCGAAATGCGAGAGAAGACAGAGATCCTGGTGCTCGGGAGCGGCGTGGCGGGGCTCACCTTCGCGCTGCGTGCGGCGGACCGCGCGGAGGTGACCATCGTCACCAAGCGCGCCCGCGAGGAAGCCAACACGGCGTGGGCCCAGGGTGGCATCTCCGCGGTCTTCGACCCGACGGACAGCTTCGACGCGCACGTCGAAGACACGCTCGTGGCCGGGGCGGGGCTGTGCAAGCGCGACATCGTCGAGGGCGTCGTGCGCGAGGCCCCAGAGCGCATCCTCGACCTCGAGACGCTCGGGACGAAGTTCGACCACGCCCCCGCGGGCGGAGCCGCGCCGTTCGAGCTCGGACGCGAGGGAGGCCACTCCGCGCGACGCGTCGTGCACGCGGGCGACATCACCGGCCGGGAGGTCGAGCGAGCGCTCCTCGACGCTGCCGCAGCGCACCCGCGCATCCGGTTCCTCGAGCACCACATGGCCGTGGACCTCATCACGCTGTCGAAGTTCGGCGGGCCCGACGTGTGTGCGGGCGCCTACGTGCTCGACACGCGGACGGGCACGGTGCTGACGCTGCTCGCGCGCGAGACCGTGCTGGCCACCGGCGGCGCGGGCAAGGTGTACCTGTACACGTCGAACCCCGACGTCGCGACGGGCGACGGCGTCGCGATGGCCTACCGCGCGGGCGCCGAGGTCGCGGACATGGAGTTCTACCAATTCCATCCGACGGTGCTCTACCACCCGCAGGCCAAGAGCTTTCTCATCAGCGAGGCCCTGCGCGGCGAGGGCGGCGTGCTGCGCCTCGAGGACGGCACCGCGTTCATGAAGAAGCACCACGCGCAGGCCGACCTCGCCCCGCGTGACGTCGTGGCGCGCGCCATCGACTACGAGATGAAGCGCACCGGCGAGGACTGCGTCTGGCTCGACATGACCCACCACCCGGCGTCGTTCCTCGAGCGTCGGTTCCCGAACATCCACGCCGAGTGCCTCCGCTTCGGCGTCGACATGACGCAGCGTCCGCTGCCCGTGGTGCCGGCGGCGCATTACATGTGCGGCGGCGTCACCACCGATGCCTCGGGGCGTACGTCGATCCCCGGGCTCTGGGCCATCGGCGAGGTCGCGTGCACCGGACTCCACGGCGCCAACCGCCTCGCGAGCAACTCACTGCTCGAGGGTCTGGTCTTCGGCCGCCGCGCCGCCGAGGCGATGATCGATCTCGGACCGGCGGACGGCTGGAGCGACGTGCCCGAGTGGGACGCCGCCCAGGCGGGACCGAGCGACGAGGCCGTGGTGGTCACGCAGAACTGGGCCGAGCTCCGTCAGCTCATGTGGAACTACGTCGGCATCGTTCGATCGGACAAGCGCCTCCAGCGCGCGGCCCGTCGCATCGCGCTGCTGCAGGACGAGATCCGCGAGTACTACTGGAACCACTTCGTCACGCGGGACATGCTGGAGCTGCGCAACATCGCCACGGTGGCCGAGCTCATCGTGTCGAGCGCCTTGTTCCGTCGCGAGTCGCGCGGCCTTCACTACACGACGGACCACCTCGCGACCGATCCGGCGATGGCGCGTGACACCGTCGTCAAGCGCGGTGTACCAGCCCACTTTCGGTGAGCATTTGAGCACGACGAGAACCCTTCGGGCCCTCGCCCTGACCTGCGCCGCGGCCGCCCTCGCTGCGTGCGGCGAGCTCCCTTCGGTTCCCGCCGGCGGAAGCTCGTCGGAGGTTCGCGCGACCGATGCTGCGACCCCGCGCGACGCCGCAGCGCACGGCGACCACCCCGCGGGCGCCGATGTTTCTGCGTCGGTCGATGCGCCGTTGCGTGCGGATGCCGCCGCGCGCCTCGATGGGTCCGCTTCGAACGATGCCGGCGCCGGAGTCGATGCGCGCGCCTTCGTCGACGCCGCTCCGGCGACGGACGTGCCGCTCGCCGCCGATGTCCCCACGATCATCGACGTGCCGCCGGCCGTCGACGTCCATGCCTTCATCGACGTGCCCGTGGCGGCAGACGTTCGCGCCTTCGTCGACGTTTCCGCAGTGGTCGACGTCCATCTCGTGGTCGACGTCCATCCGGTCGTCGATGTTCCGGCGGCGGTCGACGTCCATGCCGTCGTCGACGTCGCGATGGTGCTCGACGTACCGGCGATCGTCGACGTGCCGGCCGTCGTCGACACCGCGAGCGTCGCGGGTGCTCCGACGCCCGATCCCGTCACGTACACGGGCACCTTCGCCGCGGGACCGGGCCAGCGTGCCGCGACGCTGACGGTGCTCGGCGACGCTCGCACGGTGCGCGTCGTCGTGCCGTCGTCGGCGGCGGCGCACCCGCCGTTGATCGTGCTGTTCCACGGCACCAACGGCGACGGGAGCGTGGTTCTAGCGGACGCCAACGCCGTCGCCCTCGCGAACAGCGTGGGTGCGGTGCTCGCGGCCCCGGACTCGCGGTGGATCGGCCATGGCGACTTCGACCACGTGACCGAGGAGACGTACTGGGAGACCGCGCCCAACACGGACCCCAACGCCAACGAGGACGTCGTGCTCCTTCGCGCGATCCTCGTCGAGGCGCAGCGCGTGTACGGCGTCGACCCGGCGCGCATCTTCGTGATGGGGCACTCGAGCGGCGGGTTCTTCGCCGAGTTCGTCGCCGTGCTGCTTCGCGATCGCATCGCGGCGTTCGCCGAGAACTCGTCGGGCCTCGTGCGCTGCGCGCACACCTGGGACTGCGGCTTCCAGGGGAACGGCACCACGTGCGCAGGGTTGCGCGCGCAGCCCGGCTGGTGCGGCTGCGCGGGCGCCGGGCTCCCCATCCCGGTTCCTTCGACGGGACACCTGCCGCCGGGCTTTCTCACGCACGGAACCGCCGACCCCTTGGTGTCGGTGCAGTACACGTGCGCCCTCGCCGACGCCCTCGGCGCGGCGGGAGCCACGGTGAGCACGCAGCTCTTCAACGGCGACGGTCACGCGGTGCCCGCCAACTGGGCGCAGCTCGTCTGGCCGTTCTTCGCGACGCGACGCCTCGGATCGAACTGAATCGTCGCCGCGAGCGCGCCCGAGCCCTTGGCGCGCTGGAGCCTTCGGCGTAGGGTGCGCGCCCCTCATGGTAGGCCTTCGCGTCCTTGCTGCGCTCTCCGTCCTCGCCGCGTCTCTGCCGGCGTGCTCCGGCGCGCAGGTCGCGGCGGCGGCGCACTCCAACGACCCTGCTCGCAACGCCTTCGAGCGAGCGATGGCCTTGTTCCGCGCCGAGGAGTGGCCCGAGGCCGCCGAGGCGTTCCGCGCCGTCGCCCACGACCACGCGTCGTCGCCCTTCGCCGCGCGCTCCGAGCTTCGCCTCGCCGACGTGCAGTTCCGCCAGGAGACGTACACCGAGGCCCTCGCGTCGTTCCGCGCGTGGCTCCGCTACCACCCGTCGGGCGACGACGCCGCGCACGCGCATTTCATGATCGCGCGCTGCTACGTCGCGCAGATGCCCGACGACTGGTTCCTCGTACCATCGACGTATGAGCGCGACATGAGCTCGGTGCACGACGCCGAGGGCGCCCTCGCCCGCTTCGTGCGCGACTACCCCGAGTCGTCGGACCTCGCCGAGGCGCGCCGGCTGCTCCACGACGTGCGCCTCGTGCTCGCGCAGCACGAGTACTACGTCGCCGAGTTCTATCTGAACCGCGACCGTTTCCCCGCGGCCATCAGCCGGCTTCTCGGCGTCATCGGAAACTACGAGGGCTCGGGCCTCGCTTCGCGCGCGCTTCTTCAGCTCGGCGAGGTCTACCTCCGAACCGATCAGCAGCCCGAGGCGCGCGGCGCGTTCCAGTCGCTGCTCGAGACGCACCCCGAGAGCCCGCAGGTCGAGGCCGCCCGGCGCTACCTCGCCCGCCTCGGCGCAGGGCCTTCGGTCCCCCCGGACCTCGCGTCGGCCTCGATCCCGGTGACGCAGCCCGCGCACGGCGCTGGCGGCGAGCGCACACCGCGCCGCTGATGGGCGTACCATCCCGGCCGTGAGCGACGTCTTCAAGCAGCACCTTTCGCTCGGCCGCGACCTCTACGCGCGCAACGACCTGGCCGGGGCCG
>CAIMWA010000066.1 GCA_903845045.1 uncultured delta proteobacterium | reverse complement strand
GTGCTGCGCCGCTGCGAAGACCCCGGACGCCTCTGGAACCCGTCGCCGGTCTTCGCCCCGAGCGCCCTCGCCACCGCCGCGCTCCTCGTCTTCGCGTGGACCGACCGCGTCGCGGCGCTGTGGCTGGGCACCGCGCTCCTCGCCGTCGCGTTGAACCTGCACCTCGCCGCGCTGGCCCTGGTCCCCGCGGTGGCAGCCCTCGCCGTGCTCGCGCGCCCGCGCCCCGTCGTGGCCGCCGCGCAGGTGGTCGCGCTGGGCTTCGCCATGGGCCTCGTCACGGCGCTGTCGTCGACGGTGCGGGACCTCCAAGCGGTGCCGTCGCTCGCCCACGCCCTCGTCTTCGTCGCCGCCGCCGTCGCCACCCTCGGCGTCGCCTTCGCGGCTCGCGGGCCGTACCGCACGGCGGGCCCCGAGGTCCGAGGCCTGGCGGTGCTCGGCACGATGCTGGCGCCGTGGCTCGGCGGCGTGCGCATGCTCGCGACGCACATGGGCCCCCAGGACCACTTCTGGGATCTCGGGCTGCTGACGTCGACCTACGGCCTGCCCGCCATCGCCGCGGCGAGCGTCTTCGTCACCCTCGCCCCGGCGCACCTCGCCGGACGCCTCGCCGCCCGCGCTGCGCTGGGCCCTCGCAGCACCGTCGTGCTCCGCGGTGCCGCGGCGCTCCTGGGGTACGCCGCGATGCGCGTCGTCGCTTCCCACACCGCCCTGGTGCCCTACGCCTTCGGCCTCACGCGCGAGGACGTGCACGCCGTCACGCGCCACCTCGAGGCCCGCGGCTGGGACTACGAGCGCCTCGCGAATCACCTGCAGAACCAGCGCTGCCAGTCGTTCCTCGCGGGCGTCGTCACCTACGCCGCGATGCCCTTCGCGGCGCCGCCGGACCACGACCCCCTCGACCAGGCGCGCGTGTGGATCCTCCCCGCCGCGCTGCTCCCCGCCGCGCTTCCCGGAAGCTTCCAGCGCGTGCCGCTGCGTCACGGGCGCGTCGCCGCGGTGTCCACGATCCGCTCGTGGTTCGACTTCGGGAACATCGCCTATTGCGAGCAGCGCGCCGGGGCCTTCGCGTGCTCCTCGCTGCCCGAGCGGCACGACGGCGACCCCTTCACCGGTCCCAGCTTCACGCACCGCGGGGGCCTCTGGTACCCGCCCTCGACGCGCACCGGCGCGCCCATCGAGGCCGTCGCGATGCCGCTGGTCTCCAGCGACGGCGTGCGCGAGATCTCCGTCACCTCCGAGGGCGGCTGCCCCTGGACCCTCGACCACGTCGACGGCCTTCCCTCCGAGCCCGGGAGCGTTCGCGGGACGCTGCGCGTGACGGGTCGCGCCGGCGCCGCCGGGCGCCTCTGGGTCACCCGCAACGCGGCCCAGTGCATGGGCTGGGACCCGATGCCCCCGTGCCTCGCCGAGCACCTCCCCGACGATCCGCCGACGCTGCGCGAGGACCATCTCCGTCCGAGGGCCATCGGTGCCGTCGGCCTCCCTCCCCGCGCAGCCGGATGCAGCCGATGAACAACACCCTCGTCGCCTTCGAGATCATGGCGAGCAACGTCATCACGGGACGCGGCTGGGCCTTCTTCGTCATCGCCGTCGAGGTCGCCGTGGTGCTCGGCGGCATGCTCTGGCTCTGGACCGCGCGCCCCCCGCGCTGACCCGGCGCCGCTGTCGCTACTGCGTGACGACGAGGCGGCCCATGGGCACGGCGGTGCGCTGCTGCATCGTTCCGTCGGCGAAGCGCACGGTGACCGCGTCGGCCTGCGCGGCGGCGCCGAGCCCGAAGTGCGCCTCGTGCGGACCGCTCCCGAAGAGCGAGAGGTTGCCGTCGATGCGACGGCGCAGGGTGCGTGCTCCGACGCGCACCTCGACGGTCGCGCCGATGCCGTCGGTGGCGGGCGCGCGGCCGTGCACCACCACGGTGAGCGACCGCCCGTCGGAGACGTCGTTGCGCAGGAACCGCAGGCCCCCGTCGACGCCGTGGACGGACGTCTCGAGCAGCACGAGGTCGAGGTCGCCGTCGGCGTCGAAGTCGGCGGCCGCGGCGACGCGCGCGTCGTGGCGGTTGCCGAGGGCGGCGGCGCGGGTGGCGTCCTCGAAGCGAGCGCCGGTGCCGCGGAGCAGCGTCGACTGCTCCGACGGGGCGAGGGGCAGCAGGGCGACGCCGGTGATGCTCGCCGGAAGAAACACGTCGTCGATGCCGTCGTCGTCGTGGTCGAAGACCACCGGCGGCCATTTCACCGTCGGAAACAGCGGCGAGCGCGCGTCGAGGTACGCGTCCCGGAACACCCCGATGGGGCCCTCGAGGGCGTTGCCCGGGTCGAGCGCGCGGAACGTCGGGCGCATCCCTGCGATGACCATGCCGTAGGCGTCGGCGCCGAGGGCCGCCGCCACGTCGCGTCCGTGCCCCGCGGTGCGCTGGAAGAGCACCTGGCGGCCGATGTTCGACACCAGCACCTCGTCGCGGCCGTCGCCGTCGGCGTCGATGGTGGCGACGCCCATGCCGAACATCGCCAGGTCGAAGCCCGTGCCCGCCGAGGCGTCGCGGAGCGCGAGGGAGCCGCCGCTGCGGTCGATGCGCAGCACGGCGTTGGCGCCGTCGAACATCCCGAAATCGGAGCTCACGAGCACCTCGTCGTGGCCGTCGTCGTCCCAGTCGAAGAGCCGCATGCCCTGCACGCGCCGCGGCGTGAGCGTCACCGGCACGGGCTCGAATTGCAGCGTCCCGGTCTGCCGGTACGCGAAGACCCCGCCAGCGCAGTCGCCCCCGGGCAGCGGCGTCGTGCACGGCCCGTCGAAGCGGTACGCGCCGACCAGCAGGTCGAGGCGGCCGTCGCCGTCGAGGTCCGCGGGCACCAGCGTCTCCACCATCCCCTGGCGCCCGAGGGGAAGGTCCGCGGCGCGCGTGAAGCGGTCGCCGTCGTTGCGGTAGACCTCCGCGGCGCTCGATCCCCCGCGCCCGACGACGAGGTCCGGGTCGCCGTCGCCGTCGAGGTCGGCCGCCGCGCTCCCCTCGGTGTCCCGCAGCGGCACGAGGTTCCACGTGGAGGGGGCACGCTCGAAGTGCCCGCCGCGGTTCAGCACCAGCACCGGCAGCAGCCCCGTTCCCAAGGAGGCGTACACGTCGGGGCGCCCGTCGCCGTCGAAGTCCGCGACGCTGAGCACGCCCTTGGCGCCCTCCTCGGCGCGCTCCGGCGGCGCCTGGAAGCGCTCCTGCACCCCCCAGCGCGCGGTCACGTCGCAGAAGCCCCGCTCGGGGTCGCGGGTGTCCGTCGTGCATGTCCGATAGGTGTCGGGCAGCGGCGGTCCGGCGTCGACGACGACGGGCCCGGCGTCGCCCGCGCTCGCGCCCGCATCGGAGCCGCACGCCGCATGCTGGACGCAGCCCAGCGCCGCACACCCGAGGAGCGCGCCCGCGCCACGCCAGCCCCGGAAACGTCCCGCGTCCATCGCGTGCACCTGCTCGCGCCGCAGCATGGCCGAAGCGCCGCGCCCGCACCAGCGCGATGCCGACGGGGGAGGGCCCGCCCTGGAACGTTCCAACGTCCAGGCACCCCGACGCTTCGACGTCCGAACGCTCCGACGTCCAGGCACCCCGACGCTTCGACGTCCGAACGCTCCGACGTCCAGGCACCCCGACGCTTCGACGTCCAGGCGTTCAGACGTCTAGACGTCCGTCATCGAAGCGCGGTGACGGCGCTCTTTCGCGGCGTTCCTGCGGTAGCATGGGCGCCGCCATCGCCGTGACCCCGCCGCCGCCGCGACGCCTCTGGAGCTTCGGTCCTCGCGCCGCGGGCGTGCTGTGTCTGCTGCTGGCCGCCCTCGACGGCTGGGCCATGGCCTCGACGGACCCGGACTTCTACCTCCCGGACGTCTTCCGCCCGATCTCGCTGGCCCTCGTCGGGGTCTTCGCCATCGCGGGGCTGTTCCGCGCGGCGTGGCTGCGCCGCGGGACGCGCACGCTGGCGGCGGTGGTGGTCGCTGCGCTGCTGATCCTCGAGGTCCGCACGCGCTATCGCGACGTCGCCGAGCCCCGGATCATGGCCACCGCGGACGCGCTGCTGCGCTACCAGTACCGCCCCGGCGCCGAGGTGACGGACCGCGGCGGCGGCACCATGCGCATCAACCACCTCGGGCTCTGGGACCGCGAGTACGCGATGCCCAAGCCCGCCGGCGTGTACCGCGTGGTGGTGCTCACGGGCTCCATCGCCAACGACGGCTCGGTGCCCTTCGACGACCGCTTTCACGAGGTGCTCGAGCGCGAGCTTCAGGGCGCCGCGGGCGGGCGCCGCGTCGAGGTGATCAACGCCTCCTGCGAGGGCTACGACACCGTGCAGCAGGTGCGCCTGCTCGAGCGCGTGGGGCTGCAGTACCAGCCCGATTTCGTGGTGCTCGCGTACATGCTCACCAGCGCGTCGCTGCAGAACGGCGCGTACCGGCGCATCGGCGACAGCTTCTTCGCGTTCCGCTTCGCGCTGGCGGCGCGCGGCGCCGCGGCGGGGTCCATGTGCGCGGTGTTCCAGCCATTTCACGAGAGCTACGGGTTCGAGCTCATCGTGCGCAACAGCTTCGAGCGCCTCGCGCTGCTGCAGCGCCTGCACGGCTTTCGCACCCTCGTGGCCGTGCTGCCGGTGCTCGAGCGCTTCGACGACCCGCTCTGCATGCGCCTCTACGACCGCGCCGACCGCGCCGCGCGGGAGTCGGGTCTTCCCTCGATGCGCGTCGTCGACGCGTTCCGCGGCGAGCCCTTCACGCGCTACGTGAAGCCCGGCCAGCGCATGGACCTCTGCCACCCCAACGACGCCGGCCACCGCCGCATCGCCGACGCGCTGAACGCCGCGATCCGCCGCGAGATCGGTCAGAACAGCGAGTAGACGAAGGGCGCCAGCGGGGCGATCACGTTGATCAGCCAGAGCACCCCCGCGAGGAGCAGCAGCACCGCCACGAAGGGCGCGAAGGCCCCGAGGTGGTGATGCCCCAGCGTCGTGAACGTGCGCAGCACGGTGCGCGGAATCACCCGCAGCCCGGCGTACCAGCGACGAAGGTTCATGGCTCCTTCCAGACCAGCGTGGCGTCCAGGGCGAGGGCGTCCATGCCGGTGCGCGCGAACATCGAGAGGGCCTCCGAGGGCGTCGAGACGATGGGATACCCCGACGGGTTGAACGACGTGTTGAGCACGGCGCCGACGCCGAAGCGCGCGCCGAAGGACTCGAGCAGCGCGTGCCAGCGCGGGTTGTCGCCGGGCGCGCACACCTGCGGGCGCGTGGTGCCGTCGACGTGCACCGCCGCCGCCATGCGGGTCCGCACCTCGGGGCGCACCGTGGCCGCGAACTGCATCCAGCGGTACGCCGACGCGGGCGCACCGGCGAGGTCGAGCACCGTGGCCGCATCTTCCTCGCGCACCGACAGGGCGTACGGGCGATACGCCGCGCGGTCCTTCACGTCGCGGCTCAGGCGCCGGGCGACGGCGAGGTCGTCGGGGCGCACCACGATGGAGCGGTTGCCCAGCGCCCGGGGGCCGAGCTCCGCGCGCCCCTGGTACCAGCCCACGATCTGCCCGTTCATGAGCCGCTCGGCGACGGCGTCGCAGAGGGCCGCGTGCGAGGCGAAGGTCTCGTGGCGCCAGCGCACGCCCTTCGGGGCCTCGAGGCCGTGCTTGAGGTACCGCCGCACGTGGTCGGGGTTCACGAAGTCGAGCATCGCGACGTCGTCGGCGGTGTCGTACGCGGGGCCCACGTAGGCGGGGTAGGGCTGCACCTCGGGGGTCACCGACGACTCCACGGCGCACGCGTACAGCGCGCTGCCCACGGCCGTTCCGCCGTCGCCCGGATCCGGCGGCACGTACACCGTGCGGAACGGCGTCTCCGTGAGGATGCGCTTGTTCGCCACGCAGTTGAGGCTCACGCCGCCGGCGTAGCAGAGGTGCTCCGAGGGCACCGCGGCGTGGAGGCGGTGACAGAGGTCGAGGAGCCGCTCCTCGAGCACGAGCTGCAGGCTCGCGGCGATGTCGGCGAAGCGCTGCGCGTCGGCGGAGACGGCACCGCCCGCGCCGAGGCAGTCGAAGGCCAGCGCGTCGCCGAAGGCCCGGGGCGGACCGAACACGTCGAGAAAGCGCTGCGAGACGGCGCCCTGGTAGAACGTCTGGAAGTGGAAGTACCGCTGGTCCACCTCGTAGCCCGTGTCGTCGACGGCGCGCACGATGGAGCGCACCTGGTCGGCGAAGCGGGGCGTGCCGAAGGCGGCGAGGGCCATGGTGCTGCACTCGCTGTCGTTCGGCGAGAAGCCCAGGTACGCGGTGAACGCCGAGTACACGAGGCCCAGCGAGTTCGGGTAGCTCACCTCGAGCACGCGCTCGAGTTGCGGCGCGCCGTCGACCCAGCGCCCGGCGAACATCGCCGTGCACGCCCAGTCGCCCACGGCGTCGACGACGAGCACCGCCGCCTCGCGGTGCCCCGACCCCATGAACGCCTGCACCGCGTGGCTGAAATGGTGGCTGAGGTAGCGCACCTTCTCCGGCGGGACCTCGAGCCTCGCCGACAGCGCCGACAGCGCCCAGAGCTTGCGGCCGAGCCACGCCTTGGTGGAATTCACGAACTCCCGCCGCGTCGCCGGGAACGGCGCCATGGAGGCGCAGAGCACGCGCGAGAACTTGGCGTGCGGGTCCTCGTGGAACACCACGCAGTCGACGTCGGCCACGGCGAGGCCGCCGCGGGCGAGGCAGTCCTCGATGGCGAACTGCGGGAAGTTCGCGTCGTGCTTCTGGCGCGTGAAGCGCTCCTCGGCGGCGGCGGCCACCACGGCGCCGTCGACCACGAGGCACGCCGACGCGTCGTGGTAGCCGAAGGAGACCCCGAGGACCTTCACGCCAGCCTCTTCAGCCGGTTGTTGTCGTACTCCACCACGCGCTGCCCGAGCCGCGCCCGCGAGGGCTCCGTGAGGAACACCCCGAGCACCAGGTACGCCGCGCTCAGGATCACCGACGCCACCGCGTCGACGACGCGCTTGCCGCCGCGCAGCCACATCTCCCAGAGCCGCCCGAGGCGCACCTGCAGGTAGGCGCGGCGCACCTCGTCCGGGGTCGCGCCCATCTCCGCGAGCATGCGCTCGGTGAGCCCGACGTGCGTGTCCTCGTCGGCCACGATGCGCACCAGCAGGTGCTTCAGCGGCCCCTCCGGGAGCGCGTCGTGCAGGTTGCGAAAGCGCTCCGTCGCGTCCTCCTCGCCGACGTGCACGAAGGCGACGCTGCGCCAGAGCGGCGCGTCGGCGGCGTAGATGTCCTCGCGCTCGTACGTGGGCGGCGGAAGCACCTGCTTCGCCATGTCGCGGTACACGTACCCGAAGGCCTCGGCGTGGGCCTCCTCCTCGAGGCTGTGCGTGAAGAGCACGGCGCGGCGCTTCGGGTCCGTCACGCGGCGCAGGCCCCGGTGCAGGTGCCAGACGCCGTCGGCCTCGGTGGCCTGGAACCCGCGCACCGCGTCGGCCATGCGCCTCGGCGAGGACCACACGAGCCGCACGACGAGCCAGATCCGCAGCGCTTCGATGTGTTTGAGCAAGCGTCGGCCTCTCGGGGGGTGACGAAACGGCCGGAAATCTACGCTGCGCGCACCGGTGCGACCAGTCCGACGTCAAGTCGGCGCATCGGTCACGGGCGGTCCCGTCGAGGCGCGCGCCGCGCCCCCGTCGCGCTCACATCCTCGGCGGAAGGGGGACCTGGCCGTTCTGTGCGACGACGAACTCGAGCTCGTTCATCGCCTCGCTGACGGCGCGCCGGGTGACCGGGTCCCAGGGCGGAGACCCCACGAGGTACACGCCGTAGTTGCCGTGCGCGACGAGGCTCCCGCCCGCGGGCAGCCGCGAGGCGCGCACGACGCGCAGCGTGTGCGGAACGAGGGTGTCGAGCACCACGTTGATGAAGGGCTGCTCGCCCGGGGCCTCGATGCGCGCGATGCGCACGGTGCCGAGGTGCGATCCCTCGGTGAGCGGGTACACCACCGCGCGGTACCCCATCGTGCGGATCTGCGCGGCGGTGAGCGGGGTGACCGGGTGCAGCACCGGAACGCCGTTGCGACGGCCGTTGCCGCGGGTGCCGGGGGTGAGGGTCCGGGCGTCGTAGTGCGCGACGCCGGGTTGCATGCGGGCCCGTCGGGAGCGCCGCCAGAGCCCCGCGCCGAGGGCGCCCACGATCACCACCGCGATCCCCACGCGAATCCACGGATCGGCACTGCGAGCCTTCGGCGTCGCCGCCGGGGGGGGCTTGGGCGTTTCTTCCGGGGTTTCTTGGGGCTCCACGCCGCGCGATCCTACTCGGAGAACCCTCGCGCGCAAGTCGTGGCAGACGTCCAGACGTCCAGACGCTTGAACGTCTAGGCGTCGCACCATGGAAAGGGAGTCGCGCCGCGCGGCGGCTCGGTGTGATACTGGCTGCCGGTCGCGATCCTCCGCCGTGGAGGGGCTCGTTGAAGCGTAGAGGCTTGGTCGCGGTGATGTCGGGTGCGCTGGGGATGGGCTGCGGCCTGTCCGTGACGCCCGACGACGCCGGGACCTCGGCGTCGCGTGACCGCCCCGGCGCCGCGGCGCTGAACCTGGGCGCGGGGTTCGTGCCGATCCGGGCACCCGTCGACGACCACCGCATCACCCTCCGGGTCGGCTCCCTCGGCGGCGAAGGCCCCGCGGAGACCGAGGCGCTCTTCGCCGACATGGACGGCGACGGCAGCCCCGAGGTGGTGTTCTGCTCGGGCCTGGAGTTCCAGCAGGCGAACCACATGGGCATCGTGTTCGCGCGGGTCTACCGCTACCGCGACGGGGCCCTGGTCTCCGCCGACGACCTGCAGCGCGCGCTGGACCGCGCCAACGACGCCGTGGCCGCGGTCATCGACCTCGACGGCGACGGCCTGCGGGACCTCGTGCTCGGCAATCCGCGGATCAGCGGCTGGATGCCAGGCGTCGGTCCCGGGCGCTGGGCCGACCCGGTGCCCCTCGTCGATCCGTCGTCGTCGCTGCCCGCGATGCGTCCCGGGGCGCTCACGTTCTACGATGTCGACGCCGACGGGTGGCTCGACGTCGTGATGTCGACGCGCAACTGCGACGCGGCGCCGGGGCTGCTCGTGCGCCGCAGCGGACCGGGGCGCTTCGAGGCCGTGCCGGGCCTCTTCGACGGCGGGTTCATCGACGTGACGGCGACCGGTGCGTGGCCGGGACCCGATGGCCCCGTCGTCGCGCTGCTCGGCCACACCTGCGACCCGAACGTGGGCAGCCCGAGCCTCTTCCACGTCACCGGGCGCGACGCGAGCGGGTTCCCGCGCTTTGCTCCCTTCGATCCGATGCCAGCGGACGCGCGCTTCCGGCGCATGGGCATGGTGCCCAACGCGCTGCTCAGCGAGGTCACGCCGATGGCCTCGGCGGTGGCCGACTTCGACGGCGACGGCTTCCTCGATTTCACCGTCACCCTCGGGGTCCCGACGCTCCCGCTGGTCTTCGGCACGGCGCCGGGGGCCTTCGTGAGCCGCTCGCTCTACGGCTTCGAGTCGCCCAGGAACGGCGAGCAGTCCATGATCCCCTGGGGCATCCTCCCGGTGGACCTCGATCGCGACGGGCGGCTCGACGTCGTCTCGCCGCACGGCGACGACGAGAGCTCGTTCCAGCAGCAGCGCATCGGTCTGCAGACCATCGTGGCGTGGCGCGCCGAGGGGAGCGGCATCTACCGCGACGTCTCGACGTCCGCGCACCTCGACGTCCGGGGCAACTGGCACGCGCTCTCCGCCGGCGACGTCGACGGCGACGGCGACACGGACCTCCTCGTCGGGGGCTTCGGCCCGGCGCCGGTGCTTTGGCGCAACGACATCGACGGCCCGGGCGTCGGGCACGCGCTCGCGCTGCGGCTGCACGGCACCACGAGCAACCACCTGGGCATCGGGGCCGTCGTCGAGGTCGAGACCCCCGGCGCCGTCGCGTCGCGGCAGGTGCTCGGGGGCAACGCCGAGATCGGCGTGCGTTCGGATCCGCTGGTGATGGCGGGCGCCGGCACCGACGCGACGGCGCGCACGGTGCGCGTGCGGTGGCCGTCGGGTCTCGTCCAGGAGGTCCACGACGTGCCGACGGGGAGGGTGGTCACCGTCGACGAGCCCGAGACCCTGGCCGTGACGCCGTCGAGCCGGCACGTCGCCGCCGACGGCACGAGCACCGCGGTGCTGCGGGTCACTCCGCGCGACGTCACCGGCGCGGCGCGCACGGCCGACGTCTCCTTCGCGCTCACGGCGGGCACCGGGCGCTTCGTCGGCGCCGTGACCCGCGACGGCGAGTGCTACGTCCGCACCCTCGAGGCGCCGTCGGCCCCGGGGTACGCCGTGGTGTCGGTCTCCATCGACGGCGTGCCCCTCGGCGTACGCCCGCGCATCCGCTGGGACTGAGCTCCCGCGCGGCCGGCGCGCAGCAGGTCGAGCACGAGGCGCGAGAACGCCTCGGCTAGCGTCCGATGCCCGGCGTCGTTGTAGTGGCAGCACGAATCCGCGCGGATCCGCAGGAAGTCCTCGTGTTGGAGCATCTCCCGGAGCGACACCGAAGCCGCCCCGCTGGCGCGCGTGAACGCCGCGACGACGGCCTCGTTGAGCGCCTCTTCGCCGCTGACGTCGAAGCCGTGGTCGAGGAACGTCGGCACGTAGAAGACCGGCCGCGCCCCGCTGCGCGCCGCGAGCGCCGCCATCTCGCCGCACCAGGCCTCCCATGAGGGGTACCGTGGACGGCGGTCGCGTACGCCGAAGCGGAGCACGAGGCGCTCGTAGACCCGCGAGTGCGCGAAGAGCCATCGGTTGGGGGCGTCGGGCACGCCGCGCAGGCCCGGCACGCCGTTGCGGCGCAGCACGAGCGCGGGGTCGCTGTACGCGGCGTTCCCGACGAAGAAGTACGGACTCGGATCCCAGACCTCGAAGAAGGCGAGCGCCGGCCGCAGCGACGGAAGGTGCTCGAGCGCCAGCGCGGCCTCCTGCTGGGCGTGGAACGCGGGCTGCGAGAAGTTCAGCACGCAGAAGCCCGGCGTGGGGCGGGCCGCGTTGAGGAGGTCCTCGAGCTTCGCGGCGAAGCTCTGGCGCGTCGGGTACCGCGTGCCGCTGCCGTAGGTGATCGACGTGCCGAAGAAGGCCACGCGGATCCGCTCGGGGTGCTCGGCGGCGCAGCCGAGGTTCTCGCCGTCGGTCATCTCCGACCACACCGGGACCCCGTGCAGCTCCCGCAGCGAGGGGCGGCGGACGATCTGGATCCGCGGCACCGGGTTCATGAGGCGCACCGTTGCCTCGGCCGCCACCGCGCCGCCGGCCATCGACAGCAGCAACAGGCCCCCCAGGAGCGTCCTCCGACGGCGCCGATCGCGAGCGCGAACTTCGGCAGGAGGCGACGGAACGGTTTCCACGGAGCGCGAAACTACCACGCCCGCATCGTCTTCCACATCCTTGGAGGTCCCTGCGATCGGCGGCGAAAGAAACGTCCAGACGTTTCGACGTTGGAACGTTGAAACGTCCAGACGCATGAACGTCCAGACGTCTGCATCGACGAGACGTCCAGACGTCGGAGCGCTCGAGACGTCTGGACGCTTCGACGTCCGAATCCGGGCTCCGCGGTGCTGGCTCACGGAAACGAAGATTTCCATGAGCTTGAACCCCGGTGGGCGTCTGGGGTACGGGGAGGGGGTGAAGAAGCGCGGCACCGCTCCGTCCTCGGGCATCGCCGTCGTCGACGCGCGCAGCGGGCTGCCGGTGGCGCTGCGGCAGCGGCTCGAGGAGGCCGAGCGGTTCCTCCGCGAAGGGTCCCACGCGCCCGGCACGCGGAAGAAGTACGCACAGGACTTCGCCCAGTTCGAGGCGTGGTGCGGCCGCTGCGGCGTGTCCGCGCTGCCCGCGGAGGCGTCGGTGGTCGCCCTCTACGTCCACGCGCTGGCGGCGCCCGACGCCGCGAACCCACCGCGCACCCGCAGCCCCGGCGCGGCCCTGCGAGGACCGGAGCCCGGCGAGCGGCCGCTGCACCCGGTGTCCATCACCCGCATCGTCGCCGCGATCCGGTATGCCCACGGCACCCGGGGCCTCGACGCGCCCACGTCGCACCCCCTCGTGCGGACGGCGCTCCGGGCCGCGCGGCGCACCCTCGGCGTCGCGCCCCTTCGCCGGGTGCACGCGGCGGTGGCCGAGGTCGTCCGCCGGCTGCTGCTCGGCCTCGACGACTCGCTGCGCGGGCGGCGCGACCGGGCGCTGCTCACGCTGGGCTTCGCCGGGGCGTTCCGCCGCGCGGCGCTGGTCTCCCTCGACCTCGACGACGTGCGGTCCACGCCGCAGGGCCTCGAGGTCCGGCTGCGCCGCGACAAGACCGACGTCTTCGGCGCCGGCCGCACGCTCCCCATCGCCCGCGGACAATCCCCGGAGAGCTGCCCCGTCGCCGCCGTGCTCGCGTGGATGGCCGCGCTGCGCGGAGCGGGCTTCGAGCGCGGGCCGCTGTTCCGCTACATCGACCGGCACGGAAACGTACGCCCGGCGCGCCGCGAGAGCCGCGACGACCGGCTCCGCGCGCAGTCCGTCGCGCTCGTCGTGCAGCGCCGGGCCCGCGCCGTCGGCCTCGACCCCGGGCGCTTCGCCGGGCACTCGCTGCGCGCGGGCTTCGTCACCAGCGCCGTGCGCGCGGGCAAGGCCCTGCCGGCGATCATGGGGCAGACGGGGCACCGCAGCGCCGACACCGTGCTCTCGTACGTGCGCGAGGCCGACCGCTGGCGCGACCCGGCCTCGGCGGGCCTCGGGCTCTAGGTCCCCGGCGGGTCCCAGAAGACCCGCGGACGCACGCCCAGGGCGACGCCGTCGAGGGACACCGTGACCACGGCGCTGCCGGCGCTCGCGGTCAGCCGTCGCACGTACGCCTCGCCGTCGCGCGTCACGGGCCCCGCGAAGGCGCCGGTGCCCGCCGACACCTCCATGGCCACGACGGCCTCGCGCGCGTTCCCGGCGAGGTCCCGCGGCACCACGGACACCAGGGCGCTGGAGGCGCCGTCGGCGGGCACGTGCCGGCTCGACGGGGTCACCGCCACGGTACGGGGCTCGCGCACGGTCACCACGCCGCCGGTGGGCACGTCGTGGAGTTCCTGCACGAGGCCCGACGGCCACCGCAGGCGCACGGTGCGGATGCTGGCGTCGGTGCCCGAGGCGACGAACACCAGCGGCTCGGTGTGGCCCACGATCTCGGCGAGGGCGCCGCAGACCTGCACCGACGGCGCGGCGCCCGGGGTCTGCACCTCGACGACGGTCCCGATGCCCGGGGCGTTGCTCGTGGTCCCGACGAGGCGCAGCGCGGCGCCGTGGCCGGTGCCGGTGAGGTCGTTGCGCAGCAGCGCGGGCTGCGGACCGAAGCCTCCGACGAGCAGGTCGCCGTCGCCGTCGCCGTCGAGGTCCCCGACGCTGCCGGCGTGCCAGTTGCCGGTCTGGCCGAGGCCGACGCCGCGGGTGTCGTCGACGAAGACCCCGCCGCCGGCGTTGCGCCACCCGACCACGCGCTGCGGACCGATGCTCCGGCGGTTGAACGAGTCGACGTCGTCGCCGTGCGGCGAGACCACGTCGAGGAGGCCGTCGCGGTCCAGGTCCAGCGGCAGCACGGCCCAGGGGATCATCCCCTGCGTGGACTGTCCGGGCGGCGAGTCGAGGCGTCCAGTGGGGGCGAGGTTCGTGAACGCCGTCGCGGTGGCGCTGCCGAAGAGCAGCACCTTCGCCGTCGCGATGCTCACCGCGAAATCGAGCTGCCCGTCGCCGTCGAGGTCGGCCACCGCGGAGCCCATCGGCGTCGCCGTCATCAGCGTGCCGTAGGGCGGAATCTCCTGGCGGAACACCGACGTCCGCGGCGCCGGGTCGAAGGCGGCGAACACCGGCCGCCCCTGCGCGTCGAGCCCCGTCGCGCGGTAGAAGCCCGGGTGCGGCGTGTTGGGGTCGCAGGGGTGCCCCATGATCGACAGCACCGGCCCCGACGCTCCGGGCCACACCCCCACCGCCGTCGGCTCGGCGCGCGCGCCGGCGAACATCCCCTCGGCCAGCGCGAACCCGTCGGGACCCGTGCGCAGGAACGCCGTGAGCGTGTCGCCCTCGCTGCACGACCCGAGCGCCGCCACGACGTCGAGCCACCCATCGGCGTCGAGGTCATAGAGGGCTCCCACGCCGAGGCGGGCCATCGACGTCGGCGTCGGATGTGCGGCGTCGTAGGGCCGTGGCGCCCCCCAGCGTGCGGTACCGATGCCGGGCATCCACGCCCGTCGTTCGCCGTGCGCGAGCAGAAGCTCCGGAAGGCCGTCGCCGTCGAGGTCGACCACGGCGAGGAGCGCGTCGCTCGCCGGGGCGATGGCGGCCTCGAGATCCGGGGCCGGCTGCAGCGCTCCGCCCTGGTAGCGGTACACCCGGGTCTGCACGAGCGTCTGCCGCTGCTCGAGGGGCGCGAACACGTCCGAGACGAGGATCACCTCGGGGCGCTGGTCCCCGTCGAGGTCGGCGAAGAGGCCGGCGCTCTCCGAGGGACCCTGGCCGCCGAGCATGCCCGGCACCGTGTACAGCGGGCGGTCGTCCGTCGGCGTCGGCACGACGACGAAGCCGCCGCCCAGCGGTCGCGACGACGGTCCTGCCTCGACGGCGGCGTCGCTCCCCGCGGCGGGGGGCGTGGTCCCGCAGTCCGGCGGATGGAGGGTGCACGCACCGCCCAGCACCGCGAGCACGACCAGGGTTGGAGCGAGCTTCACTGCATCCGCCGCGCATCGTCGGTCCGGCGCCGACGCGTCATCCGAGGGCGCAGCGTGGCACGAATCCGGGGGTTCCTCCATCGCTCGCGCGCGCGCCGGGGCGCACAACGTTGCTGCGCAGCGAGGTTCGGTGCAGTACGCTCGAACGGTCGTCCGTCCCCGAAGACAGGAGTTTCATGGCCACGCGGCGAAGGGTCGAGGTTACGTTCGCATGCGCCCGCCCGTGTCCGTCATGCACGCTTTGCCGTGCGGACGGCATCCCCGCGACGGTGGAGTCGGTGCTGGCGTGCGGCGAGACGCGGGAGATCGTGCTGGGCGGCGGCGACGCGACGGCGTGGCCGCACCTGGAGGAGTTCCTGGCTCGCAACCGCGAGCGGGCCGAGCCGCAGGACGTGTGGGTCGAGGCCCCCG
>CAIMWA010000065.1 GCA_903845045.1 uncultured delta proteobacterium | reverse complement strand
TCTGCGGGGTGGGTCCATGTCGCGAGGAGCAATAGGTCCTCGAGGTCACCGAGGGACTGGTGCCAGCGCCCGTCGACCTGCGACCACTCGGCCTCGGTCAGCGGCGCCTCGAGCGCGAAGCGTGAGGGCAAACCCGGCCACGCGAGCGTCCAGCGGGGATCCGGCGCGCCCTCGAAGGCATCGCCGCAATCGAGCGCTTCCCACACGACGAGGTCCGATCGCTCGGCCGCGCGCAGCAACGCCAGGAGCCTCGCAGGGGCTCGGCGCGCGTCGGGATCCATTCCATCGATGTGCGCCGCGAGGTCAACCCCCGCACGGTGCGCGTCGCCGATGAACGCACCGGTCATCGCGCCGGAGTCGAGCCGCTGCGGCGCGCACGCGCCCTTCTCTTCGTCGAGAAGCAGCGGAAGAAGCACCGGCGCCTCGATGCCCTCCAGATCGCCCAGGTGCCGATAGGCATCGGGCATGCGCAGCGGGTGGTGCGTCAGCGCGACGTTGCGCAGCGTGACCGACGGAAGGCTCGCGGCGCTCCAGCGCACGGCCAGCCAGCACAGGGCCTGCGCCGCCGCAGCGGGATCCGCTCCGTTCCAGGAAGCCAGCGTCTTCTCCCAGAGCGCGGCGGCGTCGGGCAGGCGGTCGAAGGCGCTCGGCGGCGGCGGCGCACCGGCCAGCAGCGCCTCCAGGACCGGCTCGAGAAGCTGCAAGTCGACGAGCTGAAATCGTGTGTCGAACCCCATGGAAAGTCCTTCTATCGTCGGCATCGACACCGGAGCAAGGACGCAATGGAATCACGTCCCCAATGCTTCGGCGTTGCGCCGTCAATGCGCCGCGAGGTTCACCCCGCTGCAGGTCCAGCCCAGGTTCACGCACAGCGTCCGCGTGACCGTGACGACGAGGCCGGTGTCGCCGGCGCACGCGTTGTCCATCACGACGATGGCGCGTCCATCCGAGAAGAACGCGAGCTGCGAGCAGAAGCCGTAGTCCACACCGCCGTGTTCATAGAAGTGCCCCGCGGTCTCGTCGACGCCGTTCGCCGGGCGGTGACGGAAGCCGAGGCCCTGCACCTGCGGATAGCCGCTGATCAGGATCGTGCGCGACACGACGCGGGTCAGCGCGTTGCGCTCCGTGGTGGCGTACCCCGCAATGCACGCGAGGTCCGCGGGCGTGGTCCAGAGTCCGGCCGCGGCGCTCTCGGGGTAGACGTTGCGGCAGATGCCCGGAAGCAGGATCGGGTCGCTGCCGCACGCCGCGTCGTGCTCCGTCGCGGGGAGCGGCTGCGTGTACCGGGAGCGCGTCGCCGAGGCAGGAACGAAGAGCAGGTCGTGCACCATCGTCGGCATCGGCTCGTGGATGCGCCGCTCGAGCCAGTCTTGCCACAAGATGATGCCGCCGCCGGAGTAGAGCCACGCCCCCCGGGAGCTGAAGGTGACCGCCAGGTTGTTCGCGGGGCTCCGGCCGAGGACGATCTGGTCGAGGGTGGGCAGCGGGAGCCCGGGCGCGTAGCCCGTGAAGCCGTGCACCGACGCACCCGAGATGTGCGAAAGAAGGTCCGAAGGCGAGACCGCGTAGGGCGGAACCAACAGCGTCGCGATGGCCGGGCGGATGTCCACGTCGCGCGTGGCGTCGGCGAAGTCGCTCATCAGATAGGCCAGCGTGGAGATCGGCTTGCTGATCGAGCCGGCCTGGAACAGCGTGCTGGGGCTCAGCGGCGGGGCGCTGGCGTCGTACGCCGTGTTGAACGCGTTGCCGAAGACGGCGGTGTGCACGGTCCCGTCGGCCTCGCGGACGGCGACGCTCAAGCCCGGCGTCGGTCGCATGTTGGCATTCGGAAACGCGGCCATGATGGAGGCGAGGGTGCGCGTGGCGACGTTGCCGGCCATGGCGACGATGGGCGCCCAGGTGCTGCCGTCGATGGGGTGGCACGTGTACGGCACGGGCAACGCCTGGCACACGCCGCCGACGCAGCTTCGACCCGTCGCGCAGGCCGCACCGCAGGCGCCGCAGTTCGCGACGTGGGTCATCAGGTCGACGCAGCCCGACGCACAGCGGGTCTCGCCCGCGGCGCAGGCCGGAATGACGTCGACGGAAGGGACGTCGACGGGCGGCACGTCGACGGGGGTCGCGACGTCCTGCGGAACGTCCGCTGGAACATCGGGCGTGACGACCCCGGTGTCGCGCGGCACGTCCATGGTCACGGGCACGTCGGGCGTGACGACCCCGGTGTCGCGCGGCACGTCCATGGTCACGGGCACGTCGGGCGTGACGACCCCGGTGTCGCGCGGCACGTCCATGGTCACGGGC
>CAIMWA010000064.1 GCA_903845045.1 uncultured delta proteobacterium | reverse complement strand
GTCGCCGACGGTCCGGTCGGCGTAGCCCTACGGGCGGAGGTCGCACGCGACGGCCGATCCCAGCCCGTCGAGATCGGCGAGGGCCCTGCCTCCGAGGTGCTGCTCCGGGTCGCCGCCAGCCAGCTGACGCCGGGCGCGAATCAAGTGCGGCTGTTCGTCGAGGGACGGTCGAAGGCGCTGGCGGCGGTCGAGGTCGTCGTCGAGGGCGCGACCCCGGAGAGCGCGCAGCCCCGGTGGCGCGTCACGCTCCACCCGACGGACGCCGTGGTCGAGCACCTTCGCGCGACCCAGTGCTGGCTCGACGTCGAAGCGCTCCCGGGGGTCGACGTGGAGGTCGAGCTCCGCGTGGGGGAGCGCTCGGGCGCGCGGACCTTCGCGCGCGACGACCGCGGCGTGCTCGCGACGGCTCGCTGGCTGAGGGACGCGGCGAAGGATCTCTTCGATCCGGAGCCCGCGCCGGGCGACGCCGTCCAGGTGCGCGCTCGCCCGACGGACGAGCCCGAGGGCTGGTCGTCGATCGCGAGCCTCGACCGCGCCGAGGGCCCAGTGCGCTTCGATCTATCGCCCGGGCTGCCGGTGGTCGTCTCGGTCGAGGAGCGCCCCGAGCTCTTCGAGGTGTCGTTCGGCCCCAACGGGCTCGAACGAGTGCCTGCGAACGACGCCTCGTTGGCGCGGCCGGGCATCTACCTCGCGGAGGTCAGCGGCGCCGCGGCGGCCCTGTGCGTCTGTCCGGACCTTCGGCGGCTCCCGAGCTTCCGCTCGCCGGACCGCGTCGAGCGCTCGCAAGAGCGCTCCCTCGCGCTGCTCTCGACGCTCCGCGCCGTCGACGTCGCGACGCTTTGGCCAGAGTCTCGCCGCGGCGCAGGCGTGCTCCTGCGTCACGCCACGGTACGAGCGATCGAGCGCGAGCTGGTGCGAACGCTCTGCGGGAACGCCTGGGGCGAGATGGAGGCGGAGCTCGACGGGGGCCGCGTCGTCCGCCAGCACACCATCGCCCGCATTGCTCGGCTGCTCTGGGTGGACCCCCCTTGGCTCGCCGACCAAGCCGGCGTTCAGAGCGATCCGCTGGAGCTGCTCCCCGAGCTCCTCAAGGGGATCGAGGAGCCGACCGACGCGCCCGAGGCGCGGCACCTCGTGCTCACGTTCTATCGGCGAGGGATGACGTCGCCATCGCAAGACGATGCGGCGCTCCGCTGGGCGTGGGAGTCGGTGCGTCGAGCCCGCGCGGCACGCGCGTGCTTCCTGCTCGACCCCGAGGCGTTCGACGAGCGAGCAGCGGAGGCCGGTGTCGCGGAGGAGTGAAGACCCGTCGATCGTACCCACGACGTGGTCCTTCAGCGCCTTGAGGGACGCCCGGGAGTGTCCTCGGCGTTGGGCGCTCCGGCAGGAGAGGCGGCATCCGCGGGCTCCCGGCGTGGGCGAAGGCTCGAAGGGATCGGCGTGGGGATCGCTCCGAGGTCGCGCATGCCACGCGGTCGTTCAACGGATGCTCGACGCGCATCGGCTCCACGGGGGCCCGCCGTGGGGCAGCCCGACGCTGGTCGGGTTCTGGAAGCGCGAATTTCCGAGCGGGATCATCGGGCTGGTCCGCGACGAGGTGACGCGATCGCTCTCGTTGGACGCTTCTTTCTCCGACGCTCGGCAGGCCGTGCGGCTTCGGCGGGAGATCGACGAGGCCGTGCCGTCGCTGGCGTCGACCGTCGCTGCGCTCCTGCGGCACACG
>CAIMWA010000063.1 GCA_903845045.1 uncultured delta proteobacterium | reverse complement strand
CGCTCGCCGACGAGCTGCGCGGATGCGACGCGCTCTCCGACGCTCCAGCCTCGGTGGCGCTGCGCATGCGTCGCTTCGACGCCGCGGATCGGGAGTACCAGCGGTTGCTCGCCGATGATCCCGAGGGCCGGGGGCTTCGTCGCGCGCGTGTGGAGCTTCTTCGTGCCAGCGGGCGCCACGCCGAGGCTCGCGCCGCGGCCACGGCCTTGCTGCCGGAGATGCCAGAGGACGACGCGCTGCGCCTCGACGCCGCGGACCTCGCGCTGGCCGCAGGCGACGCCGGTGCGGCGCAGGCGATGTTGGACCGCGAGCTCGCCCTCCGCCCGGCGGAGCTCAACGGGCTGTACCGTCTCCGCGCGTTCCTCGCGGGGCGCGAGGACCTGCAGCCGTGGCGCCTCGACGGACGCGAGGTGCTTCGGGCGTACGAGGCGTCGGGGCGGCACTACGAGAGCGCCGCGGTGCTGCTCCTCGACTACACGGTGCGCCGCGGCTACCGCGACGGATCGGCGCTGGAGCTGACGCACAACGTGGTGCGCGTGCAGACACAGGAGGGCGCCGAGGCCTTCGGCGAATTCCAGCTCCCCGAGGGCGCGACGCTCTGGCGCATCCGCACGCTGAAGGCCGACGGGCGCGTGCTCGAGCCCGAGGAGATCGCCGGCAAGGACTCGCTCTCGCTGCCGGACCTCCGCCCCGGCGACGCGCTCGAGTTCGAGTACGTGCGCGCGCTCCCGGTGTCCGACGCGGCGCCCGGCGGATTCACCTCGGACCGCTTCTATTTCCGCGGCTTCGAGGTGCCCTACGACCGCTCCGAGTACGTCGTCGTGGTGCCCCGGGAGACGGACCTGCACATCGATCCGCGCGGTCCGGTGCCGCCGACGATGCGGTCCGAACACGGAGGCCTCGTCGAGTATCGGTGGCGCGTGCGCGAGAGCGACCGCATGACGCCGGAGCCCCGCTCCGTCGCCGCGCGGGAGTTCATTCCGAGCGTCGCCGCGGGCTTCGGTGCGACGTGGGAGCGCCTCGCCGCGGCCCTCCGCGCGCGCCTCATCGAGCAGGACCCCGCGGACCCCGAGGCCGTGGCGCTCGTTCAGCAGCTCACGCGCCGTGCCGCGACGCCATCGGCCAAGGTGCGCGTGCTGCACCATTGGGTGCTCGACAACATCCAGCAGGAGGGCGGAGGCACGCCCTTCGAGCTCGCGCCGCGCATGCTCGCCGCGCGCGCCGGTCATCGGACCCGCGTGCTGGCCTACCTGCTCGGCCTCGCCGGTGTTCCGTGCGACCTCGCGCTCGTTCGCCAGGGCAACGCCGACGCGACGCCCTCGGAGCTCGCCGACGACGAGACCTATCAGTCGCTGCTGCTCCGCGTTCGCACCGAGGACGGCGAACACTGGGTGACCGCGGCCGACGCCAACGCACCGGCGTTCTACGTTCCGCCGGCCACCGCCGGGGGTGACGCCATCGTGCTCGCCGACGGGGCACCGCGCTCCCGCGTGCCTCCGCTGGACCTCGCGGCGCACGGCCGATCGCTCACCGTGAACCTCGCGCTGGCCGCCGACGGCGTGGGGCGCGCGACCGTCGAGGAGCGCCTCCGGGGCTACGCCGCCACCGGTGCGCGCGCCGCGCTCCGGCGCATGGACGCCGCGAACCGCGAGCGGCAATTCGAGGCCTACGTCGGCGCCATGGTCGGAGGTGCGACGCTCGAGGCGCTCGAGGTCGAGGGCACTGCCGACGTCGAGGCCGACATGGTCTTCCGTTACACGTTCCGCGCGCCCGGCATCGCACGGCGCGGCGGCGCGGGCCTTCGCTTCGACGGGATCTTTCGGGCCGACGCCGGGAGGGCCTACGCGGAGCTTCCGACGCGCGAACGTCCACAGTGGAACGCGGACCCGGTGAACGCGACGCTGGCGCTGCGGGTTCGGCTGCCGGCTGGTGCCACGCTCGGCGCGCTCCCTCCCGACGCCCACGGCGAGGACGGCGCGAGGGTTCGTTGGTCCGTGGAGCTGCGCCCTGCGGAGGGTGGATTCACCCTCGCGCGCCGCGTGCAAGTGCCCACTGGACGCGTCGCTGCCGGCGTCTACCCGGGCTTCGCCGAGGCCATCCGCGCGCTCGACACGGCCGACACGCGCGAGGTCGAGATCACGCTCCCCGCGCGATGACCAACCTCAGGGCGCACCGTCGATGCGCACCGGACCGAAGGGCTCGATCTCGATGAGCTGCACCGCGCGAAAGCGGTACACCGTCACCTCCGGGCGCGTGTAGCCCGGGGCGGGGATGGCGCGGTCCCGCGCGAGCGCGGTCAACGCATCGATGGGATCCACCGCGCGCGACCCGGGCGGTCCCGGCAGCACGTACTCCCAGCCGGCCATGCGCTCGAAGCCTACGGACCACGCCGGCGCTGCGGCCGCGCGACGCACGAACCTCGGCTCCTTCGACCCGAGCGCGCCGCGGTCGTGAAAGAGCGTGACGGTGAGGCGGTGCGTGACGAGCGCGTCGCGCAGCCGGCCGTAGCGGTCCTGCAGCGGCGAGCTCCATCGGTTCAGGATGGCGAAGGTGCCGTCGAGCATGGCGCGCGCGATGGACCCGCCGCGCGTCGAGCGCCAGAGGATCGGCGTGTCGCCGTCGCGCACCACCAGGCCCACCTCGACGGGCCGCGCCGCCCGCAACGACTCGGGGAAGATGCGCTCCGGCGGCGCCGCGGCGCCCGCGAGGATCACCCGAGCCACGGAGACGAGGCGGCGGGCATCGTCGGCCGAGAGCGTGATCGGCGCCTCGCACTCGTAGAGCGCCGCGCTCTCGTCGAGGAAGACGGCGGTGAGGCCCTCCACGGGCTCCATGCGCTGCAGCCGCGCGCGCACGCTCTTGCCGCCCGCAGAGGGTCCGTCGACGCGGACGAGGAGGCCGTCGAGGTGGGCGCGCGTGATCACCCGCGCGACGGCCGCGGGATCCTCGCCGGCGAGGGCGGCGTCGAGCCCCGCGACGTGCGACGCCGCGCGCAGCGACGCCTCGACGGTCGGCAATCCGAGGGGCACCCCGCCCACGACGGCCACGGTGCCGCGATCGCGGAGCTGCTCGGCCAGCCGGTCGTAGCGCGCGGACCAGGGCGCACGAACGAGGCCCGCCCGCCAGCCCGCGAGCAGCGCGAGCAGGATCAAGGCGGCGACGGAAATGACGATCCAGAGGGCCTTGCGCACGCGGCGCGCACCGTACACGCGTGCCCCGCGGCGGACCAGCCGGAGAGTGCTTGCGTGGGATCGCAGGTCCGGCGTTATCCTCCGCGCGCAGAGGCGGCCCCCGGCGGGGGCCGGAAGGAGCGCAGCGCCGTGATCATTGGAGTTCCGAAGGAGATCAAGACCCGCGAGTACCGCGTCGGAATGACGCCCGCGGGCGTTCGTCAGCTCGTCGCGCAGGGGCACTCGGTGCTCGTCGAGACGCGCGCTGGCGACGGGTCGGGCCTGCGCGACGAGCTTTACGTCCAGGCGGGCGCGACCATCGCGCAGTCGGCGAGCGAGGTCTGGCACCGCGCCGACATGGTCATGAAGGTGAAGGAGCCGCTGCCCGCGGAGTTCGAATACTTCCGCCCCGGGCTCGTGGTCTACACGTACCTGCACCTCGCCGCGGAGCCGACGCTCACGCGCAAGCTGCTCGAGAAGAAGGTGCGCGCGGTGGCCTACGAGACCATCCAGCTCGCCGACGGATCGCTGCCGCTGCTGCGCCCGATGTCCGAGGTCGCCGGACGCATGGCCGTGCAGGCCGGCGCGACGTCGCTCGAGAAGTGGCGCGGCGGCAAGGGCGTGCTCCTCGGCGGCGTGCCGGGAACGCGGCGCGGTCGCGTGGTGATCCTCGGCGGCGGCGTCGTGGGGCGCAACGCTGCGAAGATCGCCATCGGCATGGGCGCCCAGGTCACGCTCCTCGACGTGAAGGCCGAGACCATGGACTACCTCGAGGACATCTTCGGCGGCTCCATCGAGACCCTCTACTCGAACCACGCGAACATCGAAGAGGCCGTCACCCGCGCGGACCTCGTCATCGGCGCCGTGCTCGTCCCGGGCGCCGTCGCGCCGCGGCTGATGGATCGCGCGCTCGTCGCGAAGATGGAGAAGGGCTCGGTCATCGTCGACGTCGCCATCGACCAGGGCGGCTGCATCGAGACGGTGCGCCCGACGAGCCACGACAACCCGACCTACGAGGTCGACGGCGTCATCCACTACTGCGTGCCGAACATGCCGGGCGCCGTGGCGCACACGTCGACGTTCGCGCTCACCAACACCACCATGCGCTACGCCCTCGCCATCGCGAACCAGGGCGTGGTCGGCGCGGCGCGCAACGACCCGGCGCTGGCCCTCGGCATCAACTGCTTCGACGGCGCGTGCACCTACGGCGCCGTCGCGCAGGCGCACGGCCTCGAGGCCGTCGCGCTGTCGAGCGTGCTCGCCTGACATTCCGCTCGGTCACGCCCTCGAACCGCTCGCCGGTCCCCTCGGAGCCCCTCCTCATGACGAACTTCCTCGACGACCTGCGCGGCCGCGGCCTCGTGCACGCGATCTCCGACGACGACGGCCTCGCGACGGCGCTGCGCGCTGGGCCGGTCACCGGCTACATCGGCTTCGACCCCACGGCGGCGAGCCTGCACGTCGGCAGCCTTCTGCAGATCCTGCTGCTCGTGCGCCTGCAGCGCGCCGGACACCGCCCCGTGGCCGTCGTCGGCGGCGGCACCGGGCTCATCGGCGACCCGAGCGGCAAGGCCGCCGAGCGCACCATGCTGTCGCCGGAGAAGCTCGCGGAGAACCTCGCGGGCATCCGCACGCAGCTCGGTCGCTACCTCGATTTCGGCGGAGGACCGACCGGCGCGGTGCTCGTCGACAACGCCGAGTGGCTCGGGCGCATCGGGATGCTCGAGTTCCTTCGCGACGTCGGCAAGCACTTCTCGGTGAACGCGATGGTGCAGCGCGACTCCGTGCGCACGCGCCTCGAGCAGCGCGAGCAGGGCATCTCGTACACCGAGTTCAGCTACATGCTGCTGCAGGCCTACGACTTCCTCGCGCTGCACGACCGCTTCGGCTGCGCGCTGCAGCTCGGAGGCAGCGACCAGTGGGGAAACATCGTGTCGGGCATCGACCTGATCCGGCGGCTTCGTGGCGCCGACGCGTTCGGCGTGACGACGCCCCTCGTGACCCGCTCCGATGGAGCGAAATTCGGCAAGAGCGAGCAGGGCAACGTGTGGCTCGACCCGGCGCTCACGTCGCCCTACGAGTTCTACCAATTCTGGCTCAACACCGCCGACGACGACGTCGAGCGCTTCGGCCGCATGCTCACCCTCGAGGCGACGGCGGCCATCGACGAGGTGCTCGCGGCGCACGCGGGCGACCCGGCGAAGCGCGTGGCGCAGCGGTTCCTCGCGGAGTCGGTGACGCGCTTCGTGCACGGCGACGAGGCACTCGCGACGGCGCAGCGAACCACCGAGGTGCTGTTCAACGGCGGCGACCTGCGTGGGCTCGGGGCCGACGCGCTCGCGGCCGCGTTTCGCACGGCGCCGGGACACACGGTGCCGCGCAGCGCCCTCGGCACGGCCGACGCGGCGTTGGTCAAGGTGTTGGCCGACGCCGGGCTCTACAAGTCTCGCAGCGAGGCCAAGACCGCGGTGACGCAGGGCGGGGCCTCGGTGAACGGCGTGGTCGTCTCGGAGCTTCAGCGCGTGCTCGGCGTCGACGACGTGCTCCACGGCGGCTTCATCGTGCTTCGCAAGGGTCGCAAGACCTGGCACGTGGTGCGTCTCGCCGACTGACGTGCGCGTGTCCGGCTCCATCGCGGTGCTCTTCGCCGCGGCCTGCGCGTCGGACCCCGCTGCCCTCGTCGTCGACGCGACGCTGCGCGACGCACCCGTCGTCGATGCCGCGGACGTGGTCGCAGATCAGCGTCTCGCCACGGCGATCGATGCTCCGGGGTGCGCGGACGGCGCTGCGTGCGCGGGGGCGTGCGTCGATCTGTCGTTCGACTCGGCGAACTGCGGTGCGTGCGGCGCCGTGTGCGGGCTCGGTCAGACCTGCTGCGGCGGTCGCTGCACCGACGTCTCTCGCAACGCCTTCGACTGCGGGCGCTGCGGGACCGTCTGCGCGTACCCCCACGGCATCGCGCGATGCCTCCATGGCGCGTGCGGCGGGGCGGAGTGCGACCCGGGCTGGCGCGACTGCGACGGCGACGCTCGCAACGGCTGCGAGGCCGTCGCCGACGACGCGGGGTCCTGCGCGCGCTGAACGCGTGCGTTGACGCGCGGTTGCTACGGCAGTTAGCGTCGCTTCGATGGCTTCATCGCGACGCGAGGTCCTGGGCCGGTACGCTGGAGTGCTGGCGCTCGCGGCGGCGATGCAAGCGTGCGGCGGCACCGACACGGCGTCGACGACGGACGCGGGCGTCGCGAGGGACGTCGCGCTCGTCGACGTCGGCACGGTGCTCGATGCGGCGGACGTCCAGGTTCCGCGCGACGCCGTCGATGCCGCGGTCGATGCGGGCGCGGCCGATGGCGCGAGCTTGGACGGCGGAGCGGATGCATCGGGTGATGCCGGCGGTGTCGACGCGGCGGTCGCCGACGCGGCGGTGGCGCATCCGCGAGCGGGCATGGCGGTGGTGGCGGCTGGGGCCCTGCTGCGCTCGACGAACTTTCAGATGGTCTCGACGCTCGGGGGTCCGAGCGTCCAACAGACGACGTCGCGATCGCCGAACTACCGCCTGCGCGGCGGGTTGACGGCGATCCTCGGCGCTCGCTGAGCGGCTTCGACGAAGGAGTGCGGATGATGCGATTTCGCGATGGTTTCGGAGTGCTCGTGCTGGCGGTGGCGATGTCCATCGCGGCGCCGGCGAGCGCGCAGGTGCCGTCGACGATGATCCACCAGGGCCGTCTCCTCGACCGCTCGGGAGCGCCGGTGAGCGGGACGCAGTCCGTCGTCTACCGGATCTACGACACCGCGACCGGCGGAACGGCGCTGTGGAGCGAGACCATCACCGTCACCCTCGACGACGGGTACTTCTCGGCGCAGCTCGGCGCGACGACGCCGTTGACGCCGGCGCTCTTCGGCGGTCGCTCGCGCTTCCTGGGCGTGACCGTGGGATCGGATTCGGAGATGGCGCCGCGGGAGCCCTTTGGTGCGGTGCCGTACGCGATGATCGCGGGCAACGTGACCGGAGACATCACGCCGACGAGCATCACCGT
>CAIMWA010000062.1 GCA_903845045.1 uncultured delta proteobacterium | reverse complement strand
CGCACATTCAGTGCGGTTTCAGCGATCGTCCTTGCCTGGCTCGCATCTCGACGCGCTGCCTCGGTCCGACATTGATCCACACATCTTGACCGCGGCCCGCGCCCTCGCGAGGAGGTTCACCGTGAGCGGCACGCCGAACCCCTCCTCGACGCCGAGCTCGGCGACGTACTCGAGGCGCCGCGCCGCGCGCACGGCCCTGCGCAACAGCGCCGCCGCGGGGCCCTTGATCCACGCGCCGCGGACGTCGGGCTGACGAAAGATCTCCGACGGCGCGATGCGGACGTCGTCGAAGCCCGCGGCCCGCAGCAGGAACGTCAGCGAGTGCTCGGTGAAGCTCGTGTGGTGCGTGTCGTCGATGTAGCGCCAGCGCATCCCGAGGCCCGCGTTGGCGTTGGGGGTGGTGCACAGCAGCAATCCCCCCGGCGCGAGCGCCCCGCGAAGGGCCGACGTGAAGCGCACCCGCTCGCCGCGCGGCACGTGCTCGAGGACGTCCGTCGAGACGATGAGATCGTAGGCGCCCGGCCGCGCCTCGAGCCACGCGGCGGTGTCGTCGCTGACGGCGATGCGCGGGCGAAGGTCTCCCGCGTTGGCCGCCTGCGCGGGGTTGACCTCGAGGCCCTCGACGCTGCGAAATCCTTCGGCCAGAAGGTAGCGCAGCAGGTTGCCGGTGCCGCAGCCGACGTCGAGGCAGCGCAGGTCGCGCGAAGCCGGCAGGTGCGGTCCGAGCTCGCGGGCGTAGTGCGCGAGGATCTGCCGCGTGCGGTCGGGTCCCGCGGCGTACCAGGTGGCGTAATAGCGCGCGTAGGTCTCGTGGTCGCTCATCGCGGCGGTACCCTAGCGCCCCGGGACGCGTCATGGTTGCGCCGTCATGCTCGACGCCCTCCTCGACCGCTCCATCGTCTTCTCCTTCGACCGCACGGGCCATCGCCGCCACGCGCGACGCTTCGCCGCGCACGACCTCGACGTCGACCTGCGCGGGCGCGTGTGCCTCGTCACCGGCGCGAGCTCGGGCCTCGGCGTCGAGATCACGCGCGGGCTCTTCACCCGCGGCGCCGACGTGGCGATGCTCTGCCGCGACGTCCCCAAGGGCGAGGCGGTGCGCGCGGCGCTGCTCCGCGACGGGGGTACGGGCTCCCTCGCGGTGCATCGCGTCGACGTGTCGGACTTCGCGTCGGTGCGCGCCTTCGCCGCGGGCTTCGCGGGGCGCGTCGACGTGCTCGTGCACAACGCCGGCGTGCTCCCGCTGGCGGCGTCGACCACCGCCGACGGGCTCGAGCTCGCGGTGGCGACGAACCTCGTGGGACCGTTCCTGCTGACGCACCTGCTCTGGCCGCGGATGCTCGCGTCGACGGAGCCGCGCCTGGTGCACGTGTCGTCCGGGGGCATGTACTCCGAGCGGCTCGATGTCGAAGCGCTCTTCGCGCCGCCGCCTGCGAAGGGCTACGACGGCGTCGTCGCGTACGCCCGCACGAAGCGCGCGCAGGTGGTGCTCGCGGAGCTTTTGCACGAGCGGTTCCCGGCGGTGCGCTCGAGCTCCATGCACCCGGGCTGGGCCGACACGCCGGGGGTGCTCACGTCGCTGCCGCGCTTTCACGCCCTCACGCGGGCGATCCTGCGCACCCCCGCGGAGGGCGCGGACACCGCGGTGTGGCTCGCGGCCTCGCCCGCCGCCGCGCACCCCGACGGACGCTTCTACTTCGACCGCGCGCCCCAGGATACGCACCGCCTCGCGCGCACCCGCGAGACCGCCGCCGAGCGAGCGAAGCTCTGGGACGCGCTGTGCGCCCGCATCGGCGTCGAGCCCGAGCGCTTCGGAGGCTGAGCGGAGACGCGGTCAGCGCGCCGCGACGGTGATCGTGTACGGCACCGCCGCGCTCGTCGGGTTCGCCACGACGACGGCGAGGCGGCGACGGCCCGCCGGGAGCGGCACCGACGCGGTGGT
>CAIMWA010000061.1 GCA_903845045.1 uncultured delta proteobacterium | reverse complement strand
CGCGCAGGGCGTCCGAGGCTCCGAGGAGACCCGACGCGCCGAGTGCCACGCGTGCCCACGCCGCGGGGGCGACGCCGGTGCGCACGGCGTCGGCGAGGTACGCGAGGGGGCGCGCGCCGAGCGACGGGTGCACGAGCATCGCCGCGAGCCCGTCGATGGCCCTCGGATCGGACTCCGACGAGAACGCGCGGAAGAGCAGCGCGACGACGCGGCGGGCCTCGTCCTCGGTCGCGCCCCAGCCGAAGATCGGCACGTAGCGCCCGAGCGCGAGCGCGGCCTCGGTCTCGCCGTCCAGCGGCGCCCGAGGGATCTCGATGGGCGACGCCGCGGCGGTCCAGGGCAGGGGTTCAGCGAGCCACGGCGGAGGCGAGACGGTCACGACAGCGGCCGCGATGCTATCACTCCGGCGTCGTCGGCGGAGGTTCAGGCTCGCGCGAGGGGAGCTGCACCGCCGCCGCGCCGATCTGCAGGCGCACGGTGCCGCCGTCGGGCTGGTCCCGAACGTCGACGACGGGCACGCCGGGCGCGTGCTCCACGTGCAGGCGAACGTTCGGATCCCGCGGCGCCGCAGCGTCGGGCGCGCGCCGGGGGCAGCCCGCGGCGACGACGACCACCGCGACGGCACCGAGAAGCAGGGACGGTCGGAAACGCCGAGGGAACACCCTCGCACCGTACGCGAACCCCGGTCCGGCCGCGATGCGTTCGCGCAAGGCCGCCACCCCGGTCCGCCACCCCCGCCGCCACCCCGCCACCCCGGCGGACCGTGGCAAACACCTTGTTTTCAAGGGTGCGAGCGTCGGCACGAAGGGTGGTGACGGGCCCCTCGGCGAAAGGAGCCACCGACCCCATGAAGCACCCGCACACCCTCCCGATGTTCGTTCTCGCCCTCGTTCTGGCCGCCGGCTGCGGCGCCACCGCCGACACCGGCGCCACCACCGACGAGGTCATCCACGGCGTTCCCGACCATGGGCGCCACCCGGCCGTCGTCGCCCTCGTCCTCAACGGCGAGGCGCTCTGCACCGGCACCCTCGTTCGCCCCGACGAGGTGCTCACCGCCCGCCACTGCGTGAGCTTCGTCGACGAGCACGTCGACTGCACCAACCCCGCACCGCAGATCCTCGGCGACCGGCCGCCGTCGTCCATCGTCGTGGTCACCGGCGACGACGTCCGCACCGGCCACGCCGTCGCGCGCGGGCTTCGGCTGCGCACGCTCCCGGGCACGCGGCTCTGCGGCCACGACGTCGCCGTGCTCGTGCTCGACCGTCCCGTCACCGGCATCGACCCGGTGCCCGTGGCGCCGCACCCCGTGGCGCGCGCGGGCGGCACGGTCTCCCTGGTGGGCTTCGGGCGGCGCGGCGACGGCGCCACCGCGGGTGTGGGCGTGCGGTACTTTCGCGAGCGGGTGAGCGTCGTCGGCGCGACGTCCGCCGAGTTCGAGACCGGCGAGGGCTCGTGCAACGGCGACAGCGGCGGGCCCGCGCTGGACCCGTCCACCGGCGCCGTCGTCGGCGTGGTCTCCCGCGGCAGATCGCGCTGCGTCGGTGGAACGGGTGGTTCGGTGTGGTCGCACGCGGCGCTCGCGGCGCCGCTGATCACGGAGCGCTGACGGTCAGGCGTCGCCGACGGACGCGATGGCCGGGGCGCTCTCGAAGACGGCCTTGCGAGCGAGCTTGTCGACGAGGGGGCCCCAGTGCTTCGCGACCTTCCCGCGGACGAGGTCCGAGAGCACCTCGCCGTCGGCGCGAAGCTGCGCGCGGAACCCTTCGTCGCGAAGCGCGTCGCCGGCGCGGCGGAGCACTCCGGGCGCGGCCGCGGCGACCCCGCGCAGAGCCGTCGCGGCAGCGCGAAGGTCCTTCACGGTGCGCTCGGTGCGGGTCATGCGGATGCGCGGCGCGAGCTCGTGCACGAGGTCCGTGGTGGTGCCGCAGCCCGCGTGCGGGGGCTTGTGCAGCGGCGACGCGAAGCGCGGGTTCGCGGCGAGGTAGGCGCGCAGCTCGTCCTCGGTCACGCCGGTGGACTTCAGCGCGGTGCGGTACTCCTCCTCGGCCGCGAGGCGGGCCTTGAACATGTACATCTGCACGCGCGAGTAGAAGTTCGTGGCGCCGTCGCCGCTGGTCTCCACCGCGCAGAAGAGCGTTCCCGGGTACCGCGCGGTGATGAGCGTCTGCACGCCGTCGGACACGCCCGACGACGGCATGCACCCGAAGGGCTTCACGCTGAGCGTCATGTGCGCCTTGCGGCCCACGACGTTCACGATGAGCTTGCCGACCTCCATGTGCCCCTCGCCGCCGCGAAGGTCGTTGGAGTAGTGCCCCGAGGCCACCTCGGCGACCTTGTCCATGTCGGGCAGGGTGTAGCCGCGGAGTCCGAGGGGCAGCGCGAAGCACTGGAAGCCCACGCGCAGGCCCCACTCGGCCAGGCGCATGGTGGCGAGGCGCTTGGCGACGTCGAAGCCGTCGTAGCCCTCGAGCCCGTACTGCCCGCCGTCGGCGCGGCGCAGGTCGCGGCGCTCGCGGGTGTCCCGGGCGACCTCCCAGATGTTGTAGAGGAGCCACGCGGTGGTGAGCTGGATGTCGTTCTCGGCGCCCTCGGACTCGAGGAAGCGCTGGAGGTGGTAGTTGCCGTCGCCCTCCGTCGTCATCGCCCAGAATTCACCGATGATGCAGACCTTCGGGCGCACCCGCAGCCGGTCGACCTTCACCGCGGCGAACTCGGCGCGGCTTCGGTAGAGCGCGGCGAAGATGTTGGTGCGCGCGCGCAGCGCCTCGTAGAGGTTGCGCTTCACCTTCTCGACGGCGGCGTTCGTCGCGCCGGGCTCGACCTCGTAGGGCCGCAGCCGGTAGCCCATGGCGTTCACCACGTCGCCGCAGACCAGGGCCTTGATGATCGCGATGAAGAAGTCGGGGTTCATCTCCAGGCCGACGTCGTCGCCGGTGGCCTGCGAGAGCCCGCCCTGCTGCTGGAACAGCATCACGCGGAACCCGTCGAAGCCCGCGTCGCGCAGCGCCTTGCGGTACTCGGTGACGTACATCCCGAAGCGGCACGGACCGCACGCGCCCGCCGTGAGGTACACGTAGTCGCGCACGATCTGCTCGGCCGTGAGGCCCCGCTCGTCACGCAGCGTGATGAGGTGCTGCACCAGCGAGCCCACGGTGAAATACGTGGGGTTGCACTGGCCGCGGTTGCCGAACTCCTTGCCGGCCTGCAGCGCCGCGCCGTTGGCCATGCCGTAATACTCGACGTTGTAACCCAAGCCCCGCAGCGCCCCCTCGACGAGGAAGTCCTGCGCCGCGGTGAGCCCCGAGATGAGCAGCGTGACGTTGGCGCGCTCGGCCTTGGTCATCTGCGGCTTCAGCATGCCGTCGGCCCACTGCCGCCGCTCGGAGCGCATGCCGAGGCGGGCTCGCTCGGCCTCCTCCCAGGCCTTCAGCTCGGCGTCCACGTCGACATCGGCGTTCGCCGGGGCGTCGCCGAACAGGGGCAGCCGCACGCGGCTCGATTGCGTCTCCATCACCATGGCCTCCGTCCCTTCACTCGCCGGCGCGGACCAGGCCCGCGTCCGTTCGTCGCTTGATCTGCACCAGGCCCGCCGGCGGCTCGTGCCGCGGGGCCGCTTGATAGACCGACACCTTGTCCGCCAGCGCCGCGATCTCGGCGTCGAGCGCCGCGTCGTGCTGCCGCCGCGCGGCGAGCTGCTCGCGCTTGCGCTCCAACAGCTCGAGCCGCTTGCGGGCCACGCTCGCGCCGAGCTCGTCGCGCTTGCGCGCCTCGTCCTCGAGGGCCTCCTGATGGAGCTTCAACGAGTGCGCGTAGGTCTTCACGCGGATCTTGATGGACCCGCCGGGCTTGTTCGCGTCGATGTCGTGCAGCGCCGCGTAGGGCGTGCCCGCCGCGCTCACGATGCTCTCGACGATGCCGTAGGTCGGCGCGTCGTGGCCGCACTTGAACGACGACAGGTCGAGCAGCGCCACGTGCGGGTGCCGCGCCGCGAACTTCACCGCCCACACCTTCTGCGCGCTGTTCGCCGAGTAGTTCTCGGGCCACACGTCGTTGATGTCGAGGGGGTGCTGGCCGCGGGCCACCTCCTCGCCGAAATACCGCTTCAGGTAAGCCGGGTCCCGCGGCAGCGAGCGCACGCTGAGGATCGAGTACCCGAGCGCCTGGAACTCCTCGGGCAGCCCGTGGTTCAGCCCCGGGTCCGAGTGGTACGGCCGGCCCACCATGAGGATCGCTACGCGCCCCTCGGCCTCGACGGTGTCGAGGATGGCGCGGCCCTTCTCCTGGAGGTCGAGCTCGAAGGCCTCGAGCGCAGCCATGCCCTCGCGGTGCGCGTGGTCGGCCTCGTCGTCGGTCACGCCGAGCCGCGACGCGAAGGTCTCGAACATGCGGCGCGCGGTGAGGTTCGGCTCGCCGAAGGTGAGCGCCGGGTCGAGGTACTCGATGCCGCGCTGCGCGAAGAAGTCGACCTCCTTGGTGAACGCGGCCTTCATCACCTCGGGGGCGCCGGCGACGATGGGGCAGCTCGCCTTGTCCATCACGTTCTCGCCGAAGGACGGCACGTGCGTGAGCACCGGGAAGAAGATGTACTGCAGCGGCTTCGCGGCGGAGTGGTGGTGGAACAGCAGGTTGTGCACGTGCGCCTGCGCCACCTTCGACGGAAAGCACGGGTCGATGGAGCCGTACTTGCCTCCCTCGACCCAGAGCTCCTCGGTGGTCTCGTCGCTGAAGACGATGTGGTTCCGCGGCACGCCGACGGCCTCGAACCACGCGCGAAAGTACGGCGCCGTGGAGTAGAGGTTGAGCACCCGGGGAATGCCGATGCGCACCCGGCGACGGCGCTCCTGGGCCTCGACGGACGACCGGCGGAAGCCTCGGGTCACGGCCACGCGGCGCGTCGAGAAGAGCCCCTTGCGGAGCTCGAAGTCGTGCACCGTCGCGCCCGCCTCGGGCATCGGTGCGACGGCGCGGATGTGCGCGAAGGCCCGCTTGGCCTCGTAGTCGACGAGGTTCGGGTGCGCCTTGGCGATCTTCTTCTGCTTCGCGACGAGCTCGAGCATCGCGGCCTCGCTCTCGACGGTGCCCTTCTCGCAGGAGAACCCGGCGATGTAGCGCGTCGTCGATCCGTCCGGGCGCCGCGTGTCGATGAACGTGCGCTTGCACTCGTTGGTGCAGAAGTGACAGACGGTCTCCTCGTCGTTCTTCGTCGTGTAGGTGAGCTCGACGGCGGAGTCGAGGCCGATGAAGGTGCTGCTCCCGCGGCGGGTCACCACGCGCAGCGTCTCGAGCGCCGCGCCGATGGCCCCGGCCTCGCCGGTGTGCGGGTGCACGAACACCTCGGCGCCGGGCACGCGCTCCTTGATGTAGTCGACCTGCGCCTTGAGCGCCGCGAGGTTGTACTGGGTGCCGCCTTGGAGCACGAAGCGCCGCCCCAGCGACGCCATGCGGGGGATCTGCACGACGTACTGCCAGACGTTCTTCGGCAGCACCTGCGCGAGGCCGGCGAGCAGCTCCTCCTTCGCGAAGCCCTCCTTCTGGAAGTTCACGCGGTCGGTGTCGAGGAACACCGCGCAGCCGTAAGAGAACTTCGGCGCGAGGGAGGCCGCGAAGGCCGTCTCGGCGTAGTCCGTGACCTTGAGCCCGAACTGGTCGGCCATGGCCTGCAGCAGCATGCCGTTGCCCGCGGAGCAGCTGTTCGAGAGCCGGAAGTTCGCGATGTCGCCGTTCTTGATGAACAGGACCTTGATGTCCTGCCCGCCGATGTCGCAGATGACGTCGACGTCGCCGAAGAAGCGCACCGCGCTCATCATGTGGGCGACGGTCTCGACGACGTTCACGTCGGCCTGCATCGCCTCGTGGAGCACGTCGGCGGCGTAGCCCGTGGCGCCGAAGCCGAGCACCTCGAGCTTCGCGCCCTGGGACTCCACCCACGTGCGAAGCTCGCCGAGAAGCTCCTTGGCGTCCTGGATGGGGTTGCCCTTGGAGAGCTGGTAGGCCTTCTGCACGACGTCGCCGCGCTCGTCGACGAGCACCGCCTTCGACGACGTGGAGCCTCCGTCGAGGCCGATGACGGCGCGCAGCGTCGACCCCGGCGCGAGCTCCTGCGGCACGAAGCGCGGGATGGTGTACGCCGCGCGAAAGGCCACGAGCTCGGCCTCGTTCGCCGCCAGCGGAGGACCGGCGCTCTCGCCGAGGCGCGCCTTGCGTCCGTTGGAGAGGTAATCGCGCAGCCCGTCGAGGCCCGCGTACACGCCGACGCCCGCGGGCTCGTGCATGCCGTACACGCACGCGCCGAACGCGGCGTAGTACTGGGCGTTCTCGGGGACGAAGATGGTCTCCTCGACGGGGCGGTCCGAGGGCCAGTCGTAGCCGCGCTCGGCCCACGTCTGGGGGATGCGCTTGCGCCAGCACTCCTGCAGGAACGGGAGGTACGTGTTGGGTCCGCCGAGGAGCAGCACGCGGTGCTTCAGCGTCGACCCGCGGGTGAGCACCGACAGGTTCTGCAGCACGATGGCGTCGGCCAGCGAGCACAGGATCTCGTTCGACGGGATGCCGCTCTTCACGAGGTTGACGATGTCGGTCTCGGCGAAGACGCCGCACTTCGCCGCGACGTGGTGGAGCTTGGCGTCGTCGAAGTGCAGCAGGCGCACGTCGGCGGGGTCCATGCCCACCTTGATCATGCACTTGTCGATGGTGGCGCCCGTTCCCGACGCGCACTTGTCGTTCATGCTCGGCGCGCCGGTCTTCTCGCCGGTCTCGGGGTTGCGGTGGAAGATGATGATCTTCGCGTCCTGCCCGCCGAGCTCGATGACGGAGCCGACGTCGGGGTGCAGCGTCTCCACCGCGAGCGTGACGGCGTTCACCTCCTGGACGAAGCGGGCGCTCAGCCCCTTGCAGAGCGGCGCGGCCCCGGAGCCCGTGGCGAAGATGCGCCAGCGATCCCGCGGGGACGCGGGGAACGCCGCCTCGATGGCCTCGAGGAGCTCGAGGACCTTCTCGGGCTGCCGGGTGTGATGCCGCTGGTAATCGGACCAGAGCACCTCGCGGGTGACCGGATCGATGGCGACGGCCTTCACCGTCGTCGAGCCGACGTCCACCCCGATCACCACGGGCTCCCTGCGACCTGCGTCCATCGTGCGGCCTCCTGCGCGACACCAACTGAACTGACGTGTCAGTCTTGTCGCCCGAAGCACCGCTAGCATTGCCGTCGCAGACTGTCCAACGGGGCGGGGGCGTTGCGTCCGGGGCGCCGACTCGCGAATGCTCCCGCGCATGAAGAGCCGTCCGTTCGGTGTGCTGGCCCTGGTCCTCGCCGGGGGGTGTTCGTCGTCGGTGCCGACGGTGGTGCTCGACGCCACGGTGCCCGCCGACGCCGCCTCCGCCGACGCACGCACGAAGGATTCAGCCGCCCCCGATGCCTCCGCGCCGGACGTTCCCGCGGGCCCCGCGCGGCAGGTCTTCGACCTCGACACCGACACCTCGGACCCGGCGCACTTCTACGACCTCCCGTTCCCGTCGGACCTGCGTCGCGCGACCGGCGGTGGCCCCGACTATCGGGGCTTTCCGCACCCTGCGACGGTGTCGTTGGTGCGCGGGGCCCTCGACGTGGCCCAGCAGCGCACCGGGTTTCCTGTGGTGCCCGTCGCTTGGTTCCGCTTCGACGCCGACCTCGCGCCGCGGGCGCTCGGCGACGTCATCGCCGCGACCCCTCGCGAGGCGGTGTTGCTGGTCGACGTCGACGCCCGCTCGCCGGAGCGCGGCCACCTCGTGCCGACGGTCGCCGCGACGCTCGCCGAGGACGGGTACACCCCCGCGGGAACGCTCGCCGTCGCGCCCGTTCCGGGCTTCGTGCTGCACGGCGGGCGCAGCTACGCCTTCGTGCTGACGTCGGCGCTTCGTGACGCCTCGAACCGCGCGGTGCTCCCCTCGGTGAACTTCGCCGCGCTGCGAGACGGGCACGTTCCGAACGCGCGCCTCGGCGCCGCGGCCGCGACCGCCTACGCGCCGCTGTGGGACGCCCTCGCCACCGCCGGCGTCGACCGCGCGTCGGTCATCGCCGCGACGGTGTTCACCACCGGCGACGTCGTGGCCGAGACCGCGCAGCTCGGCGACCGCGTCGTCGACCGCTTCGACGTGACCGTCGACGGCCTCGCCCACGACCCCGCCGACGACGCCGCGACGCACCCGCGGTACTGCGTGTTCCACGCGACGGCGACGATGCCGCAGTTCCAGTTCGGCTCGCCGCCCTTCAATACCGACGGGCTCTTTCGCATCGGCGCCGACGGCGTGCCGATGACGACGACGTATCCCGACCTGCCCGCCTACGACCACGTGCCGCTGGTCATCACCAGTCCGCGCGCGGCGATGCCCGCGGCGGGCTATCCGTTGGTGACGCTCTCGCACGGCTCCGGCGGCTACAGCGACGAGCCCGTGGCGCGCGGCACGTGGCACCCCGACACCCCGGCGACGCCGTGCACCGGCGCGCGGCAGTGGCCGGAGAACGGCATGCCGGGCTGCTACACGCTGGGCGAAGGCCCCGCGTACCACCTCGCGCCGCGGGGCTTCGCGGTGGTCGGGTCGGCGCTGCCGGTGAACCCCGAGCGGCTGCCCGGCGCGTCGGGCTTCGCGTACCTGAACCTCATGAACCCCGCGGCGATGCGCGACACCTTCCGCCAGGGGCTCTTCGAGCAGCGGCTGCTCATCGAGGCGCTCGGCAACCTGCGCATTCCCGCGGCGGCGATGGCGGCGTGCACCGGCGCGTCGCTGCCGAGCGGCGCCACCGACGCGCGCTTCGACCTCTCGCGGCTCGTGGTGATGGGTCAGTCCATGGGCGGCATGTACACGCACTTCATCGCCGCCACGGAGCCGCGCGTCGTCGGCGCGATCCCCACCGGCGCCGGCGGCCACTGGACCCGATTCATCTTCCAGTCGCAGATCATCCCCGGCGTGTCGTCGCTGCTCGGCACGCTGCTCCAGGGCCGCGCGCAGAACTTCGCGCACCCCGTCATGGGCCTCCTCGAGACGCTCTGGGAGCCCGTGGACCCGGTGGCCTACGTGCCGCGCCTCTCGCGCGAGCCGCTGCCGGGAAAGGCTCCGGTGTCGGCGTACGTGCCCGTGGGCCTCGGCGACTCGTACTTCGCGACGACCACCTACGACGAGATCGCCCTCGCCTACGGCCACGTCGAGGGCGGCGCCGCCGTGTGGCCCACGATGCAGGACGCGCTGCGCCTCGACGGCCGCGACGGCCTCGCGCCGTACCCCCATCCGCGCGAACCTCTCGCGGGGCATTCCCGCCATGCAGATCACCAGTGCGGTGGTGCAGTACCGCGGCGACGGCATCTACGACCCGCACGCGATCTTCACGCAGCTCGACGCCGTGAAGGTGCAGTACGGCTGCTTCGCGCAGACGCTGCAGCGCACCGGGACGGCGGTCATCGTGGACCCGGCGGGCCGCGGCGCCGACGGCACCTGCGACTGACCGCTCAGGCCCGGTAGCCCTCGGCCTGGAGGTTGAACAGCGAGGCGTAGGTGCCGCCCAGGGCGAGGAGCTCGGCGTGCGTGCCGGCCTCGGTGATGCGTCCGCCCTCGACGACGAGCACGCGGTCGGCCATGCGCACGGTGGAGAAGCGGTGCGTGATGAGCACGGCGGTGCGTGAGGCCTTCAGGGCCCGCAGCCGCTCGAAGACCTCGTGCTCGGCCTCGGCGTCGAGGGCCGCCGTGGGCTCGTCGAGCACGAGGAGACCGCTGCGACGCATGAACGCCCGCGCGAGAGCGATGCGCTGCCACTGCCCGACGCTGAGGTCGTCGCCGCCGAAGACGCGCCCGAGTGCCGTCTCCGCGCCCTGCGGGAGCTTCGCCACGAGCGCGTCGGCGCCGGCGTCGCGGAGCGAGCGGTCGATGGAGGGTCGGTCCTCGCGGGACGGGAGCCATCCGATGCCCACGTTGTCGGCGACGCTGAACTGGAACCGCGCGAAGTCTTGCAGCACCACGGCGAGCCGCGCGCGGTAGGCGTGCGCGGGCATCGTCGCGAGGTCGACGCCGTCGAGCAGGATGCGCCCCGACGTCGGGCGGTGCAGCCCCGTGAGGAGCTTCACCAGCGTGGTCTTGCCCGCGCCGTTGCGCCCCACCAGGGCCACGGTCTCGCCGGGCACGAGGGTCAGCGAGACGTCCGTGAGCGCGTCGTGCTCGGCACCCGGGTAGCGGAACGACACGTGCTCGAAGCGCACCTCCGGCGGCCGCGCACCGGCGTCGGAGTCCGGCGGCGGCGCGTCGGGCTCGTCGTCCTCGAGGCCGAGGAAGTCGAAGAGGTTGGCCATGAAGAGGTTGTCTTCGAACACCTTCGCGAGGGCCGAGAGGCCGCCCTGCATCGCCGTCTGACCTTGGCGGAACACCGCGAGGTACAGGGTCATGGCGCCGAGGGTGATGGCCCCGCCGAGGGCCCGCCGCACGATGGCCACGTAGGCCAGGTAGAACGCCGCCGTCGACAGCAGCGACAGCGCGACGCTCCAGCGCGCGCGGCGGCCGTGCAGGGCCAACTCCTCGTGGTGAAAGCCCTCGTGCACGGCGCGGTAGCGGTCGATGAGCCACTGCGTCAGGCCGAGGAGCTTCACCTCCTTCACGCTGGCGTCGGTGGTGAGCGTGTTCTCCAGGTAGAACGCCTGGCGGTTGCGCTGCGTGCGAGCGCGCTGCAACGCGAAGAGCTCCCGCCCGTGCCGCGTCTCCGAGACGAACGGCGGCACGCCGGTGAAGGCCAGCACCGCCAGCGCCCACGGCCCGAGGGACCACAGCAGCGCGCCGTAGCCCACGAGCGTCACCGAGCTGCGAAGCACCGTGAGGAGCTGGTTCACGAGGTCCACGGGGCGCGCGGTGGCCTCGCGACGTGCCTGCGCGAGCTGGTTGAGGAACGCCGGGTCCTCGAAATGCGGGTACGAGACGCTGGCGGCCTTGTGGAGGATCAGCAGGTTGACGTGCAGGCCGAGGCGCGAGCGCAGCGCGACGCCGGTGAAGACGTTCCACTGCGTGACCGCCGTGCGCAGCAGCACCAGCGCGAGCTCCACGGCCACCCACGCGATGGCCACCCGGGCGTCGCGCCCGACGATGGCGTCGATGATGCGAGGTCCCACCGCGGCCACGCCCACGGTGAGCACCGCGTCGCCGAGCTGCCCCGCGAGGAGCTGCACCAACAGCCCGCGGTCGGCCTCGGCCACGAGGGCCAGCGCCCGCCACGCGTTGCGCAAGACCTCCGGCGAGGCCTGCAGCCGCGCTCGCCAGCCGAAGGGAACCTCTCGCGTCGCGCTCGCGTCGGGGGTCGTCGCCACGGCGCATCGGTAGCACCGATGCGTGCGACGTTCATGCCCGATCGCGAGGCGTCAGCGCCGGCGCCAGGTCTCGACGACGGCGGTGGCGGGGTAGTCGGCGAGCACTTCGTCGACCGCCACGACGCGCCACGGCGGCACCGGACCGTCGCCGTTCTTCGTGAAGACGTAGCCGCCGACGAGCCAGTTCGCGGCGTGCAGGATGCGGCCGCGGGCGTCGCGCAGCGCGAGCACGTCGCCGAAGCGCGCGTCGTCGTGCACCTCGCGGTAGCGCTGGTAGAGCAGCCCCGAGAGCCCGTCGGAGTCGCCGATGAGCGCCTGCGACGGGTCGCTGAAGCGCATCGACGTCGAGAAGCAGTTGTCGTGCAGAGACGACGGCGGAGGGAACGTTCCGACGCGCATGCGGGCCCACTCGGGCATGAACGTCTCGATGCCGACGGTGCGCTGGCCCGACGCCCGCGCCGCGTCGAGGCGCTGCCGCACGCCGGCCTGCTGCGCCGGCACGAAGCCCGCGACGATGCGGTCGATGGACGCCCTGGAGTCGGTGCGCACGGCCACGTCGGTGGTGCGCCGCGCCAGCAGCGCGCGCATGAGGTCCTGCCGCGCCTCGGTCGTCGGGAGGTGCGAGCACACCGCCGCGAGGTCCGAGAACGAGGGCACGCCGTTCTGGCTCCAGGTCAGCGCGTCGACGAGCGGCCGCACGGCCTCGGGGATGCCCGGGATGCTGCTGAACGGCCCCATGGACGCCGGGCGGTGGAAGCAGTCGTAGATCTGCGGGTTGTCGTCGTCCTCGGCGAGGCGGTTGTAGAGCCGCGAGCGCGACGACGCCGACAGCGCCTCGACCAATGCCACCGGCGGACGCAGCGTGCAGCCGTCGGCGTCGCACACCGTGGCCTGCACCAGCGCGGTCCGCTCCCACGGGACGTCGATGGTCTCCGTCAGCAGCGCCTCGGTGGCCTCGCGGCTCAGGCCGCGGAGATTCCACGCCGGCTGCACCGACCAGTCGCGACGGGGCATGTTCGCCATCGGCAGCGCCAGCATGCGGTTGCTCGCGACGAGGTCGTCGATGCGCACCGTCTCTCCGGCTGCCGCGTGGTGGATCCGCGACTGGTAGTGCCGGAGGAAGTACGCGTTCGACGCCGCCGACACCACCGCCGCGACCACCACCGCCACCAGCACCGTGATGACGTGCTCGCGCAGCGGGCGCGACGGTGGACGCGAGTCGCGCTGAGGCTCCTGGCTACGGTCGCGCCTGCGTTGGCGGCGTTCGGCGTTTTGGCGGTGCGGCATCGTCGAGGGCGGTGCGAGGGGCACCGACCAGGGAGAAAACGCACGCTCCATGCCAGCGGTGGCGTGCATCGGACCAACGCGCGATTGTGCTCGATTCTTCGGGGATTCGGCGGGTGCCGAGGCGTTCGCCGCGGGGCGTGCCTTCGATGCCGCACGTGAAGCGCATGTGCAGATCGGCGGGGGGCGTGTGCAGCGTGGTGCACATCCCCGGAATCGGGGATCAGTGCCTCGCGCGGAGGCGGGCGATGAGCATCTGGGCCTCGAGGTGGAGCAGCGACTTGCTCTCCTGGCCCTGCTCGGTGTCGATGACCTGCTGCAGCCGCGTGACGCACTCCGCGCAGCCGTGCGGCGAGAGCGCGTCGATGGCGACGTGGATGGAGCGGCGCACGAGGAGGTCGGCGTTGTTCGCCTGCGAGAGCAGCGCCTGGCGCGCCGCGGGGCTGTCGCCGCCGGTCCACGCGATCATGTACGCGGCCTTGCGGACGACGTTCTTTTCGGCGTTGCCCAGGCGCTCGCGGTAGCACGCGAGGTCGCCGTCGGCGCAGTCGTGGGCGACGCTCGCCACCTGACGGATCGTCGCGAGCTGGCGCTGGATCGGAGCCACCTCCTCGGCCGCGCCGGCGTCCGCCGCGACGAGCGCCGCGAGCTGCTGCGCCGCGCGCTCGGCGAGCTGGTCGAACTGCGCGAAGCTGTCGTGGCGCACCGCGCTCGCGAGCGGCATGAGCAGTCCGAGGCGGTACGGCACGGCGTCGGCGGCGCTCATCTGCGGCGTCGAGATGCGGTGCACGATGATCGGCACGGTGCGCGGGTCGCCGAGGAGCACGAGCGCCGGGGCCACCGTGGGCGCCATGTCGTCGGCGCCGCCGGGCGTGCCCTCGTTGAAGGTCGTCGAGAGCTGCGAGTAGATGACCTCGCGGCGCGGGTCCGTCGCGCCGAGCGCGAGGCCCGTGTAGCCGAGGGTCTCGGCCGCGGCGCCGCGCACGTTCGCCACGGTCTCGCGGTTGCGCAGCAGCGACACGAGGGTGTCGATGGCGGCCGGGTCGGCGAAGCTGCGGAGCACGTCGATGGCCGTGGACTGCTGCAGCCCCGGCGGCACCGGCGGCATGTTCGGCACCGACGCGAAGCTCTGGATCAGCAGCGTCACCTCGGGGTTCTGGTTGCTCACCGTCGCGAGGAGCCGCGGCACCGCGGCGGGCGCGCCGAGGCGCGTGAGCGCGCGCGCGCAGTTGTTGAAGGCGTTGGCGCGATGGACGTTGAGGTAGAGCCCGTAGATCAGCGCGTCGATGACGGGCTGCGACGTGTCGCCGATGGCACCGAGGGCGTCGGCCGCGGCGCGCGCCGTGCGGATCTCCTGGTCGGCGATGGGCTTCTTCAGCACGCGCACGAGCACGTCGACGGCGGCGTGGTCGCCGATGGCGCCGAGGGCCTGGATCACCGCCTCGCGAATTCCGGGGCCGCCGCCGCTGTTGCTCGACGCGCGGTCGATGGTCGCGAGGAGCCGCGCCACCACCTGCGGGTTGTTCGCGGGGTGCAGGTCGCGGAGGGCCTGCGCCGCGCGCTGGGCGATGCGCTCGCTCTCGGTGTTGCCCGGCGTGAACTCGAGGGCGCTGAGCAGTGCGGGGATGGCGCGCGGGTCGTTGCAGCTCGCGAGGATCTCGATGGCCTCCTTGCGCACGCCGATCTCGTCGCGGTGGTCGACGAAGGCCTGCGAGACCTGCGGCACCGCGGCCGCGATGAACGCTTGCACGCCCGGGTCCTGCAGGTTGTTCGACGGGTGCGCGGTGGAGAGCCGCGACTCCCACATCTGCCGCAGACGGAGCATCGCCGCCGGCCGCTTCGCGGTCTCGGAGAGCTTGTTCACCCAGGTCGCGGGTTCGTTCTCGTTCTCGCAGCCGACGAGTGCGGCGCTGCCGAGGCTGAGCGTGGCGACCAAAACGAGGCGGCTGGCGAGGCGGGTACTGGACATCGGATCCTCCGGGGCGCGTACGGTAGTCCCCCCGGGGAAACGATTGCAACGCCGCAAGGGCGGCGGTTCAGCATCGATTTCGCTCGCAATCGGCTTCGCCGCGGGCTGAAGCCCTTCCACTTCTACACATCGCGAGACCGCGACCACAGCTTCAGTTCTGCATGATATTCAGCCATTTTGACCCGCCGCGCTCACGCCCGGCAGCAAAGCGTCCGGGCTCTGCGCTTCGCGAACGT